>CAZDDB010000008.1:0-26649 GCA_964504105.1 uncultured Acidobacteriota bacterium
CGCCAGCGGTACAAACCGCTTTCTCAAGTCCTACAACAAATTTGTCGTGCACCCAACGGGTTCCTGCGAATTGCTGTTTTTCTGACGATGCGGTATAGTCTTTTCATGCCATCTGAGAACGATGAAGAGCTCAAATCTTTCCAAATCGGTTTGAGGTCGGGAGCTGCCGGCGGGTCCGTAAAGAGCGCTCCTTCCGAGCGTCTCGAAATCACCAAAGAAGAGTACCCGAATCTCTCCAGTGTCACCCGCAGCAAAGCAACATTCAAGAAGAAAACCGGCGAGAGGTTGGAATCGTTCAAGGAAGTCCTTCGTGATGGAACTCCCGAGGAGAAGGAGGCTGCTGAAAAGGCGAAAAAGGCATGGGAACGGGCGATGGAGGTGATTTCGCAGGTTTCCGTAAAGGAATAGGAAACATTCTGTTCAATCATCCGATAACAGTTACGTAAGGAGGTAAGAAAAAAAATGGGTATAGAAATTGGTTCGAAATTAGATGTCGGGATCACAGGCGATGCTGCTGATCTCAGCAAGATCTCCGGCGACATTGGTCAGTTCATTGAGGAGCAGGGTGGCACGCTTGGCCCCGAAGTTCAGGCGCTCCTGGAGCTTCAGCAGAAAGTTGCTGAAGATACCCAGAGATTTACGCTGATCTCCCAGATCCTCAAGGCCCGGGACGACGCTGCCAAACAGGCGATTAACAACATCTGATAAGAGGAGTTTCACATGACTGAACTCACGCGGAATGATGAGAAAGTGCTGTACGAAGCAGGGTATCTCCTGCTGCAGAAAGGAAAAATAAAAGCGGCCAGGGAAGTCTTTGAAGGACTGAGCGCGATGACTCCGCAAAAGAGTCTTCCTTATGTGCTCATGGGAAAAACTTTTGTCGCCGAGGCGAACTTTGAAGAGGCGATCCGGCTCAATCGCAAAGCTGTCGAACTGGAGCCGGACAATGCTCTTTCTCTGGCTCATCTGGGAGAAGCGCTGGTGGCGGCAAAGCAGAAAGAAGAGGGCGTGGCCGCTTTAAAAAAGGCCGCGTCGATGGATCCCGGTGGCGCGCCAGGGAAGATGGCTAAGTCCTGGCTGGCGGCCATTGATGCCGGGCTGTTTTAGCGAACCATGAAAATCAGATCGACCGATGCGTCCTCGCATCTGCCACCCGAGCCGGACGAGGTCCGGAAGAAGACGACTGTTGATGCGCCATCTGACCAGACTCCGCCGGCGGATGCCAGACCGGTGCGCGCCAAGGACCTTTCGGGCATTTCTTCTGAAGTGCTGACATCCCTCGGGAAAATCACGGACAGGCCGGAGCTCGGGAAGCGGTTTGTGGATCTGGCCCTGGATGATTTTCGCGGAGCGCTACCGGCCGACGTTCTGGAAAAAGTGAAAGGGATGCTGGCCGAACACGTTGGCGATGATCCGTATATTCAGGAGAAACTTGAGCGAATCTCCAGTCTGCTGGACAAAGCCAGGTAGGATGTATGGAACAGACCGTGGATCTTGCCCCGGAAGCGGCGCGCTATCTTCCACTCGTCAAGTCAATCGCGTTTCAGATCAAGAAAAAACTTCCGGCGCACATTGAACTGGATGATTTGATCGGTTACGGAAGCATCGGTTTGATGCAGGCGTTGAAAAATTTCCAATCCGGAAAAGGCACAGCATTCAAGACGTTTGCCTATTACCGGATCCGTGGAGCGATTTATGACGGACTCCGAAAAATCGGCTGGCTTTCCCGTTCTGCATACGCGGAACACAAATTCAGCCAGAAAGCGAATGAGGTGATTCAGGATCACCTCACTTCCGCAGAAGGGGTAGTGAAACGAAGCCTCGAGGCGGAAGCAGCTGAATTGAAGCAGGTTTTGCAAAGCCTTGTACCGGTTTGCCTGCTCAGCATGGAAGCAGTGGACAGAGTTCTCGAGGACCGGAAGAACGATTCTCCGGAAGCAGAATTGCTGGAAAAACAGGCGAAGGAAAGAGTGAACACCGTTCTCGAAACGCTGGAGGAGCGGGAGCGTCTTTTGGTTCGGTATTACTATTTTGAGGAGTATTCATTGGAGGAAGCCGCGGAAAAGCTGAGCATTTCCAAGTCCTGGGCGTCGCGTCTTCATTTGAAAGCGTTGGGTAAAATGAAAGCGGCTTTGACGGGACAAAAAAAGGTCGCCTAGAAGTCGTTTTGGAGGTGGAGTATGGATCCGGTTTCAGCAGGAGTTGCCAAACAGGTACATCAGAATCTTTTTGAGCAGGCAGAACAGCAGATTCAGAAATCGAATCAACAGGTCAGTGATTTTGAGAAGCTCCGGGAGCAATTAGATCAGCAGGATGCGGCTCAGTTACAACCGCAAAATCAGATCAACCCGCTGGACAAAGCTCCTGAGATCCAGCATGCGGGGGAAGTGCCGGGAATCGATCCATCTCAAAACGTTTCCGAGTTACAGAGCGTCCAGGTCCCGGAAATTAAGAATATGGATGAGCTGCAGGGAATGGTCAATCAGATCCGCAGCGGACAGACCCGTTTGAATCAAATCATATCGGATGCGACCAGCGGGCGGACATATTCTCCGCAGGAAATGCTTGCTATGCAGGCTGAAATCGGCAAGATCACGACAGAGCTGGATATGGCAACCAAAGTTGTCCAGCATTTTGTCGAAAGTGTAAAGACCACACTGAACATGCAATTGTGAGCCTATGAAAAAAAGAGAGCTTCTGATTGTCGGTTTGATTTTCTGTTTTGCGTTTGTTTATTCCGGCTGCGGCCGCACGGAATTGCAGCACGGTATGAGTGAGGAACAGGCCAACGAAGTGCTGGTGGTGTTGCAGCAAAGCGGTATCGAAGCGAAGAAAGTCCGGGAAGAAGGAGAGATTCCAACCTGGATGATTGCGGTGCCGGGAAAGATGGCGGAAAAGTCCTGGCGGGTCATGAAGCAACACGACTTGCCCCGCCCTCCAGGAAAAGGATTTGCCGAAACGTTTGGGAAACAAAGTTTGATCCCGACTGCAATGGAGGAAAAAGCTCTTTATCTGCAGGCGCTCTGCAGTGAATTGGAGAAAACAATCCAGTCCATGGATGGAGTGGTGATGGCGCGGGTCCATGTTGTACTTCCCGAAGAGCAGTTGGTTCCGGAAGAGAATACATCGGACAACCGTCCAAAGGCCGCGGTACTGATCAAATACCGGTTGAATCCCGCAGGGGAAGTTCCATACCGTGAAGAGTCGGTTCGTGCGATCGTAGCCAATAGTATTCAGAATCTTGACCCCAAAGATGTCGTTGTGGTGGGAAACGAGATTCCTGCGGCCGCCGCTGCGGTTTCGAACCAGGCCGCTTCCTATGTGATATTTGGGCCGTTAAAGGTATCTCCGGAAAGCGTCCCTGCATTTAAGATTGCCGCAATTGCAGTGTTTGGAGTGATTGCGTTGTTGTCGATCGGGCTGATTTTTTCTGCAAGAAAAAGCAGCAATCTGCAAGGGGAGATGAACCGGATCGCGACACGGTAAGCGATGACACTCCGGGACCAGGCATTTATTTACGCATACCTGATTTACGGCCAGCAGCGCGAGGAAATTTTTTCCGTTCTACCTCAGGCCCGGGTGGCGATGTTCAAGAAAGAGATCCGCAAGTTTGAGAAATTTCCCAGAGAAGTCCGGCTCAACATGGTACTCAAACTCTTTGGCTATCTGTACCAGCACGTCCGGCAGAGGAATTTGGAGATGATCCATCCCTCCTGGATGGCGGAATTATTGCGCAAAGAGAACCCGCGAGTTCTGCGGGGCGTCCTGGACAGGTTTTCACCTGAGTACAGACAGCGGTTGATGGATTGCATGGAACTCTCGGCACTCCCGAAGCCGGATCCGGTGAAATTCGAAGAACCGGAATCGATGCAACTGATTTTCGATGTTTTCTGCAGCTGCTTTGTCCCGATGACGGCACCGTGGGGGAGCCCGGAATTGTCCGTGGAAACGATTTATTTGCTGAAGGAAGACGATCTTCTTGCTCTGGTTCAGCAAACGGGAATACGCGAAATTACGCGCGCTGTTGCGCCTGCAGGCAAAAATGCCATCGCGGCTGCCGCATCGCGTTTTCCGGCGCATCTGCAAGAAGATTTTTTGGCCGGAATTAAGAAGGCACGCTCCGAAGACCCTGTAAAACACAAAATGGCGGCAAAACGACTTCTGGAATATTCAACAGTCTCGTCCGAAGAAGCTACCATGAATCTCGGATTAACGAAACTTGCCGGAATCTTGAAGGGAAAGCCGGACTTGCTGAAAAAGGTTGGTCAGCGCCTCCCCCGTCCCATGGGATTGATTCTCATTGAGAAGGCCGTTCGCGCCGAAGCGCTTCCGGAGGAGGCTGCAGAAATCCTGGAGATAATCCGCGATTTGATCGGGAAAGGAAAGATCGATAAATCGTACGTAGAGACGAGATTTGCTTCCCTGGATCCGGATGCAAGATCGAGACGCACAAAGCGGAGCATTCTGGAGTAAACATGGCTGAGATCAAAGGGAAGATTATCAAGAAGACGGTCAGCTCTGCTGCCGATCCGGAATATTCCAATTTCGAAGGACGATCTTCCTTGATTGAAGGAGAGGTGTACGAAGCATCACAGGTCGCAAAAGATCTGCTCTCCAGAGCCCAGGCGCAAGCGAATGAAATAGTAGAACAAGCGCGAAACGAAGCTGGAGAGATCCTGGCAAAAGCGCAGGAGAAACAGGAGCAGCTTCATCACGAGTCGCAAGTGAACGGCCACCAGGAAGGCCTGGCGAAAGCGGCTGAATATGTCGCGCGCGCCGAGGATTATTATCGCCGGTCGGTGGAGAGAAGCAAAGACGAACTTAAAATTCTTGCGGTAAAGATTTCTGAGAAAATTATCGGCCGTGCGCTGGAACTTGATCCGGCAGTCATTCGTGACATTGTCAGTCAGGCGATCCGTACTCTGCGGCAGCACAAGAGCTTGACCGTGCGCTGCTGCCAGGAAGACTATGACGCGCTTAAACAAAATGAAGGAGAGTTCCTGAACCTGATGTCCCGTGACGGCACCATCCATTTTAATGTGGATTCCAGCATCCCGAGGGGTGGGTGTATCGTTGAATCGGAGGCCGGCATTGTCGATGCAAGGCTGGAAACACAGTTGAAGACTCTCCAGAAAGTGCTGTTCACAAGGTGATCTATGGCAGAACCGGAAATCAGTGAATCTTTGCTGGATTCGGGGCTGGATCTTCACCAGTATTTTGATCTGATCGATCATGCGTCGCCGGTGGAAGTGAGAGGGCGAGTGTCGGAGGTTACGGGTCTGGTGATGAAAGCGTATGTACCTGGCGCTCGTGTGGGGGATCTTTGTTTGATCAGCAGTAATTATCAGAAAGAACCGATGGCAGCCGAGGTAGTTGGTTTTCGTGAAGGACTGGTTTTCTTGATGCCGCTGGGCGATATGGAAGGAATCGGGCTGGACAGCGAAGTCATCAGCACAAACCGTCCGTTGAGTGTGAGAGTCGGTCCCGAACTTCTGGGAAGAATCCTGAATGGTTTGGGGCGGCCGATCGATCAGAAGGGCCCGCTGCCGGAAGGGATGAAGGAGTATTCCGTGCACGCGAGTCCTCCGGATCCGCTTCAGCGGAAGCGCATCTTGAAACACATCAGTGTCGGGGTGAACGCTATTGATGGATTGTTGACGGTCGGGGAAGGGCAACGGATCGGGTTATTTGCTGCGGCAGGCGTAGGAAAATCCACCCTGCTGGGGATGATCGCCCGAAATACGGAAGCAGAAGTCAATGTAATCTCGCTGATCGGAGAGCGCGGCCGCGAGGTACGGGATTTCCTTGAAAAAGATCTGGGTGAAGAAGGATTGAAGCGATCGGTGATCGTTTGCGCGACATCCGATCAGTCTTCTCTGGTGCGTTTGAAATCGGCGTATGTGGCTACCGCCATTGCGGAATCGTTCCGGGACCAGGGTCTCAAGGTGATGTTGATGATGGACTCGGTCACACGTTTTGCGCGAGCACAACGTGAAATCGGTCTTGCCATCGGTGAACCACCCGCGCGTCAGGGCTACACTCCTTCGGTTTTTTCCACATTGCCGAAGCTGCTGGAGCGGACCGGCAATTCTGACAAGGGATCGATCACAGCATTTTATACAGTGCTTGTGGCGGGGGATGATATGAATGAGCCCGTTGCTGATGAGGTCCGGTCGATTCTTGATGGTCACATCATTTTGGGCCGCAGGTTTGCTGCCGCGGGTCACTATCCGGCGATTGATGTTTCTCAAAGCGTCAGCCGCGTCATGGATACCATTGTGGAACCTGAGCACAGAAAATCCGCAAACAAACTCCGGGAGGTGCTTGCCACTTATGAAAAGGAACGTGATCTCATCATGATCGGCGCGTATCAGAAGGGCTCCGATGCGCGGGTAGATTACGCAATCGCAAAAATTGATGAAGTGAATGAGTACCTCAAACAGGACCTGTACTCAAAAACCCCATTTGATGAAGTCAGAAAGCGGCTCGTGAATTTGTTTCAGGATGCGAAATGAGTCTCCCCAAATACCGCTTACAGCCGGTCCTTGATTCAAAGGAGAAGAGAAAGAATGAGGCGGAAAAGGCGCTTTCAGATACACGCGCCGAACTGGAACGTCAGCGGAATCTGTTGCGGGCTCGCGAAGAAGAGGTAACGAGAGCCATCAAGAAAAAGGACGATACCTCCGCTGATCTGATGAAAAAAATGAACCGGGGGATGGAAAGCGGAAAAATCACGGAGGGAAGAGCGTTTATCGATGTTCTCAAGCGAAATATCGAAATCGCCAGAAAAAAGGCGGACGATCAAAAGAAAGTCGTGCAGCAATGGGAGCAGAAAGTGGAAGCGGCCCTGATGAAAGTAACGGAAGCAACAAAAGAAATGAAGGTGATCGAAAAACATAAAGAAAACTGGACCGAAGCGGAAAAAAAAGAAATCGAGATCAAAGAAGAAAAAGAACAAGAAGAAGTCGCGCAGAATATGTATGAACAATCTCGCAGACGCCGATAGGGCGAGAATGGAATTCAACGATACGCGAGCAGAAGCGAGCGTGCCTCGGACAAAAAGCGATTTGACATTTATTCATGCAAGAATGAAATGAAAATTAATCCGAATGCTCCGCCAACAACGCCGCCGGGATCTACCGGTGTCCCTCCTGGACAGAATGCAAAAGAAACAACGGACTTTGAATCGATCATGCAGGACACCGGGCAGGAACAGGAGTCTGAGTCTGAAACTGCAGATTCGACACGGAAGGCCAGGACATCAGCGCCGGGTCAATCACCGCAAATAGAGAAACATACAGTTCCCGCGCAAAACCGTAGAGCGTTTGTGTCCTTCGGTGTGCAGGAATTTCAAGGTTCGCCACAAGAAGAAATTGCGCAGGAGCCGGGAGAAGAAACAGCCATGATCAAAGATCCGGTGCCGCCAGAGAAAGCCGGTGTTGCGCAGAATGCCGGGATCGATGAGAAGCTGAGTGCGAAGCCATCGAAGGATTTTCGTGACGCTTTGAACCAACAAACGAATCCACCTTCTGAAATTCCGCAATCTGTGGTCGCGACATCGAAGCTACTACCGGAGATCAAAACGCCTGAAACACAAGGTTTAGAGGAAGGAAGTCTTTCTGCCGAAGTCATGAAGCAGAAGCTTCCACAGGGAACAGAAGCGCAATCCCCCAAAATACTGAAGAATGTTTTGCGGGAGCATGAGGTCAAACCGGAGCAGCTGGGAAGCCAGGCGCTGCCGATTTCCGCATACCTCGAGCCTCCAGCACACCCAAAAGAAATCCAGACAGCAGGGCAACCACTTCTTCAAATCGCTGAGATTGAGAAGATTGTGGAAAATGTTTTTGTTGGAGTCAACGCCAGCGGTGATCCGGAATTTAAGCTGGACATGAACCTGCGGGAACTCGGTGCTGTCAATGTGAAAGTGACCCGCACGGGCGAAGGGCTGGTGATCCATTTCAATACCGAAACTGAAAAGGCCGGTTTGCAACTTGGTCAAAATCTACAAACGTTGCAGGCGGCTCTGGCTCAGAAGGGTCTTGCAGTCTACAACCTGCAGCTTTCGATCCAGAACCAGCCAATTCCGCTGAACGAGTTCGTTGAAGCAATCCGCCCCGTTCCGGATTCCCGTGTTTCCCGGCGTGACGCTTCGGCGCGCACCGAGCGCGGACGCAAGGACCGCACTGTGCCGCCTCCGAAGGGACGCTGATTTTTATGCGTGAGCATCCCGACTATCGGTTCTCGGCGCTCGAGTCCTATACGGCTGAGGACGTGGCTGTTCTCAATCATGTTGTGGATTCTCTTGCAACATCCGATGCCCTCCCCAGAATGCTAAGAGCGGCCGGCGAGACTTTGTTGTCCTACGATATCTATTCCGAGTTGGACGTCGAATTCAGTTTGCTTGTGAAACCGGTAGGAGAGGCCGGCAAGCCTCATTTTTTTCGTTTCAACCGGCCGCCGGTCGGGCTTGGAAGGATTCCGGAAAATCACGTTTGTTTGAAGTCGCCGCTTGTTTCCAAGAAGCATGCGGAAATCGTGCTCCGCGGCACCGAGTTTTGCCTCAGGGACTTAAATAGCAATAACGGAACATACCTGAATCAGGTCAAGTTAAATCCGGAAACGGAAGTGCTGCTGAAGAATGATGACGTGATCAAGATCGAACCCTTTGAAATTGTGGTTGGGCTTTCCGCGGATGCCGCAAAACGTCCGCTGGGAATTACTCTTGCGGGAGCCCGGCATGTTCGGGACGGAAATGCGGCCGGACAAATCCAAATCTACTTTGAGATGCATCCTTCTCAATTCACGGGAGCAGTTCTGCTGGATCGAACCGCTGCGAAATGGATGGTTCATAAGATCACAACCGGTCAGAAGGAAGGGGTGGAGTGGACTGAAATTGAGAGCGGGCTGATGGAATTTCTTTCGTGCAGGATGCTTGCTGTGTTGAACCCGTTCTTGCAGGGGTCCCGGTTGCTGTTTCAATCCGTCGAAACGGAACCGGATGCCTTTTCGGAGTGGCGAGGCAAGCAGCAGCGGTTGGTTTGTTTGCCTATGATTGCGCGTGGAGAAATCGGGACCGTTTGTGCGCTCGTCTACCTGCCTGATTCCGTAATGAATCCCGTTCCGCCGCGCAGCGATGTCCGAAGCTTTCTTGCGAGTGCTCCATGGATCAAGAGCCGAACCTACTTTTTTTGGATCCAGCTTGGTGTATCCCTGCTGCAGCCGGGCCAGATATCGCTGCTGGAGGAAGGAGATATCATTCTGATGGATCGCGCCGATGTTGTGTTGGATCGGGGAAGGCCCAGGGGCAAGGTGACGTTGCGAAGCGGACAATTGCAGCGAGGCGCAATTCGTGGTTCACTGGATTACACTGTCAGCGGAAGTTTGGCGATTGCCGTGGAATCGCTGTATCAGGAGGGCTTGAAACGCATGACCGAAACGAACAAGAAGCTGGACCCTCAGGGGGAATCGCCCGATGGGCTGGTTGCCGGTCTTGAAATCCCTGTGACTGTGGAACTGGCAAGACTCAGTTTTACCCTCGAAGAAGTATCCTCTCTAAAAGAGGGGCAGATTATTGAATTGGAAAAAGGACAACCGGAGCTTGTAGACCTTTCCATTGACGGCAAGATTATCGCAAACGGAAAGCTGGTGGATGTGGAAGGCAAACTTGGTGTTCGGTTACTGAAGGTTCTGAAAGGAAAATAGTTTCCATGGATATTTTTCTTCTCGCTCAGCAAACTTCCATGCCGGAAGATATGAATTTTGGAGCGCTTGCCTTCCGGATGCTTCTGTATCTCGGGTTGGTAATTGTTCTGATCTACTTTGTTTTGCCCCGCATCCTGCGGTTCTTTGTGCGTCTTCCTGCCCACCAGAACCGGACGGTCCGTATTCTGGAGCGGGTTCCAGTGGATCAAAAACGGAACCTGCTCGTGGTTGAGGTTCAGGGGAAAGTGTACTTATTTGGTTCCGCAGAAGGACAGATTAGTGTGCTGATGGAACTGGACCGCGAGAAGATGAATTTGCAGGATCCTGCGCCAATAAGAACGAAAGGCTTTGAAGATGTTTTGCGGAAGACATTTCTAAAACCGAAGTCTCCGGAAGTGCCGGATAAGGCATAAATATGAAACGGTTTTTCCTTGTGTCATTGCCGCTGTTGATTTTCTTCGTTGCTCCTGTGCATGCGCAGAGCGCAGGGACCGACAATCCGGATCAGCCGCTGGTTCTGATGTTTGTTCTGGCGGGGCTGTCGCTTGCGCCTTTTATTCTGATCATGATTACATCGTTTGTGAAGATTTCCGTGGTGTTGTCGATTCTAAGAAGCGCCATCGGCACTCAGCAAATCCCACCCACACAGGTGATCACGGGACTTTCGTTCATCCTGACGATTTACATCATGGCGCCTGTTGGAATCGAGATCAAGAATCAAACAGCGGATCTGATTGAGCAAAAGACCGGCCGGACGCTGCTTTCTTCCGCAAACGCGGACGTCATTCTGGAGGGAGGAAAGCGGGCTACAGAACCGGTTCGCAATTTCCTGATCAAACACGCGCATAAAGAAGACCGTGCGTTGTTTCTGGATCTGGCGCGGAAACAGCGAAAACCGGAAGACCGCGCGGATTTAACGGATAAGGATCTCATTGTGCTGGTTCCCAGTTTTGTGATCAGCGAGCTGAAAGAAGCGTTTGAAATCGGATTCATTTTGTTTGTTCCCTTTATCATCATCGATATGGTTGTCTCGAACATACTTTTGGCAATGGGGATGTTCATGCTTTCGCCTGTCACGATTTCGCTCCCGTTCAAGCTGCTTTTGTTTATTCTGGTGGACGGCTGGTATCTGCTCGCGCGCGGACTCGTGATCGGCTATTTGTAATGTAGCGCGGGCTTCCAGCCCGCCAGATATGGCTGTGCAGGAATTTTCTACGGCGGGCAGGATGCCCGCGCTACCATGGTTCACAGAATTCTTGCCAAAGGGGAAAGAAACTCAACGTTAGAGGTGGAGGCCGCAATGGAACAATTTTATATTCGAATTACAAACGAAGCCCTTCTATTGATTCTCATCCTTTCGGCGCCCCCTTTGCTGATTAGCCTTGTTGTCGGATTGATGATCAGTTTGTTCCAGGCGACAACACAAATTCAGGAACAAACGCTTACCTTTGTGCCCAAGATTACGGCCGTCTTTTTGACTCTGGCTCTTACAGGCTATTGGATGATGGCTCAGATGGTCCGATTTACACAGAACCTGTTTCTGAGTTTCCCGCAGTATGTAAAGTGAAATGGATGTCTGGGCGAAACTTTTCGGGTATCAGGGAAACATCTATTCTGATCTCGCGATCGCATTGTTAATTCTTGCGCGACTGCTCGGCATGCTGACACTGACGCCGTTTTTGGGAGGTAAGCTTGTTCCCAACCAGGTAAAAGTTGCCACTGCTGTGGCGTTTTCGTTGTTGCTTTTTCCGGTCGTTCAGGAGGGGGCGACGAAACAAATTCCCGATCTTGGCCCCATTTTTGGCGTATACGTTTTGAAGGAAGTATTTATTGGAGTTTTGATCGGATTTGTTGCTTCCTTACCGTTCCAGGCGCTGGAGACGGCAGGTCAGTTTCTGGATGCTGCCCGTGGTGCGTCGATTGCCAGCGTGCTGGTGCCGCAACTGGAGGAATCAGGGCCGATTTTTGCGCAGCTCAAAGTCCAGCTGGGCATTGTTCTGTTTCTTGTAATGAACGGTCATCACTTTTTTATTCGTGGCGTTTTTCAAAGTTTTTCGATCCTGCCGGTTGACGCGTTTCCGTCACTTGGCGGGAACATGACTACTTTTTTGGATTTCCTGATTCGCGTCACTGCAAATGTTCTCGTAGCGGGAATGCAAATTGTCATTCCGGCGTTGATCGCAATCTTCATGGTGGATGTCGTCCTTGGAATCGCAAACCGCGCAGCTCCGCAACTGAATGTCTACTTCCTGGGAATGCCGATCAAGGGATACGTAGGGATTATCATGGCGCTCCTGGCGCTGGGCTACTTTACCGCCGTTGCCGGAAGACTGTTCCAACATATGCTGAAAGACCTTGAATACCTGATTTACCTGATGGGGAAAAGCTGATGGCCGGAGAGAAGACCGAACAACCCACACCTAAAAAGTTGCGCGATTCCCGCAAGAAAGGGCAGATCATGCACAGCAAGGACCTTTCGTCGGCTCTTGTCTTCATCATCGCTGTCATCGTTCTTCTGAAAGCGGGCGGTTCGATGAGCGCGCGCCTGCAGGATTTCATGAAGTTCTCGTTTCAGCTCGCAGTTACTCACCCGTGGAGCGGAGAGGTGATCGAGCGTCTGAAATCCGAGGGATTGAAGACCATGGTTCTCGTGCTGGCGCCGCTTCTCGGGAGTGTTTTTTTTGGAGCGCTGCTGGTCGGATTCCTGCAATCGGGAAGTATTTTCACCATGGATACTCTGAAGCCGCAGCTGAACAAGTTGAATCCGCTGGAAGGATTCAAGCGGATGTTCTCACTGAAAGGAGTCGTCCAGTTAATCAAGTCTACCGTGATTCTGACATTTGTGTTTATCCTTGCTTACCAGGTGATCAAAGCTTCGATCCGTCCGATTCTTTTATCGCAGGGGGCCGGTCTGTTTCAGGCATATGATTTTGCGCAGGGACTGGTCTCTACGTTATTGATGAGAGCGGCAATGGTGATGGCAGTGGTTGGCGGAGGGGACTTCATGTACCAGAGATGGCAGTTTAACAAGGACATGATGATGAGCAAGGAAGAGGTGAAGAACGAATACAAGGAGCAGGAAGGGGATCCGCATTACAAGGCCAAGCGAAAGCGGATGCATCAGGAACTTGCGATGGGGAACATGCTGAAAAACGCGCGAAAAGCGGATGTGGTGATTACCAACCCGACACGCTATGCTGTGGCGATCCGTTACGACAAGAAGTCGCGCGGCGCGCCAGTCGTGGTGGCCAAAGGCGAGCGAGTGATGGCGGAAAAGATCCGGGAAATCGCAAAAGAAGAGGGAATTCCGGTCATGCGCAATGTCAGCCTCGCGCAGGCCTTGATGAAGGTGGAAGTGGAAGACATCATCCCCGAAGACCTGTATGAAGCGGTGGCCGAAGTGTTAAACTGGGTCTATCGCATGCGCAAGGAAGGGAAATAATGAAACGACCGGGGGGCGGGCGTCCCTGCCCGCCGATTTCGGAATGAAATCAGATTCTTGGCGGGCACGGAGGCCCGCCAATCCATAGGTTGGTTTATGGCGGATGTAGCAAGTGCAGTGAAGCAGCGGATCGACGGTTTAAAGCAAACACTCAAGACTCAAGGGATCGGAGCGCTCATCGGTCAGTACAGCGATATCCTGCTGGTGGCCATCATCATGTCCATCATCGGCATGATGATCGTGCCTTTGCCCACCTTCCTGCTGGACTTGCTGCTGACGGTCAATATCTCCTTTGCCGTGATTCTGCTGCTGATTTCACTTTATATTTCCGAGCCGATTAAGATTGCGAGTTTTCCTACAATCCTATTAGTAACTACGCTGTTCCGTCTCGCGTTGGAGATTTCCAGCACACGGTTGATTCTGTTGCACGGGTACGCCGGAGAGGTAATCGAGTCGTTTGGCCGGTTCGTGGTTGCCGGCAACTTTGTTGTGGGCGCGGTCATCTTTCTGATCCTGACTTTGGTTCAGTTCATCGTGGTTGCGAAAGGCTCGGAACGCGTGGCTGAAGTGTCCGCGCGGTTTACGCTGGATGCCATGCCCGGAAAGCAGATGGCGATTGACGCCGATTTGCGGGCGGGTGCGATTGACATGAACGAGGCGAAGGCGCGCCGCAGAGGTCTGGAACGTGAGTCGCAGTTTTTTGGTTCTATGGACGGCGCCATGAAGTTTGTCAAAGGGGACGCCATCGCAGGCATCATCATCATCCTGATAAATGTCGTCGCCGGATTGATCATCGGTGTAACCATGAAAGGTATGGAAGTGCTGCAAGCAGTGCAGAAATACACCATCCTGACAATCGGGGGAGGGTTGGTGGCCCAGATTCCAGCACTTGTGATTACGGTGACAGCCGGAATGGTAGTTACGCGCGTGGCATCGGAGGAGAGCGATTCCAATCTGGGGAAAGATATCGGCACGCAGGTGATGGCGCAGCCGAAGGCGATCGGGATTGCTGCCGGGTTTCTTGGTTTGCTCGGCCTGATCCCGGGATTGCCGCACGTTCCGTTCCTGATTCTGGCTGCGGCCATCGGAGGAATCGCATATGCGTTGAACCAGACAAAAGTGAAGCAAGAAGTGGAGAGCAGAGCATCAGCCGCCAAACCAGGCGGGATCATTCCTGCAAGAAAGTCAGCCGGAGCGGTTGCACCATCTGCTGCAGAGGAGATGGTTCTGGCTCTGCCTACGCCCTGCAGCATGGAACTTTCCGTGGAACTGTCCGGTTACATGGATGGCCCTTCGAGCAACGGGCGGTTTATGGATGAATTGTTACCGCGATTGCGGCAGTCTTTGTTTATGGAGCTGGGGGTGCGGTTTCCCGGTGTTCGGGTGCGAACCCAGGCTCCGAATTTGCAGCAGGGACAATTCCTGATCAGAATCATGGAAGTGCCGCTTTTTAACGGCGCAATTCCGCTCAAGCATGTCATGGTTGTCAACCAGCCTGCGCAGTCCCTGGCTGCCTTAAAGATGCCCACGGTGGAAGGGCGCAACCCGGTCACAAACTCACTGGCGTACTGGGTACCGGAAGAGAAAGGAGAACCTCTTGCTTCGGCGGGGATGATCGTGTGGGACATTCCCACATATCTTGCGGTTCAGTTGTCGGCAATTCTACGGCGTCATGCGTCTGACTTCCTTGGAATCCAGGAAGTTCAGGCACTGCTGGACGCAATGGAAAAGCAATTTCCATCGCTGGTAAAGGAAGTTGTGCCGAAAATTGTGAGTCTTTTTGTTTTTACAGATGTTTTGAAGCGGCTTGCACAGGAAGAAATTGCAGTCCGCGATCTTCGGACGATCCTCCAGGCGCTTGCCCAGTGGGGAAAAGTGGAAAATGATCCGGTCATGTTGACCGAATACGTGCGTACTGAATTAAAGCGCTACATTTCGTTTAAGTATACCGGCGGGAAAAATCTGCTGGTCGTTTATTTGCTGGATCCCGAAATTGAAGACATCGTAGCGGGTGCGGTGCAGCAGACCGAAACCGGAAATTATCTTGCCCTCGATCCGGAATCCACACAGGAGATCTTGAAGGCGGTCCGCAAACAGATCGGCAATCTGCCTCCCAGCGCGCAAAGACCCGTGATTCTAACAGGCATGAATATCCGGCGATATATCAAGAAGATTGCCGAATTGGAATTTCCTTCACTGGTCGTTCTCTCCTTCCAGGAACTTGCTTCGGAAGTCCGCGTGCAGCCGGTGGCCCGCATTTCCTTCCGCAAGTAGCCGCTTGGCTTCCTTGCGAAGCGGGCGGGAGTTGCTTAATTTAGTTGTTTCAAGGAGATGATGATGAAACGAATCCTCATTTGTTGTTGTTTGTTTTTTCTTGTTTCCCTGCCGGTGCATGCGTCAAAGAGCAAACAGGTGAAACGGTTGGAGAATGCGGCGGATGTAATATCCGAGATCATGAAGATTCCGGAAGATTCCATCCCCAAAGACCTTCTCGAAAAGGCGGAATGTGTCGTGGTAATTCCTTCGATGAAAAAAGGCGCGATCGGTTTTGGCGGAAATTATGGTCGAGGCGCGGTCACATGTCGTCTCAAGAGCGCCTGGAGTCCTCCGGTCATGGTATCGATGACTGGGGGCAGTTTCGGTTTTCAACTTGGAGGTACGTCCACAGATATCGTGCTTCTTGTAATGAACCGGAAAGGAATTGACAAGCTGTTGGAGAGCAAAGTGACGCTGGGCGGCGACGCTTCTGCGGCGGCGGGGCCCAAAGGCAGGACTGCTGCGGCAGCAACCGACGCTCAAATGCGCGCAGAAATCCTGTGCTATGCGAGAAGCCGGGGACTGTTTGCCGGAATCTCTATCAATGGTTCGGTTTTGAAATCCGAAGGGGATGATAACGAAGACCTGTATGGCAAACGGGTCGATCCCAAAGTTTTGTTGACTCAGGGCGGGCAGGTTCCCGTTGCAGCACACAGGTTGATCGATCTGTTAACAAAATATTCACCGCGCGGAAAGGAACAGTAGTGGGCGCCCGACGACTCTAGCTTGGGATTATGCGTTTTGTAAGAGCAGCGTGATTCGTGGAACAGCCGGGTGGCGCGTGCGGGAGGCTTCCGCAAGGGCGCGGTTCAGGACTTCACGGGCAGCATTCAACTGTCCCTGTGTCAGGTAGATTTCACCTACGGTAATCATCAGCGAGACATCGGCCGGCCTCAGCTGCATGGCAAGTTTCGCTTCCCGTAAGGCCGCCTCGGTTCTATCAGTGACATGATAGAGCACCGCCAGCACGGAGTGAAATTGCGGAAAATCCGGCTGCAGCTCCGACAACCCCTCAAAGAAAGAGATCGCCTTCTCGTATTGCCCCTCTTTGTAAAATGTGTATCCCAACTGGCTTAACAGCAGCATCTCGCTCTTGCTCAGACTTGCCATCTTACGTCCGGTTCATCCTTTAATATGTCCGATCTGTTGTCCGTAAACCGACTGGTAGAGTTCCAGTGTTTCGTTCAAAGTTTCCTGGAAATTCAGGAGCTTTTGTGAATTGGTACTACCTGTGATACCATCCAGTTTCCCCGAGATGCTGTTGAGCACATCCAGCAAGAGCCTCTTTTCATCCAGGTCCGGCAAGCCGGCATACTCCGAATCGCCGCGAAGCTGCTCAAGAACGAGGGTTAGATCGGTAGTTGCCTCTAACCCGGCAATCGGGGCTGACTCAGACAAGGAGGCGTTCTCGATGCGGTCCCATCCCTGCCACTCGGGCAGGGAAGTCGATTCTTCCGGCAGGTAAAGACCGGCATCGGTCTGTTCAAGCTCCGCCGGACCGGAAAAAACGCTGCGATCAATCCTGATTTCGGCCATAGGGAAGTTATCGGTTCCTTTTTTCCATTGGTTGCCTATTTCCGGTAAGAAATGTTTTTGATTTTCAATTCTCCCGTCACGATAGGTGTCCAGTTGATTCTATCGGAAACAACATAAAGATCCGGGGTAATCATCAATGGAAGGTACGGAATGTCTTCCGATACGAGTCTCATCGATTCTTGGAGCGCTTCCAGCCGTGCCCGCGGCTTTTGGATCTGAAGATTGCTTTCGCATATTTTATCCACTTCCGGATTACTGTAGCCGGCATAGTTTCCGGTCCCATGGCCCTGTCGCTCGTCCGGTGTGTGCAGACTGAATGTAAGAAACTCGCTGGCATCGCCGCTTGTGCAACTGTATCCTTGGACCGAAACAGCAAAGTTTCCGGAGCTGAGCGCGCGAAACATCTCCTGCGTGTCTTTCCAGAGCTTCACTTTCCCTTTGATTCCAACTCTCGCCCACTGCTTCATCAAAATGTTTTCAAGCCGGTAACTTCCCCCTTCTACAGTATACAAAGGCAGTTCCACGTCGGCATATCCTCCCTCTACAAGGAGTTGTTTCGACTTCTCCAGATCCGGCTTTGGAGCCGCGATGGAAGGATCATACCCGAACACTTCCGGCGCGATGAGCTGAGAGGCGGGACGGCCATAGCCTTTTACGAGTGTGTTGATGATATCAGCGCTATCCGTGGCATAAGAGAGCGCTTTTCGAAAGCGGATGTCGGACAGAGGATTTTTCCCCTGGAAATCAGCAATGGTAGGGCGCATGTTAAAGACGATAAATTCTACCAAAAGACCGTTCGAGAAAACCAGACTCAAATTCGGGGGCTTGTGTGATTCAAATTCTTCGACTCTGCGGAAGGGCAAGTACATCGTAATGTCCGGTTTGATTTGCAGGACTTTTTGCAACACTGTTTCCGCATCTTCATGGATGAGGAATTCCACTTCTTGCACGCGGGCCTGAGGCTGGGAAAATTCATTTCGTACCAGGATGATCCTCTTGTTTTTTTCCCATTGTGAGAGTTTGTAAGGTCCTGTACCCAGGGGCTTTTCCCCAATCGCGCCTCCCGCGGATTTTACAAACCGTTCGCTCAGGATCGGGATAAACACCAGATTGTTCAGAATGCTGATCGGGGATTCAGTGATGATCTGCACTGTATGATCGTCCGGAGCACGAACCGATTCAATATGTTCTGTAAACGCCTGCAGGTCAGACTGTGTCATGGACTTGAGCCGTTCAATACTGAAGACAACGTCCGATGCTTTGAGTGGAGTGCCGTCGGAAAAACAGGCCTTCTCGTTCAGAGTAAATATCCATGTGCGGTCATCGGGATTCGTCCATCGCGTTGCCAGTCCCGGAGAAAGATGGAAGGTGGAATCAAACTCAATCAGCGTATCGAATATGTTTCCGAGCACATAGCTGCTTTCGATTTCAAACGGAATCTGCGGATCGAATGTGCTTACGTCAGATCCCAGCAGAATCACGACTGGCGAATGACGCTTTTCCGTGCAGGAAAGAGTTAGAAGTGACGCAAGAATGAAAACGAGCAGAAAAGTGAACCTGGTTTGCATGAACCCCCTTTCATTGTATCTTTGAGTGCAATCTTTCACAATAGAATCAGGAGGTTTTGGATGGACCTGAAGAAAATCATCGAGTCGGTTCCAAATATCAGTGAAGGGCGCAGGGCGGATGTTTTGCGGGGAATCGTGGATTCGATTGGGGGAATTCCCGAGACGCGGGTCCTGGATGTAAAACCGGATCAGGACCATAACCGCACGGTGCTCAGTCTGGCCGGATCGCCCGAGGGACTGAAGCAGATGTTGTTCAAGCTGTATGAAGTGTGCGTTCGGCAGATTGATTTGCGCGAGCACAAGGGAGAGCATCCGCGGGCGGGGGCCGTGGATGTTACGCCGTTTATTCCGATCAAGAACTCCACGATGGACGAATGTTCAGCGCTCGCCCGGGAGCTTGGCAAAGAAGTTGGGGAGCGACTCAAAATTCCGGTGTATCTGTACGAGTTTGCGGCGTCCAGCGAGACGAGGCGCGATCTGGCGATGATTCGCAAGGGGGAATTTGAAGGGTTTGCCGAGAAGATCAAGAAACCTGAATGGAAACCGGATTTCGGTCCGGACCTGGTGCACCCATCCGCAGGGATTACCGTGATCGGGGCGCGCATGCCGTTGATCGCATTTAACGTGAATCTGGCTACTTCCGACATACAAATCGCAAATAAGATTGCCAAGGCGATTCGGCATTCAAACGGCGGCCTCAGGTATGTAAAGGCGATGGGGGTGGTGCTCCAGAATCGAAACATCGTTCAGGTCTCGATGAACCTGACCGACTACAAGAAGACCCCTGTGTTTCGTGCAGTGGAACTCGTTCGCAGAGAGGCTGCCAGGTACGGCGTGAATGTGGTGGGGACCGAATTGATCGGGCTGATTCCCGCAGAGGCGCTGTTTGAGACGGCGGATTATTATTTGCAAATGGAAAATTTTCAGCTTTCTCAGGTGCTGGAAAACAAACTGCAGGAGGAATAGGTGAAAAAGGCTCCGCGGCACAGATGGATGAGTCTCTGGCGGCATTTCTTTCATCGCGAGAAGACCGCGGATCTTCTCACGGATGCGATGATTGAATGGCAGGAGAAGTGGCGATGGGATTTTTTGAAACTGAATCCACCCGCCTGTTATCATGTGCTGGACTGGGGAGCGGAGTACCGCTTCTTTGAAGACCCGCTGCGTGAACCGGAGCTCTTGAACCCCATTGTTTTTCAAGCAGCGGATGTTGCGAACGTGCACCCGCTGGATGTTTATCGCGGAGTGCTTGGGGACCAACTAAAGGTAATTCGCCAGTTGCGCACTCATTTTGGTCCGGATCTTCCCATTGTGGAGACGGTGTTTTCTCCGATCGAGATCGCGCACCGGATGTTGAAGGGGAGGGATTCGCTGACTCAACTTCGCAAGGAATCTCCGGCGGCCGTGCACTCTTTGCTGGAAATGATACTGCAAACGTTCCGGAAATTCTGTCTGGCCTGTCTTGAGGCCGGGGCGGATGGAATTTTCTTTGCCACCAAGTGGGCCGCATCAGACCGGATGACCTGGGACGAGTATGAGGAGTTTGGAAAGAAATATGAATTGCCTCTGTTGCGTGATCTGCGGGAGAAGGATGCCCTGATCATTCTGCATGTGTGCGGGGAACGGACATACCTGGAAAAGATGTTGGACTATCCTGTGGACATTTTCAGTTACGACTTCCATGCGGAGGGAGCACCGGCTCCGGAGGATGTTCTTCGCAGGACCGGGGCCTTTGTTTTAGGCGGAGTCGATCCGGTGCGTTTGCGATCAGACGTCCGTCGAGTGATCGCAGATTGCTCCTCCTTTGCCGGACTCGACCACTGGCTGATCGGGCCTTCCTGCGTGGTGCCCCCCGATGTGCCCGATTCTGCAATCGACCTGTTGAAGAAGGAATTGTGCTCCAGTCTCTGATCCTGTCGATTGCGCAAACTCTTTTTCTGGTTCATCCTGCAAATATTCCGTACTATTTTTTGCTTACTACGTATATAGCAGATGTTCCTCAGCAGATACTGTTTGCCAATCCCGATGCGGTTTACCAGATCGACAAAAATGGAAACGCGGTCTGGCTGGAGCATCGCTGGCTGCAGGACGGGGTGCCGGAGATGGAGATCGTTGCCCTTTCCGTGCGTTTGCGCGAGAACGGAATCCGCTACGTGTATCCTCACCTGACTCCGGCGGATGAGGAGGGGAGGCTTCCCGCGTACTCACCCGAAGCTGCAAAGCGGTTTTGCAGGCTCTTGCGGCGGCAGTCGCCGGGAATCAAAATCCTTCCCTGGGTAGGAGGGGTCCAGTCCGGGTTTCACCAGATGCGGCCGGGAACCGTCCGGCTGGAGTCTGACGTTTACCTTCAAAAATTTTCTGATGAGTGCGTCGCGATGATCAAGGGAGCTGAATTTGACGGAATTCATCTCAATGTCGAACCGGTGGAGTCCGGCGATTCACGCCTGCTGGGGTGGCTGGACTACTTGAAGATCAAACTTGGCGGGAAGAAGATCCTATCCGTGGCCGCGAGCAAACCATCTTTTTTTGAGGGATTCAATATTTCTCCATTGCGCGCCTGGGACCTGGATTACTACGCGCAGGTGGCGGCGAAATGTGATCAGCTTGTCATCATGAACTATGACACCGGGATTTTTCATCCGTTCCTGTATAGCCTGTTTGTGATGGAGAAGACAGGCGCGATTCTGCGGCGGCTTGACACCGATCGGATCTCTTGCAGAGTGTTGCTAGGGGTTCCTACGTATGACGACGCCCCGCGCCACCAGCAAAGTGCAGAAAATATCGTTTCGGCTGTCCGGGGGCTCTCGGCAACGCTGAGCGGTGCGGGTCTGAGAACCGGGAACTTTGAAGGGCTGGCACTCTACGCCTACTGGACTACCGACGAAAATGAGTGGCAAGCCTTCCAGAGCCTCTGGCTTGGAAATATCAAAAATCAAATATCAAAAATCAAATAAACGTAAGAAAACAAGCAAAAACCCTTCTTATTTGATTTTTGATATTACGAAAGATCAATTTCACATGTGGGATTTTTCAGCGCCTCTTTGATCGAAGGAGAATCGGCAGGCCGATCGCCGAAACGCAAGCCGTGTGTGAACGTGACAGAACGTCAAAGTCGTGACAGTCTGACCGCAACAGAGCTTGTTTCGGGCAGGGAAGCAGTCGGCGGAGTGCCGGAAGAGTCCGCAGGTCCGGGAACCACTGAGATTGCGCACGGACGTTCGTGATCGAGACATTCCGCGGCATCACCAGAATAGTCGCTAATATTGTCGGAAAAAGTCGTGGCATGTCTTGTGCATCGACTCAGAGAGGATGCGTATCTCATGAACAATCATTGTGGTGTGCTGATCCAAATTATCGAGGCGGCAGCACGCTTAATCTTGCTCAAGGTCAAGGAGGAACATCGTGAATAGGAAATTCTACAATCTGTTTTGGTTGGTTCTTTTCACTCTGCTTTGGTGCTTTTCGCCGAAACTGGAGGCGGTTCCCGCGTTCGCACGGCAACTGAATGTGAAGTGTCAGACATGCCACTTCCCGAATCCCCCTCGCCTCAATAACGTTGGGCTCGTCTTCCGGAGAATGGGTTTCCGCCTGCCTGACTCGGACGACAACGGCAATCTCATTTTCAAAACGCCCGACCTGCCGAGCGCTGTTGCATTCGGCTCAATCATTGCCAATATCGAGGCAGAAGTCGACAAGAACGCGCCGTCAGAAACGGAGAGCCGCACGAATCTGAAGTTGGGTGAAGTGGCTGTCTTTTCGGCTCACGCTCTGCCTGATCACCTTTCCTACTGGTTGCTTTTCCTACTCCGCAACGATGAAGGTGAGGCGGAGCTGGAGTTCGGTGAAATGCAGTACAACTTCGGACAGCCTACCGACACTTTTCATCTTCGCGGCGGCAAGTTCTTGACGCTGTGGTGGCAAAAGGTGGACGATGAAAAGATCACGCTCAGCGCGCCGCTCGCCCTGGACGAAGCCTCTCCAGGAGCCATTGGCTCTTTTGCCGGACTGGGTCTTGCGGCAAGTCAAAACGGCGCAGAATTTGGATACACGCACAGTCGACTTGTAGAAGGCAAGCTCACAAGCACCATCTTTTCCGTCTCAGTTCTCAACGGCGTAAACCCAGAAGGAGAGGGAGCAATCCAAAGATCGGGAGATGGTCTCGATTTTCTTGCTCAGGGTTATCATCTCTTTGGATCCGCCAATACGATAGGTGGCTTCTACTATCATGGCAATACGAAGTTCAATGGAGAAGATGCCGAATCCGTCTTCAAAGACACCTTCGATCGTTATGGCGTGGTGGGAACATACTGGATCGTGGATCGGTTGGGTGCTGTCGCTGGTCTGGTGGGCGGCAAAGACAACTCCACGGAACTCAATCAAACCATCAACAACCGCGGCTGGTTTTTGGAAGCAGATATCAGTGCCTCACCCAAATGGAGCTTCTCCTATCGCCATGACGGTCTCGATCCCGACACCGATCTTTCCGGCGATCACGTCAACGCGGACACCATTTCAACCAGGCTTCACCCCGTCGACAACATCCTCCTGACGCTGGAGTTTCATTCTGTCCGAGCGGAAGAAAAAGATTATAGTATTGTAGGTCAGATCAAACTTGCCTACTAATTTAGTAGAATAATGGAAGGTCAAGTCATGAAAAGGAAAAAGATCTGGCTGGTTCTGACGGTGCTTTTGGGAATCGTCGGCTTCTGGCGGTGGACCCGTGGAGATGAGCCCCTCGATCCCCGGATTGCAGCCTATGATAAAGGGCCTGCCACGATCGATGTCTCCAAGTATCCACTCGATATGCAGGGGGATTACAAGCTCTTCTCCAAGAAATGTACACATTGCCACACACTGGCACGCCCCATCAACTGCGAGTTCGCTCTGTCGGATGAGTGGTCACGCTACGTCAAGAGAATGATGCGGAAACCGGATTCCCAGATCAGCGCAGACGAAGCCAAGAAGATCTACGAATTTCTTGTCTACGATTCCAAGATAAGAAAGAAAGATCTGTACGAAAGGAAGGTGAAGGAGCAAGGTCAAACGCCTCAACAGTAAGATAGAATCCCAGGAAACCTAGAATTCCAGCTTCTCTTCCTGGGGCATGAGGCCAAACAGGTATTCGACGAGGTCGTTGAGTTCCCCTTCGGCGATTTTGCCGTGCCAGGCGGGCATGTAGAGTGGAGGAGCCGGCTTGGATGGGTCCAGCGAATAGATTTCGTGCTGGCCGTTGAGGATGCGTTTTTTTAGTTCGTTCTTGGTGTAGCCTTCAGCCACGTATTTCAGTTTGGGCACTTGCTGGCCGGTCTTGGCATTGGGGTTCGAAATTCCGCCCTGGCCTTCCTTGCCATGGCAGCCGGCGCAGCCATACTTCCTAAAAACAGCTTTGCCACGTTCTACGGGAGTCATCATGGATGGGACGCGGAGGAAGCCAATCACGTTAGGATCGCTAAGCGAAAGCAAGAATTCCGTCAACGCACGAACCTGTTGTTCGGTCAACTCAAACTGAGGCATGACGCTGCCTGGCGAGACAGACTGTGGGTTGCGGAAGTGCTGCATGATCCATTCAGGAGTTCGACGTTCGCTCACGTTGTCGAGCGCCGGACCCACCGCCCCACCCTTGCCGCCGACCGAGTGGCAACCGATGCAGCCCTTTTCCTGAAAGAGACGGCGTCCCACCAGAGGGCCAGGGATGGTTTTCATCGAGACGTAGTAGGCGCTCAGTTCTTCGCCGGTGAAACTCAGCACGTAGAGCGTTAGCGCTTCGAGATCGTTGTCGCTAGCGCGAATCGGTGGCATCGCGGAGCCGGGAGAGACAGCTGCCGGATTTTTGAAATGCTTGATCAACCATTCTGGGCTTCGTTCTGCGCCAACTTTATCGAGTTCTGGACCGATGACGCCGCCTTGACCGTGCAGCTTATGGCAACCAATGCAGCCGACCTCCTCGAACACTTCTTGGCCGCGGGCGAGTTGCGGTGCGTTAGGAATGTTTTCCGGCAGATGACATTTGGCGCAAGCCGACGTGATGTATTTCATCGGCAGCATCGGATGTTCCCAGTGTGCAACATTCCCATGAGCGGCCTCTCGGGTGGTAGCGCTGCCCTGACCCTGGTGGCAGATCCTGCAACCGAACTTCTCGAATGGATGCTGACCGTGGTTTGGGTGATACGCCAGCGGTTCGGGAAAGCCGCCGTAGCTGGGATCTTCGGCCGCGATGTGGCAAGTCATGCAACGATCCACTCGGCGCAAATCCGAGAGCACGAGTTGTTTGATTTCGATGGGAATTTGCTGGGCCGCTGCGCGCTGCTCCGTTGTAGCAGCGCGGGCCAGTTCCTGCTTGACGTATTCGCGCTGCCAGTATTTCCATTCGCGGAACTGGTCCTTGTAAAACGCTAGAATCACCAGGCTGCCGACCACCAGCCCCAGAGCAGTGAACCAGGGATAGAGTTTGCGAAGCTCGGTGTTATTTGTCATCACCTTCAGCGTTCCTCAACCTGAGTTCGTTTCCACGGCACCTGGAACGACCAGTTCGGCCCGCGAAACAGGCTGCCGATCGCCGTCAACGTCAATGCCACAATTAGGCAGATCGTGAAAATCGTAACGGCCACTTTGCGTTCACCGGAAAACCATTTTCCAACACCGGTGCGTTTGCGATCGATGTAAGGCAAGACTCCCAGCGCTGTGACAATCAATGCGGGGACCACCACGCCTCCCCAGAACGCGGAATACGAAACCAATTCCTGCAATCCCAGAAAATACCAGGGAGCCTTTGCCGGATTGGGGGGGTGCACGGGATTGGCGAGTTCCTCGAGCGGCGCATTCCAGAAAATTGCCGGCACCAACACAATCGCCACGACTACCATGAACAACAAGATCTCGCGAAAAATCAGGTTGGGCCAACTAAACACCGCGGTTTCCGGATTGCCGCCAACGGCTGGTGTCGTACCCCGAGCGAGTTCCATGAGCCCGTAGGTCTTCGCCTGCGGCAATTCGCCCGCTGACATTTCCCGCTGAATGATTTCAGGTTCATCCGGCCGCGCCAATCCACCATCTTTGCGGACACGCCACAAATGAACCGCCATCAGGACCAGAGCTGCGCCCGGCAAGACCACCACATGCAGCACATAGAATCGGATTAACGCAGACTCGCCCACGACATGCCCCCCCAGCAAAAGAAACTTGAGTTTCGATCCGATGATGGGCGCATAGCTGGCGATGTTTGTGCCAACAGTGATCGCCCAGTAGGCAAGTTGGTCCCACGGCAGAAGGTAGCCCGTAAATGAAAGCCCCAGTGTCAGCAGGAACAGTACGACGCCAAGTATCCAGTTGAATTCCCGCGGCGATTTGTAAGCAGCTGTGTAGAACACCCGGCACATATGCAGCGCCACAAAAATTACCATCAGATGCGCAGCCCAGCGGTGCATGTTTCGCAATACCTGTCCCGCCGTGACGACAAACTCCAGATCCTTCATGTTCTGATAAGCATGTTCGGTGGCAGGCACATAATAGAACATCAGCAACACGCCTGTGACCGTCAGAATGAGGAACAGGTACAGCGCAATCAACCCCAATCCCAGAGTGGTGCGAAATTGCAAACTGCGCTGTTGGACTTTTGCAGGCTGGAAGTGCAGTAGAAAACTCGAAATTCCCACCTGCGCGCGTTCGAGATTGCTTTCCGGCAATCCAATTCGAAAGATCGAGCGTCCAACTCGAGTGGTACAGAATCTTTTCCAGAGTCGCTTTAGCAGCATTTCACACAACCAGATATTTGTCCGGACTGACCTGTTGCGTGGTGTCGATCATCAGCCGTCCATCGCGGCTGAGCGCCACGGAGTACCACGACAGCGGCCGTGGTGCCGGGCCGCCTACGACCGTGCCGCTTTCGTCGAACATGCTGCCGTGACAGGGGCAATGAAATCCTTTCGGAGTGCGATTCACCGTACAACCCAGATGCGTACAAACGGCGGACACTGCCCGGAATGCGTTCCCTTTGCGCAGCAAAAACACGCGCAAATCCGGGAAAAAAGTCACACCGTCGGGATAATCATCGGGCTTCTGCGCCTTGTACCGGCTGTTGGGCTCATA
>CAZDDB010000008.1:26659-30630 GCA_964504105.1 uncultured Acidobacteriota bacterium
AACACGTTGGGAACCATGTAACGCGCGGCCGCCGCCGTAGAGGCAACCAGCGCGAAGAAGGTCGAGCACCAGCCCAACGTCAGTTCAAAAAAGTCGCGTCGTTTCAGCTTGTCAGACGGTTGTTCGGTCATAACCTAGTTTCCGTTACAAGCTGGGGAGCCTGGCGGAGGTATACCCCACACGCTCACGCTCTCCCGCTCCCATGTTCCCAGTCCTGGCACAAGTTCCACTCGTTCCATTGTGATGGCTCCTGTCGGACACCTCATTGCGCAAAGACCGCAGCGGATGCATCGCGTCTCATCTTTGATGATCGCGCCTTGTTCACCGCGCGCAGGCATGTGCCCGTAACGAGCCGCGACGGCGGCTTGCAGATTTTCGTCGCCGCGCAAGTCAGCGACATCTACCAGGCGGAAGCAGTACTCCGGACAGACATCCGCACAGCCACCGCAGAGGATGCACTTGTCGCCATCGAAAATCGGGCTGACATGACATTTCAGGCAACGTGCCGCCTGTGTTATCGCTGCATGCTCCGGATAATTTTGCTCTACCTCAGCGATCCCAACTCGCCGATCAATCGGCAGCGTAGGAGGCAAACGACGCGCTAGTTTCTCGTAATCGGACGTCATCGTGTGATGCTGATAAATCGTGACTCGGGTTTTTTGCGGCGACTCGGGCACACGGCCAGTCAGAAATTTTGCGATGGAACGTGCGCCGCGCTGACCCTCTGCGACAGCAGTGATGATGATGCGCGGCCCGAATGCCACATCACCTCCGGCGAAAATATCAGGACGTGAAGTGGCCAACGTTCCCGGATCGGTCTGCAACGTGCCTCGCGGCGTAAGCTTGAGATTATCCTCAAGCCGAATCCAAGAAAGATCGGCCGCCTGGCCGATCGCCAGCACAACCGTATCACACTCGACAGTTTCTTCGCTGCCTTCGATGAAGGTGGGGTTGAATCTTCCCGTTTCATCGAATACCCGGTTGCACCTGATCAATTCAATGCCCGCAACTTTTCCATCTTTTCCCAGAATGCGTTTGGGACCGTAGCGGGTATGAAGTTTGATCCCTTCCTTTTCCGCTTCCTCAATCTCCTCGCCTGCGGCGGGGATTTCGCTGAGGCTTTCCAGGCAAAACATGTGGACTTCCGGGACGCCCTTGCGCACTGCCTCACGGGCTACGTCCAACGCAATGCGCACATCTGTGGGAACTTCCGATCCACGCGTGGTCAATTCTTCCAGCGCGCCGGTAGCGGCCCGCAGCGCGGCGCGTAATTCAGCTTCAGTCATGTTGGCCAATTGATCGGCTTGCCGGATCACCGATCGCGCCACATCGAAAGCAACGTTGCCGCCGCCGATCACCACCACCTTCCGGCCCAGTGTGACGCGGTAGCCAAGGTTGATGTTCAGCAGGAAGTCGGTGGCTCGCAGTACACCATCGAACTGTACGCCTTCGATGGCGAGTTCGCGGCTCTTGTGCGCGCCGATGCCGAGAAAAACTGATTCGTACCCCTGCTGTTTGAGGTCGCCCAACGAGAAATCGCGCCCGATCTTTGAATTGAGGCGAATTTCTACACCTAGCGATTCGATAGCTTTGATCTCCGCCTGCACGATTTGGCGCGGCAACCGGTATTCGGGGACGCCAAGCACCAGCATCCCGCCCGCGACACTCTGCGCCTCGAACACCGAGACCGAAAATCCCATCAGAGCCAACTCGTGCGCGCAGGAAAGGCCCGCGGGACCGGCCCCAATCACTGCTACTTTGCGCCCTTCTCCGATGGAAGCGTGATCATCCCGGTTACGGAGCTGCGGGTACACGCGTCCGAGATCGAATTTATCCGACTCAACCCCGAAGCGCTCGCAGACGAATCGCTTCAGTGCGCGGATGGAAATTGCCGAGTCAATCGAGCCGCGCCGGCACTTGGCTTCGCAAGGCGCCGCACAGACTCGACCACAGATGGATGCGAACGGATTGGGAGTGCGGGCGATGATGTAGGCGTCTTCGTAGCGTCCTTGAGCAATTGCCTGCACATAGCCGCCAGAGTCCGTATGGACGGGGCATCCAAGGCGACAAGACACCAGCCGCTCGAAATAACCTGCGTCCGGTATTTCCACTTTGTAGGTCTGAGGCATCGGGGCGTCAGATCTTGCCCCAGGGCTCTTTCTTTCCATCAAAGTCGTAGTATTCCTCTCTTTCGCTTTGATCCCAGCAGAACAACCCCCGAAAATATTGCCACATTACAGGGAAGCAATTCTTATGCCTGGCAAAGATGGAGAATAAGATGAAGCTCGATAAGACAGACTGACAGTGGAGCTGGCGGTATTTCCCTTACTTTCAAGCGTTCCGTCTTGGAACAGCGGCGTTCTAGTATGACGACGCCCCGCGCCACCAGCAAAGTGCAGAAAATATCGTTTCGGCTGTCCGGGGGCTCTCGGCAACGCTGAGCGGTGCGGGTCTGAGAACCGGGAACTTTGAAGGGCTGGCACTCTACGCCTACTGGACTACCGACGAAAATGAGTGGCAAGCCTTCCAGGATCTATGGATTCACCGCAGAGACAATTCCAGCCCGCCCAGTTATCGATAGTGCAGCAAGTTTCTCCAACGGGCAGGATGCCCGCGATACTGGGTTTGTGCCTTTGTGGTGAATTCCTTACTCTCGCTTCGCCATTTCTTTGATCAGGTTACGCGCGATGACGAGCCGCTGGATCTGGTTTGTACCTTCGTAGATCTGCGTGATTTTTGCATCGCGCATGTATTTTTCAATCGGATAATCGCGGAGGTATCCATAACCGCCGAAGATCTGGACTGCATCGGTGGTGACCTTCATTGCCACATCGCTGGCAAAGAGTTTTGCCATGGCGGAAATTTTTGAAAACGATTTTGCTCCGGAATCGACTGCCCGTGCGGAAGCATACACAAGCTGGCGGGCTGCTTCAATTTCCGTGGCATGATCGGCAAACATGAATTGCAGCGCCTGGAACGAGATCAGATTCTGGCCGAACTGTTTCCGTTTGGTGGCGTAGTCCAGGGCAAGATCAAGCGCGCCCTGCGCCAGACCGAGAGCCTGGGCTGCTACACCCGGACGCGCGCGGTCCAGTGTGGCCATGGCGAGCATAAATCACATTCCTTCTTTTCCAAGCATGTTCGCTGCAGGAAGGCGGCAATTGCGGAAGTGGGTCTCGTGAACCGGGATGCAGCGGATCCCCATCTTGTCTTCTTCCTTGCCGATCGTAAATCCGTCCCAACCTTTTTCCACAAGAAATGCGGTAATACCGCGCGTTCCTTTTTCCAGATTGGTGTTGGCAAATACGCTGTAAATCTCGGCAGCGTTGCCGTTGGTTGTCCATTTCTTGTCGCCATTGATGACGTAATGATCGCCGTCCCGCACCGCCGCAGTCTTTAAGCTTCCCGCGTCACTTCCTGATTCCTTTTCAGACAAACAGAACGCGATGAACTTCTTCCCCGTTGCGACATCCCGAAGGTAGGTGTTCTTCTGTTCCTCATTTCCGCCGATCATGATGGGAAACGAGCCAAGCGCATTGACCGCATATCCGACACCCACGCCGCCGCATGCCTTGCTCAATTCTTCGATCACCAGACACAACTCAAGGACACCATATCCTTTGCCGCCGTACTCCTTTGGAATCCAGACTCCCATCAGCCCGTATTCAATGATCTTTTCCATGATTTCGTACGGATATTTTCCATCCCGGTCCAGTTGGGCAGCCTGCGGACGTACATATTTTTCAGCTACTTCGCGGGCGCGGTACTTGAAGTCACGTTGTTCGGGTGTCAATAACTCATCCATGAATCACTCCATCAAGAGGAAAGGCAGAATGCAAAATGCAAAATACCCGCGAAAATCTCCACTCATTTTGCATTTTACATTTTGCAATTTGCCTTTTGCATTTCCTCTGCAATTTTGACTTCCTTTTATACATCAAGATTGCGTATAATACCAACCATGAAATTAT
>CAZDDB010000009.1:0-20482 GCA_964504105.1 uncultured Acidobacteriota bacterium
ACGGAGGTTGAAAAAAATAGATCCTCCGTGATCTCCGTGTGCTCCGTGGTGAATCATACACGGACAAATGAGTCCGGATCGCTCCATTCACCCTTTTCCTGCTGAAACTTCTTGCTCTTGTCGATTACCAGCTGACCGTCATCTCCCATCGTGACCTTGAAGCGTTCCAACGGACGCGGAGCCGGTCCTTCAAAGTTGATTCCCGTCATATAAAAGCCGCTGCCGTGACAGGGGCACTTGAACTTGGCTTCCGCCTCCAGCCAATTGGGTGTACATCCAAGATGAGTGCACGTTGTGCTCAAGCAATAGATCAGGTCAGCAGTACGCACGATCCAGCAGCGATATTTTTCCTTCCACCGCTCGTCCACTTTTTCAACCGCATAGTCTTCCGGAAACCCTGCCTTAAATAAGGAAGGCGGTTCAAACAAGACATTGGGGAACAAAAAGCGCACGGTTGCTGTGGAAGCAACGCCCATGGCAGCGGCGAAAGAGCCCCACGCAAGAGCCAGCCAGGAGATAAAACTTCTTCGACTTACTTTCTCTTCTGCCATCAATCCTCTCTAATCGCTTGCGGTGGGGAAATGCGGAAAAAACGTATCCGAAAATCAAAGCTCGATTATCAATAAGAACCCAATTGTTGTCAAGGCGACGAACACCCTTGCTCTGTCTCTGCAATCACCTTATTCTCAGTACTTCAAACGATGAAGAGTGCCTCTCGCGAGAAGGAAGCCCATGGAAGAGCGGGTTGTGTTGGTGGATGAAAACGACATCGAAATCGGGACTGCAGAGAAGTTGGCCGCGCACAAAGAAGGAAGACTCCACCGCGCTTTTTCATTGTTTGTTTTCAACTCACAGCGGCAACTTCTGCTTCACAAGCGCGCTGCAAACAAGTATCACTCCGGAAGCCTCTGGACAAACACCTGCTGCAGTCATCCAAGACCAGGGGAAGACATCGAAGATGCGGTTCGTCGCAAGATCCGTTCCGAAATGGGATTTGAATGCGGTATCAAAAAGATCTTTCACTTCATTTATAGAGTCCAATTTGAAAATGGGTTGTTCGAGCATGAATTAGATCATGTGTTTGCCGGCACATTTGATGGAGTTCCTGTTCCCAATGCTGAAGAAGTGGAGGATTGGAAATGGGTGGATCTGGAAGAATTGAAGAAAGACCTGCGGGCAAACCCGGATTCTTACGCGTACTGGCTGCGTGTATGCATAGACCGCGTGATTGCGTTTCGCGTTGAATAAGAAATGGGCAGTCGGTGTGTTATACTTTTGCACAGGGTAGAAGCCTGCCTGGGACTAAATTTAGGAGGAAGTCATGTTTCAGCGGATGAGACGAATGTTTGCGGCAATGTTCAACTGGATGATGGGCAAGACCGAATCGCAAATGACCATCCCGATGTTGGAGCAAACGGTGCGTGAGATGCTCGATAGTCTGAAAACTCTCCGGGAAGCTACGGCCATGACTCTCGGGTTTGACGCGCGGTCGGAGAGGGAATGCAAGGTAAAGAAGGAGCGCGTCAAGACGCTGCAAGCCCAGGCAGAAGAGGCGTTGCGGCAGGGGAACGAAAAGCTGGCACGCCGCGCGCTTCAACTGCAACTCGAGGCGCAGGGAGAAGCGGAACGCGCCGATCAGATCTGGAAAAGCGCAAAAGTGCGCGCGGATGCGGCTCGTGTCAAGCTGAAAGTGGAAGAGGAAAAAGTCCAGGACAAAATCCGCAAACTGGGGGAGCTCAAGTCCATTGCAGCGATGAACGAAGCGCAGCAGAGAATGCTCGAAATCACGGACAAGTACAACATCGATGGGGCGATGTCCACGTTCGACTCGGCGGCGCAGCAAGTGCAAGAACAATCGGATCGTCTCTCTGCTTTTGACAAGATCGCGGTCAGTGAAGGAGAGGAGTTGGACAAGCAGCTCGATCAATTAAGCGGAAAGGTAAAGGTGGATGCTGCACTCGAAGACTTGAAGCGCAAGATGGGACTCAGCAAAGAGCCTGCTCCCGTTGCGCAACCAGAGGCGCAAAAGATCTCATCCGCGTTCGACAACGAAAAGGAGAAGTAGACTCACCGGGCGGGCATCTTCATGTATAAGCTGATCTATAAAGACGGTGAAAAGATCGCCTCTTTTCCCGTTGAGACAAATGACGTCGGGATCGGGCGCGCATCGGATAACGATCTCGTCGTCAACGATTTTGGGGTTTCGCGGCACCACGCCAAGGTAGTTGTCGACAACGGCGAGTGCTTTGTTGTCGATTTGAATTCCCGCAATGGGACCCGCGTGAACAATGTCCTTGTCACGCGCGGAACTCTCAAAGACGGCGATGAAATCAATTTGGGAAAGTTCTCCCTGCGCTTCACCAAGACCATCGATGACAAGGTCCAACTGGAAGATGAAAAGGAAGGGGATGAGCTGAGTCCCGGAACATTCATCAAGCCGATCAGTGACATTCACAAGATGATCCCGGAGGCGCTCCAGCAGCTCGAACCCTCGGAAGAAAAAGTCATCACTGAGATTCAGAAGAGCAATCAGATTCTCGGTGTCTTAATCGAGGTGGCGAAATCGCTTCTAGCTGTCCAGCCGCTGGAGGATGTCCTGAACCTTGTGATGAATCTGATTTTCGAGCACCTTCCCGCCGAACGCGGTTTTCTCATGCTCTATGATGTGCATTCGGGAGAACTGATTCCCAAGGTTGTCAAGTATCGTGATCCTTCAGCGGATACTGACAAAATCACGATCAGCAAAACGATCACAAATAAAGTCTTCACGGACAAGGTTTCGATTCTGACATCCGATGCGCAGATGGATCCGCGCTTTGACGGAGGAGCCAGCATCATTTTTCACAGCATTCGTTCGGCCATGTGCGCACCTCTCTGGAACAAGGAAGACGTGATCGGCATTGTCTTCATCGATTCTTCAACGCGCACGGGAACGTTTATGCCCTCCGATCTGGATCTGCTGACTGCTCTGGCCAATTACGCGGCAATCGGTATCGAGCAGGCGCGGCTCAACCAGAAGATCCAGGAGGAAATCAGGCGTCGAAGCCAGCTTGAACGATACCACTCTCCGGCCGTCATCAGCAGGATCCTTGGAGTCGGTTCCACAGACCAGAGTATCGAAGCACAGGAGATCGATGTTACCGTCGTTTTTTCGGACATCGTTGGATTTACCAGCATTGCCGAGAAGATCGAGCCGCACCGGGTTTCGCTGCTGCTGAATGATTACTTCTCCGAAATGACGGATATTATCTTCCGGCACGACGGGACGTTGGACAAGTTTATCGGAGACGCCATCATGGCCGTGTTCGGGGCTCCGTTGCCGATGGAAGATCATGCCGTTCGGGCGGTGCGCACTGCTCTCGAAATGCGCGAACGCCTGAGGCAGATGAATGATGAAAAATTTACGAAGCACAAGATTGATGTTCGAATCGGGATCAACAGTGGACGGGTTGTTGCGGGAGATATCGGTTCCCCGAAGCGTATTGAATACACGGTCCTGGGCAACACGGTCAACATTGCTTCGCGTCTGGAATCCGGGGTGGCCAAGCCGGGACAGATTGTGATTGGAGAGGCAACCTATCAAATGATTCGCGACCATTTTCAAACGGAACCTCTGGGTGAATTCAATTTGAAAGGACTCGAGAAATCGATTATGGTGTACGAAGTAGTCGGGGAAAAATAGGGGATTGCCGGCTCGCGAAGAAAACACAAGATGGCGATCTTCAAAGAAACGAAAGTAAAAATCAGTATTCTGATCACTTTGACTTTACTTTTTTTTAGTGTCGGCGTGATCCCGCTGATGATCAGTAACTGGAAGCTGATCTCCATTAACAAAGAAGAACTGGAAAGCAGCCTTCGGGAGAACTTTGTAAACATTGCCTCCACCGTTTCTTCCAGAATCGCGGCTTACGTCGGGGGGTACAGGTTGCTGATCCGTGATTTCTCCACGAAAGCGATCGGAGGTGTTCAGGGCCAATCTCTTCCGCCGGAAGTTCCTGTCATGATGAAGGATCTCAATATTCTGCGCGTCCGCGTGCTGAGCGCACAGGGAAAAGGACCATACGGACAGAAGCTGAATTTTCAAGATCCGCGCGTTCCGCAATTGGAGTACAGCGCTTTTCAGCAGGCAGCTCAGGGAAAATCGTTTATCGGAACTCCATACTACAGCAAAGCAGACGACACAGCGATTCTCGTATTTGCAGAACCTGTTCGGAATCAATCGGGCGACACGATCGGCGTTGTTTCCATGATTCTAAGCGTCGATCCGCTCCTTGAGATCCTTTCCGAACAAAGCGTCGGCGGAACGCAGGTCTATGTTGTCGACTCCGCGGGGAATCTGCTTCTGGATCCGCGCAAGACCGAAATGGAGTCGCATCCAAGTCTTGCCGGAAGCCCGATCGTCTCGGATTACATGAGGACTGGCGGCCGCGTTTCCACCGTCCGGCCCTACGAGGAAAAGAAGGATTCCGGTGTTACGGAGATCCTGGGTTCTTATTCTTCCCTTCCCGATTTGCGCTGGGGAGTGATCATTCAGATCGAAAAGAAAATTGTGCTGGAGCCCGTGGACGCGATGATCCGTGAATCGGCCAAATGGGGAATCCTGTTTGCGCTTCTTGCCGCGGTCGTCGGGATCTTTTTTGCGCGCTGGATTACCAATCCGATTCAGACTCTGGCCGACCATGCGCTGAACATCGGACGTCATCAGAATTTCGATAAGAAGATCGAGCTGAAAGCAAGCAACGAAATCCAGCAGCTCGCCGATACGTTCAACTTCATGACCGACGAAATCAAACAAAACATTATCGGTTTACAAAATGCGGCCCGGGAGAACAAGGAGCTGTTTATGAGCTCCATCCGGATGCTTGCCGCCGCGATCGATGCCAAGGATCCATATACGCGAGGTCATTCAGAACGGGTGAAAGACTACGCCCTGGTGATCGCCAGGCAGATGGGTTTTAACGCTGCCGAATTGGAACGATTGGAAATTGCAGCGCTTCTTCACGACGTCGGAAAAATTGGGATTGAAGATCGAATATTGCGGAAGCCTACGAATCTGACTCCGGAGGAGTTTGAGATCATGAAAACCCATCCGGACAAGGGAGCGAGCATTCTGTCTCAGATCGCGCAACTTTCCGACATCATTCCAGGAATGCGCGCCCATCATGAGAACTGGGATGGAACCGGTTATCCTCGCGGCCTGAAAGGAGAGGAGATTCCGCTGCTTGCCCGTGTGATCACCGTGGCAGATACGTTTGATGCAATGACCACTGACCGTCCATACCAGAAAGCGTTTACGCTCGAATTTGCGCTCAACCGGATTCGTTCGATGACGGGCGCCAAGTACGACGTCAAAGTCGTCGATTTCTTCGGCCATGCCTGCGAGGAAGGTAAGGTTACTCTTCATAAACCAGCACGTCCGCGCCCAAAACAGCCGGTCGCGTAGAGAGAATTAGATCTATGAAACGAATCACTCTTATTATTTTGTTTTCGGCTGCTGTTCTTTCCTGCAGCGGGAACACCAAAAAATCGAATCCCGATTTGAGTAAGCCTCCCTCTCCGGAAACTCAGCTGGAATTGAAAGACGCAAATCAGCTCTTAGCGCAAAAGAGATGCTCGGAAGCGGCGATCCATTACCGGAAGTTTTTGGATAAGACTCCGAGAGATGCGGGCACCTGGAACCTCCTTGGCCTGGCGCTTCTCTGTGATGGAAAAGCGGAGGAATCGCTGGCTGCCTTCAATCAGGCGCTTGTCATTTCTCCAACCTACACGGATGTCCACAATAATCTCGGCGTGGCCTACACGGAGCTGAAAAACTATCCGGAAGCGCGCAAGGAATTCATGAGGGCCCTCGAAGATACCAACTATCCCGTTGGCGGTCCCTATTTCAATCTCGCAAAAGCTTCGTATCTGCAGGGCAATTATGAAGAGTCCCGCGCACTCATCAAGAAAGTCCTGGAAACAAATTCCACAGCAGTTGGCCCGCTGTTGCTATACGCGCTTTCGCTTGAGAAGGTGGGGCGTTTGAATGAAGCGGAGGAAACCTACCGTTCGCTGATCAAGATCGCTCCCGACAACGTGGAAGCATCCTACTATTTTGCCAATGTTCTCGTGCTCCAAAACAAAGGCTGCGAGGCGCGTATCTACTACAATAAGGTAGTGGATGCGAATCCACTGGGTGAACTCGGGCAGAGGGCGATCGAAGGGCTCAAGAACATTCGCTGCCAGCAGTAGCTTCCATTGTGAAGGACCGGCCGTGCCGTTTGAGCAAATCCTGCAGCTCGTATCCGCCCTGGATGGTGTGGAGGCTGTTCTGTTCCTGGACTCCACAGGAGAAATGATTTTCTCGCTGGGAGGTGAGGATTCGGAAAAATTTCAGCTACTTGCCGCGTATCAGGGAATCCTGCTCAATGGTATTGCGCGGACGGGAACGGGACTCGAACAGACAATCATTACTCTTTGCGAGAAGCGGTCCATCTTGACCCGGCACATCAAAGATGGTTATTTTATCTGCGTAATTTCCTCGTCGGAGGCCCACTTCGCCCGAACACACGTCCGGATCAAGGATGCATGTGAATTACTGGCGCGTGAGCTGTGAAACATGTTTGAATTTATTGCCGAAGAAAAGACATTCCTGCAGAAGCTGAAGTCCGGTCTTCGCAAGACAAAAGACTCGCTCTCGACCCAGTTGGACAGGGTGGCGAAAATGGGGAGGGAAGTGGACCGGGATATTCTGGCGTCCCTCGAAGAAGCCCTGATCCAATCCGACATTGGAGTGAGTCTGGCCACGCACCTGATGGATCTTGTGAACGAAAGGGTCAAGAGCAACCAGCTTTCAAGCGGCGCGGCGGTAAAGCAGCTGATCCGCGACGAACTTTTGCAGATCTTCAGCAAAACCGATCCCTGGTGGGAGAAGCGTTATCCTCAGCCCGCTGTATTCATGATCATGGGAGTGAACGGTGTTGGAAAGACTACGACGATCGCCAAACTTGCCCATGAGTACAAGAAGCAGAACAAGAAGATTGTGATTTGCGCAGCGGACACCTTTCGCGCTGCTGCCGTTGAGCAATTGGACGTCTGGGCTCGCCGCATCGGCGTTGAGATGATCCGGCAGAAGACAGGCTCCGATCCGGCCGCTGTTGTGTTTGATACTCTCAGCGCCGCAAAAGCTCAGCAAATGGATCTCGTTTTGATCGATACCGCCGGACGTCTGCATACAAAATCTAACTTGATGCAGGAACTGGCCAAGATCCGTAAAGTGGCCAATCGCGAAGTCGCGGGTGCTCCCCATGAAAGCTGGCTGGTATTGGACGCAACAGTCGGGCAAAATGGAATTGTGCAGGCACGCGAGTTTATGAACATCACACCCGTTACCGGGATCATTCTTGCCAAGATTGACGGTACGGCCAAAGGCGGAATCGTTGTGAGCATAGCAAAAGATCTCGGCGTGCCGATCAAGTTTCTTGGAGTCGGGGAAGCGCTGGATGATCTGCTTCCGTTTGATCCGGGCAAGTTTATCGATGCATTATTGGAAATGTAAATATGGCTCTGGATCACTACTATCTGAACTTTGCGTATCAGCTTGCACTTCAAAATGAGGGGAACACTGCGCCAAATCCGTCTGTGGGGGCGGTGGTTGTTCGCGGAGATCAAATTGCCGGATATGGCTGTCATTCCGCGGCGGGCGAAGCTCACGCGGAGATCGTAGCGATGCATCGCGCGGGAGATCGCGCCCGCAATGCGACTCTGTATTGCAGTTTGGAACCGTGCGCCCATCAGGGCAAGACTCCGCCTTGCACGGACCAGATCCGGCAGGCCGGCATTTCACGTGTTGTCTACGGTGCGAGGGATCAAAACCCTGTTGTCAATGGAAAAGGCCACGAGACACTCGAACGGTCCGGAATCCGCGTGGACCGGCTGAAAAGCGGCGTCATTGATTCATTCTATGAGCCGTTCTTTCACAGTTTTCGTGCCGGACGCCCGTACGTCATCATCAAAGCTGCCATGACCGTAAACGGGATTATCTCTCCGGCAGACCGCAATTCCAGATGGATTACCAACGAAACCAGTTTGAGCTGGGTCCACCAGTTGCGGGCGGGGTGTCATGCAATTTTGGTGGGCGCCGACACCGTGATTCTCGACCGTCCGCATCTTACTGTGCGCGCGGAAGGAATTTCCCGGTCCCCGATGCGCGTTGTGCTCGATTCCCGCTTCAAACTCGATCCTGCCGATTGTTCCCTGCTGGAGAGTGATGCGCCGATCCTGATTTGCGGTTCCGAAAACGCGCCTGCAGGCAAAGAAGAGATCTGGCACAGGTACGGCGTCTCCACGCTCCGCTTCCGCAACACTTTTGGTCTGCTTACTAAATTATTAGAACTCGGGGTCCGCAAAATGATCGTGGAAGGAGGACAAAAAATCTTCACATCGTTTCATACGGCAGGAGTGATTGATGAGTATGTCCTGATGGTCGCCCCGCGGATTCTTACCGGCAGACACTTTCTGAACGTGTTTGGCGGACCGGAGCAATCTCTGTCGGAAACCATCCGGTATCAGATCGATCCTCCCCTGGAGCTGGACGGCGATTTTTTTGTGAGGATGCGGAAGAAGCCTGATGTTTAACGGAATGATTGAATCTACCGGTAAGATTCTCGCGATCAAACCTACCGGTGGAGGAGGAGCACGCGTGAACATCGGAGCCGGGAAGCTGGCGCAGCGGTTGAAGCCGGCGGATAGCATCGCGGTGGACGGCATTTGCCTGACAGTTACACGCAAGACCGGCAGCAGCCTGTGGATCGACGTTTCGGCTGAAACCTGGAGCCGTACCAACCTATCGTTTAGAAAAAAAGGCTGTCACGTGAATCTGGAACTTTCGATGACAGCTTCCACGATGTTGAGTGGACATTTTGTTCAGGGACATGTGGAAGGTCTGGCCCGGGTTGCTGCTTGGAAGAGGGAAGGCGACGACGTGCGTCTGGTTCTCGCTCTGCCGGCGGCGCTGCGTCAATACTGCGTCCCGAAAGGTTCGATTGCCGTCAACGGTGTCAGTCTTACGATCGCTGCCTTGAAGGGGCGAAAGGTCGAAATCGCCCTGATCCCCTACACGCTGCGAAAGACGAATCTGAATGATCTTCAGCCCGGAGATGCGGTCAATATCGAGTCCGATATCATCGGCCGCTATGTTGTCTCTGCTCTGAAAAAGCAATATGATGTGTAGAAAGCTAAAAGCATAAATTTAAATCTGAGATCAAATATGCATCCATTTATTAGCATCCCAAAAGCGATTGAAGAGATCCGCAAAGGGCGGATGATCATTGTCGTGGACGACGAGGATCGCGAAAATGAAGGAGATCTAACGGTTGCTGCGGAGAAAGTAACCCCCGAGATGATCAACTTTATGGCAAAGTACGGTCGCGGACTAATTTGTCTTGCTATGACCGGCGAGAGGCTCGATGAGCTGCAAATTCCGTTACAGGTCACTGAAAACACAGCAAAATACGGCACCACATTTTGCGTATCGATCGAATCGAAGCAAAATGTGACGACCGGTATTTCCGCTCACGACCGCGCTACGACAGTATTGACGGCGATTGATCCGGGCACAAAACCGTACGATCTGGCTCGTCCCGGGCACATCTTTCCTTTGCGCGCCTGCAGGGGAGGCGTGCTGCGCCGCGCGGGCCAAACAGAAGCGTCGGTGGATTTCGCGCAGCTCGCAGGCCTCTATCCGGCCGGCGTCATCTGCGAAGTAATGAACGATGACGGTACCATGGCCCGCGTTCCGCAGCTGATCAAGTTTTGCAAACGTCACAAAATGCACATGATTACAATCGCCGATCTCATCCAATACCGGATGGCAAACGAACGGCTGGTGCGAAAAGTCGCCGATACCAGGATGCCTACACGGTTCGGTGAGTTCAGGATCCAGGCGTTCGAAAGCGTCATCGACGGCGGTGTGCATCTCGCTCTTGTGTGCGGTGAGATCGGATCCGAGGATCAGGCACTTGTGCGCGTCCACTCTCAGTGCATTACCGGCGATATCTTTCATTCCTGGCGTTGCGATTGCGGCCAGCAGCTCGAACGCGCTCTCGAGATGATCTCTCAGGAAGGAAAGGGCGTTCTGCTTTATCTGCACGGCGATCGCTTCGAAGGGAGAGGAATTGGACTTCTGAATAAACTGCGGGCCTATGAACTTCAGGACCGCGGTCAGGATACGGTGGAGGCAAACGAGAAACTCGGATTTAAAGCGGACCAGCGGGATTATGGAATCGGTGCGCAGATCCTGATCGAAATCGGTGTGCACAAGATGCGTCTGATGACCAACAATCCTGCCAAGTATGTAGGTCTGAAAGGGTACGGTCTTGAGCTTGTGGAACGGATCCCGCTGGAAATTGCGCCCACCGGATCGAACATCAAATACCTCCGCACAAAGAAAGAAAAAATGGGCCACCTCCTCTCCGGCGTGTAACTCGCAAGTCAAAAGTCAAAATGAAAAGTGCAAAATGCAAAATGAGGGAATAGACACTTGCGCTCATTTTGACTTTTGCATTTTGCATCTTGCATTTTGACTTGTTCGCCAAAAATTATGTTTGATCAACTGAGCGAAAAATTGCAGCGCACGTTAAAGAACCTGCGCGGCGAAGGAAAACTGACCGAAAAGCACATCGAAGAAGGGATGCGGGAAATTCGCATCGCGCTTCTTGAATCGGACGTAAACTTCAAAGTCGTCAAAGGGTTTATCGATTCCGTAAAGGCGAAGTGTCTCCATCGCGAAGTCCTCGATTCGCTGACGCCCGGACAGCAGGTCGTCAAGATTGTGCGGGACGAGCTCATCCATATTTTGGGAGATCAGAATTCCGCCTTGATCTATTCCGATCCTCCGACGGTCTACATGATGGTCGGGTTACAGGGTTCGGGTAAGACCACGACTACAGGAAAGCTTGCCATCTGGCTGCGGAAGCAGGGCAGATCGCCCTATGTCGTATCGACCGACATCTACAGACCCGCCGCCATGGATCAACTTGCGATTCTTGCCAGGCAGTCGCAAATTCCGTTCTTCCCGTCCACTCCCGATCAGGACCCGATCACTCTCGCACGCAAGGCTCTCTATGAGGCGAAAAACACAGGCTATAACATCCTGATCATTGATACCGCCGGACGCTTGCATCTGGATGAAGATCTGATGCAGGAACTTCGCAGAATGAAGGAAGAAGTGCGCCCGCGCGAGATTCTCTTTGTGGCCGATTCCATGACGGGACAGGATGCGGTGCGAAGCGCGGAAGCGTTTAACAACGCGCTTGATATCACCGGGATCGTGCTTACGAAAATGGATGGCGATGCGAAAGGTGGGGCCGCACTTTCGGTACGCATGGTTACGCAAAAACCGATCAAGCTTGTCGGAACCGGCGAAAAACTGGGAGAACTCGAAGTCTTTCACCCCGACCGTCTGGCTTCCCGGATTCTGGGAATGGGAGATGTGCTGTCTCTCATCGAAAAGGCCGAAGAGTCGTTCGATCAAAAAGAAGCGGAAAAACTGGAGAAGAAGCTGCGAAAGCAGCAATTTACCCTTGAGGATTTCCGCGATCAGTTGAGACAGTTGAAGAAACTCGGACCGATCAGTCAGCTTCTGGGAATGCTTCCCGGTGTAAATGCATCCGCAATGAAGAACATGAATGTTGATGAAAAGGCGCTGGTCCGGATCGAAGCGATCATCGATTCGATGACGGCTAGGGAACGCGCGAACCACAGCTTGATCAACGGCAGCAGACGCAAGCGAATCGCGAAAGGAAGCGGCACGACAGTGCAAGAAGTAAATAAACTCTTAAAACAATTCCTGACCGCGCAGAAGATGCTGAAACAGGTCGCCGGCATGAACCCGAAAAACATGCGGTTCCCCTTTCCACGATAGTCTCTTCATCGAATGCTCCATTCCATCATCTTTGATCTGGACGGCACACTTGTTGACTCGTATCCCGCAATCCTTGAAAGCCTGAATTACACTCGCAAGCTGTTTCACAAGAGTCCGCTCGATCTGGAAACGGTGAAGAAAATGGTCGGCAAGGGGATTGAGAACCTGATCACACAGGCCATCGGCGCCGAAAATATGGCTGAGGGGGTGAAGATGTTTCGTGCCAGCTACGATGAAACGCACCGGCGTGAAACATTCCTGTTGCCGGATGTGTATTCTACTCTGGCAACGTTGCATCGAAAGGGAATCAAAATGAGTGTGGCCAGCAACAAACCGTCTGATTACAGCAAGAATATTCTCCGGCATCTGGGAATCGATCACTTCGTGATCGATTGTTATGGGCCCGATCGTGGTGTTTCACCTAAACCGGATCCGGCAATGCTGAAAACACTGATGAGTTTGATGGATTGCGCTCCGGAGGAAACTCTGTATGTCGGAGACATGGCTCTCGATGTGCAGACAGCGCGCAACGCAGGCGTGTGTGTTGCGTTAGTCCCAACAGGAGGCGGATCAGTGGAAGAATTGCAGTCAGCGCAACCCGATTTTTTGCTGTCTCGTTTTTCTGAGGTCCTCGATCTATTTCAAATCTAATTTTTTACCCACGAAGCGTAAGGGGTCTCAGCGGATGTTTTCGCTGAGTTTCATTGCGAGCGGAGGATCATACGAAACATCCGAGAGACTGCGAAGGCGTACCTGGCCCAACTGTGCGGCGATCTGCTGTGATGCGGTCTGGAATTGCGCGAGTTCGCCGGCAGTCAGCGGATCAGCCTGGGGAGACTTGATGCTCAAGAAGTTGATGTACTTTCCGTTCTTTAAGTAACGGAAATCCAGGTGGGGTCCGGTTGCAAGCCCTGTCATTCCAACATAGCCGATGACCTGTCCCTGTCTTACGGATTTGCCCCGGCGGACACCGGATGCAAAACGCGAAAGATGGCAGTAGACGGTGGCAATCTCTTTACTGTGCTGGATCTTGATTGTATTTCCCGCGCCTCCGGCCCTTCCGGCAAGAATGACGGTTCCCTGTCCGATGGCGCGCACCGGCGTTCCGGTAGGCGCCGCGTAATCGATCCCGTAATGCGGTCTGTATCCTTTCAGAACCGGATGATAGCGCCGGCTCGTAAATCCGGAGCTGATCCTGGAAAACTTTAGCGGAGATGCAAGGAACGCCTTCTTCATTGCCTTTCCATCGGTAGAGAAATACTCCCAATTCTTACCCCGCTGAAATCCGATTGCCGTGTACAGTTTGTTCTTGTTGTTCAGCTCTGCAGCCAGAATTCTACCGTAGCCGAACGGCTCTCCTTGAACGTATTTCCGCTCGTAAACGATTCGGAATGAATCTCCCTCTTGCAGGTCCTTGAAGAAATCCACATCCCATTCAAAAATATCGGCAAAGTTGATCACAAGCTCATCGTCTTCGCCAAGATGGTTGATGGTGTAATAAAGTGATCCTTCGATGAATCCACCGATTTCCTCCACCCGGACTTCGGAAGGATGTTCCAGCATTGCTGGATGGAGGCCGGAGTCCGTTCTTTCTATCACAAGTGTCTTAAACGGATCGATCGCGTACTCAAGTTTTGCGAGCTCATTCTCCGGTGTTCGGGTCAAGATCAACTGTTTCCCTGTATGAATCTGACTAAGATTGTAGACATCCCTGGCGCTTCCGTAGATCTCTTGAATTGCGTCCGGCGCAAAACCAGCGGACTGCATGACTTCGCTAAAGGTCTGATCTTTCTTGATCTGAATGGTTTTCGTGACCGGCTCAGAAGCAGGTACGGGAGGTTCGATTTTGTTGACAACCGGAGAGATGGAGATAAAGCCGGCCTGTGCACGCGTTTCTTGCTGCGGTGGATGGTTTTGAAGATAGTAGAAGCTGCTGACCGCCGAGAGCAGGAGCAGCAGGATGATTCTTCGTAAGGGGTAACGCGTTCTAAATACGATTTTCATCGGCCTCTAAATACTGATTTCAGCTTGGTTTGGCGCCGGCCGCTCCCAAAAAATGCCATACATTTCATATCAAGTTTTGCGTCACTTGTCAACCTTTTTCTGTGATTCGCGTAGTACGCTGATCGTACTATTACAGGGCGCAGGCCGGGCTTATACGCAGATCCGTGGGAATTTTCCTGTCCGTATGCTACAATTTTTGCTGCGCGAGGGGCCAGAATTGCCTGAGCCCGACTGCTTCACAAGTCTGCAAACGCCATATGAAATCAATCTCACCGTGCCAGCAGAGCTTTCGCCTCCATGAATTCCAGGGGTCGATTGCCGCGGATGTCCGTATCAACGGGGAGGCGCATGTCTTTACTGTTGATATTTATTCGTATCTCCGTCAGGTGCATCCGGAAACGCACCTGGGATGGTGGTCGTTTACACTTCCTCCCGGCGAAAGGATGATCCAGTTTTATGTGGATTTCCGCACGGTGACCCGGGATTCCGTGAGAATGATTGTGGATGGCGCCAAGACCTCCTGCAACGACAGTTGGGTGAATCCTTCCTATTTGTTTGATCCGCTTCAGGACTTGCAGCTTGTCTTGCGCGATGAAAAGCTCCAAATCCGGCAGCTCGAACATGTGATCATGAAGATCGACGACCCGATGGTGCTGAAACAATTTTATGCGCGTCTCCACGCCGGCGACGGATACGGAACGCCCCTTCCATTTTTGCCGACCATGCATTTTTACAAGCTTTCCGTTCTACAAAAAATGTTCACAAAGCATATTCCGGCCGGTGGGAAGGCTCTTGATCTCGGATGTGGACGCTGTCTGTTTACTGATATCCAGCCAAGTTGGCCCTTTCAGATCTTTGCGGGAGATCTGGACCTTGGTCTAATCCGGGAACGCAAGAAGGAAGTCCGGCAAAACCACTGGTTTCTTTCCGACGCCTCTCATGCTCCGTTTCGAAGCAGCAGCTTTGACGCCATGTTTGCCGGAGAGATCCTCGAACATGTCACGGATCCTTTCCCGGTCCTTCAGGAATGGAAACGGGTGCTGAAACCAGGCGGTGTGCTGATTCTCACAACTCCCAACCGCGAGCGGCTCCTGGCAAAAATCGAAGGACGAGAGCGACCTTACTCGCCGGACCATCTCCACGAGTTTTCTTATCGCGAATTACGCGACGACATCCTCCCGCGCGCGGGACTCAAAGTGATCGATAGCACGGGCATTTATCTCGAAGTGCTGTTAAACTGGCTGAGTGGAAACCCCCGCCGGGACTACCTGCAGGCCGAATGGAACCAGGAGAAGTACAAACCGCTCATGAAGGCTTTCAACCGCCTGGGAAGAATCTTCCCGCAATACTCCCTGGATATGATCTTCGTATGTCAAAACAGCTGAAACTTCTTGCTATATTTATCGTACTATTCGTATCGCAGATTGCCGGCGCAACAGCCGCGCTTGAGCTGGTTCCGGTTGCTCATGAAGGGTATGACATCAAGGATGGGACGATCTATTTCCGCTCCGGAAATGTCGGGCTGGTTCTGGAAGCGGCAAACGACGCAACCATCGCAAAGTACTATCGCGATCGAGGAATTGACCTCGGCAACCCGTTCTCCCGTCTTGGTGGGGAGATGCAGGGCGCCAGCATCTTTATGCTCACGTTGATCAACCGGACCACAGGATCCCTTACATTTACCCCGCGCTATATTACGCTCAAGATCAAGACGGAAGCGTTTTTTCCAATGGATTTCACGATCCTTCTGGGAATTCTGGATGGGCAGGAAAAGAGGATCCAGGACGTATTGCAAAAATCCGTGTACCACTCACCCGATTCAATTTCGCCCGGACAGGTTGCGACCAGGTTCCTCATTTTTCCCGCGTTACCCAAGAAGTATGAAGAGATCAAACTCGAGTTTGATTATCTCTACTATGGAAGCCAGGAAATCCGCACGGCCTTCTATTTTGCCCGGAAGAAAGAGTAATGGCCGTATCCACGCAGGACGATGAAAACGCAAAGATTCAACGTTATCAGAAGCTTCTTTATCTGACACAGAGGATTCACAGCACGTTGGATCTGGATCAAGCGTTGGAAATTGTTCTCGATGCCGCTCTGCAGCTAACGGAAATGCAACGCGCGTTTGTGATGTTGTTCAACTCCGAAAATCAGCTGGAGTTCCGTCTCGGAAGAGACGCCAAGGGAAAAACTCTTGGTCTCACTGAGTTTCAGGTAAGCCAGACGGTGATCGAAAGGACGATCAAGCAGCGATCTTTCTTTTATTTTGTCAGCCCTTCCGAGGTTGCAAGCGAGAGCGTCTATAATCTCCAGATCGGCAGTGGTCTCTGCGTCCCGCTCTTTTCCTATCGCTCTGTCGGTAAAGAAGGGGAAGAGAAGAAAATGGTGGGGATCCTTTATGAAGACAGCAAACGAATCACCAATTTCGATAAAGAAGGGGAAGCCATTGCCAGTTCGCTTGCGCTTCATGCCGGTTTGGCGCTGGAAAATGCGAGCCTTTACGAGCTGGCCACTCTCGATGGGTTGACTCGCGTCTACCAGCGCCGTTATTTTGACGCTGTTGCCGGTCTGGAATGGGAGCGTGCGCGCAGGCACAAGCGCGGCCTCACTCTGCTGATGATCGATCTGGATCACTTCAAGAGCGTCAATGACACGTATGGTCACGCAAAAGGCGATCTGGTGCTTCGAACAGCAGCGCAGGCTATCAAAGGCGCTTGCCGTCTGGAGGACATCGTGGCGCGTTACGGAGGTGAGGAGTTTGCGGTTCTGCTCCCGGAAACCGATTCCGCCGGCGCTTGCATCGTGACACAGCGGATCCAGGATGCCGCACACGAAAAAGTAGTCCTTGAGAATGGACAGCATGTCACCTTGAGCATTGGTGCGGCGTCTCATCCTTGCTGTGGTGCAAAGGACATGACAGAGTTGATCCGGTTTTCGGATCTCGCGCTTTATGAAGCAAAGAACCAGGGACGCAACCGCGTCGCTTTTTACCAACCCGCGAATGCATGAACCGGCTTCTGTTCCTGCTCGCAGCCCTTCTGATGTTTGCGCCTGCAAACGGCGGATCCCAATCCAGCGGGACACGCGTTCTTGTTTTGGGGATCGCGCAAGATGGCGGGATCCCTCACATCGGCTGCTCCCAAAAGATCTGCAGCACACAACATCACTTGATCAGCTCGCTTGCGATCTTCGACAACGACTCTGTGTACTTGATCGATGCGACTCCTGATCTCCGCGAACAATACCGGGAGATGGTCAGACGAAATCCCGGCTTCGCAAAAAGGAATCTATTCGACGGAATCTTCCTGACCCATGCGCATATGGGCCACTACACCGGTCTCATGTATCTCGGGAAGGAATCCGTTTCCACGAACAAAGTCCCGGTATATTGCAGCTTTGAAATGGCGGCATTTCTAAAACAAAACGCTCCCTGGAACCTGCTGACCAGCAACTCGAATATCGAGCTGCATCCGATTCAGCCCGACCAGGAAGTGAAATATGGAACCGTTTCGATCACTCCGCTCCCGGTTCCGCATCGAAAGGAGTTTACCGACACTTATGGCTATCTGATTCGCGGGAGCACCCGGACGCTCCTGTTTATCCCAGACATTGATTCGTGGGAACCGGTCCGTGATTCGATCTCTCGCTGGCTGGAGAGAAGCGACATAGCGCTTCTGGACGGAACTTTTTATTCAGGCACGGAATTGCCGGGACGCGATATCCGGTTGGTCCCGCATCCGACGATTCAGAACTCAATCCTGTTCTTCCAGTCGCTTCCTCAAATCAAAACAACAATTTACTTTACCCATCTGAACCACACGAATCCGCTTCTGGATCCCGATACTCCAGAATCAAAGGAATTTTCCCGGACTCCTTTCAAGATCGTAGCGGATTGGCAGGAGTTTGTCCTTTAGGGCCTGCGCAAAAATAACTTAGCGCTCCTACCACTTCTACCTTCGCTGTGCTATGTTTTCAGGGTTGTCATGAATCGAATTTTTCTCACTCTTCTAGTAGTACTGGCGTTTGTGTATTTCCAAGTGGATGCAACCACCTCTGAAAAGATCATTTCTGTTCTGAGCCGTCGTCCACTGCAGCGCCCCATATTTTTTGCGCAGCTGACATCTCCAACCCAACCACAAACACAGCCTCAAACGCAGACTCAAACTCAAACTCAAACACAGTCGCAGTCCCAAACTCAAACCCAGACACAGTCGCAGCCCCAAACTCAAACCCAGACACAGTCGCAGTCCCAAACTCAAACCCAAACGCAACCGCTGTTTATTGGCTTTCCGATGCGGCTTACGTGGAAGTTTTCAACCAATGGGCCGGTGATTGCGCAACCGCAGGCAGACGACAGCGCCGTTTATTGTGCATCAAAGCCGGGAATCATCTATGGCGTTTCGCAGGCAGAAGGAAAGCAAATCTGGAAGACAAATGTGGCCGATGTAGTGGAAGAAGCATTTGTGCTGCGTGGCGACGTCCTCTACATCGGCACGCAGCGCGGTCAGATTCTGGCGCTTGAAACAAAGAAAGGCAAAATCCGGTGGAGCCTGAACATGGAAGATGAGACCTTTCTAACGATGCCGGCTACAGATGAACAGAACCTGTACTTTGCATCATCAAAAGGAACGATCATAGCCATAAGCCGTAGCCGGGGGACGCTTCTCTGGAAATTCAAGACCGGCGCCGGCTGCTCCACTTCACCTGCAATACAGGGAAACGTGGTGTTTGCCGGATGTGATGATGAAATTCTTTTTTCGCTCGACCGCAGCGCGGGTTTTGTAAAATGGAAATTTTCCGCAGGATCCGCAATCAAGAGTTCTCCGCTCGCGGGGCCGGATTTGGTGTTTTTTGGAACAGAAGCAGGGTTCTTCTATTGTCTGTATGCGGCCGACGGACGTGAGAAATGGAGACTCAAGACCGGAGGCGCTGTCCGTGGAGTCCCCATGTTTTATTACGATCCCGACAATGAGAGCGGAGACCCTGATGTTCTAATGACTGCGCTCGATAATTTCCTGTATGATTTGAAGATCAGGAACGGAGGGCGCAGGTGGCTCTCCACGACTGGATCAAGGGTTTTCAACAGGATGCATTTTGACCGTGCGCTGATCTTCGTTACTCCATTCGGCCCCAGGGTCGTCGGTTATGATCCTCACACCGGCACAAGAGTAGGTGATTTCAGCGCAGGCAACCGGATCCGTTCGGCGCCCATGACGGCGAATGACCGTCTTTTCATCGGATTGAACAACGGGAACCTGCTCTGTGTTACTCGCACTCCTCCTCCGCCTCCGGAGGGTCAGGAAACCCAAACGCAAACGCAAACGCAGACTGCGTACTCCGCAGAAGATGAAGAAGCGGCAGCGGAACAGGAAACGGAAACACAAAGCCAAACACAAACACAAAGCCAAACGCAACCGCAAAGCCAAACGGAATCACAAAGTCAAACGGAATCACAAAGTCAAACTCAATCGCAAAGCCAATCGCAACTGGATAATGGTGCTGTCCTAATTTTGGGGGGCGGCCCTCCGTGGCCGCCGTCGCGGGCAGGGACGCCCGGGCTCCAAATTAGACCCTTACATCTCAAATCGTTGAAAAAAAAAGAAATCTGGTAAAATGAATTCGTTCTCCTTATTGACGACAACTTCCTTTGCGGAAAATGCCGAAGGCGCGGGCCGCTCGCGGAGTCGTGTTCACAAGTCTTAATGGAGACGCAAAGCAGGCCGAGTCGCAGAGCAATCATTACGGCTTTGCGTCTTTGCGCCTTTGCGTTAAAATCGAAACACCGGATACCACGGATTCCCTGTTTGGTTCCGGCTCGTCCGGGTTAGGACAGTACCCGGATAATTAGTTTATGGAAAAGAGAAAATTCAAATCGGGCGATGTCGCCCCCTTCAGTGGAAACTACCAGTTTGTCGAACATGAACAAGACGTGCAGGATTGTGTGCCGCGAAAGGGAGCCTACGTTCATCTGCTCAAAGGGATGAAAATTCCCAGACACGATGAGTGTTCGGAGCAGTCGATCTATTCCTTGATGACGGTGACATCTGAAGAGAGTGATCCAAAGATTACGGGGAAGTAGCAGCTACAGGCTCTTCTATCCTCTTTGGTTTCCGCCTTGACTTGTCTGCTGCGACAACATTATTATCAAGTGATTGAAAGGAAATGGGTTAGTGCACTGATCTTAAAGTGAAGCGTTTTCATCTTGCCTTCCGGGTATTTCCCTTTCTCCTCTTACTCCTCTGGTTCCGTTTCGAGAACTCCTTTCATTTGTACCCATTCCTGCCGGTTGTGTGGCTATGTTTTTCCTTCGCGATGTTCTTCCTGCTGCGAAAAACCCTGGGTGGAGGATTTCGCGCCCTGTTTCTTGCCTTCTGGGCAGTCATATCTGCTCTGGTGCTGGTGGATTTTCTGCAGTTGATCTGGTACAGCAAGTCTTCCGATTCTGATGTTCTGACCAAGATTGAAGAAAGTAACAGAGAGGTGCAGCGCCGCGCCACGTCTCTTTTGGATTTGTGCCGGAGCAGCTCGCGTGAGATCGAATCGGTGCTTGGACAAGCCGCGTCGCTATCGCCCGGT
>CAZDDB010000009.1:20492-30330 GCA_964504105.1 uncultured Acidobacteriota bacterium
AAGCCCTGGTAGGAAAATCCTACTGGTGGGGAGTCTACAGTGAGGATGGTCAACTGCTGTCCTGGTCCGGACAGGTCCCATATCGCGAAGGTTTTCTTGCGACGGGCACAGAAGAAGTTTCGGTCTTAAACGAGCTTCATCAGCAGTTACTCAAACATCGCCGTTCCGTAATCTTGCAAAACCGCCTTTTCTCGATTACCGTTCTCAACCCGGTAGCCGCAGACTACGGAATTGAGAACCGCTATCTCCGCGGCTACAACCTCTTCACAGATGGGCTATCGATCCGTCCAAGCCTTCTATACAATTCACAACAGTCCACCACCACGTCCACCGATTTGATCATCCGTACTCTCGCGATTACCTCTGAATTCAGCATATCCGTGCTTTACAGGAAGGCGCAGTACAGCCAATTTCTGATCCACCGTATCTTCCGGTTGCACTGGTGGCTGGAGTTGCTGACATTGGGGTTTATCCTGATCACGAATATTCTCTTGTTCTTTGAGTTTCTGGGCCTCTGCGGCGACAACGTGTCCCGTAAGGAAACGATGCTCAGATGGTGCGTATTCCTGTTGATCTCAGTGTTGTCCTGTTTGATAGCGGCCCATTTTTCTGCTCTCAGTTCCACTTCATTCTTCCGGACAACGGGATTCCGGATGGCAGGAGCCGGCAGTTTGTTCCAGTCGCCGGGGGGTTTCTTGCTGACTTCCTTTTTGATGCTGAATGCTGTGATGGCATTGGCACTTCTTGTGTGGCGGATCAATCTTGGAGTTCCAATCAGACAGATGTTTACCGCATTTTTGGTTCTGGCCGGATGTTTCCTGCTTTCCGGCTTCCTGTTTGCGGGCTACTACCATTTTGTTCGAAGCAGCCTGGGTTTTACTGCGTTTGATCCGATCGGCTTTTCTGCCGGGCAATTCGATCTTTCGCATCTTTCACAGGTGTTTGGAATGCTCTGGCTGGATGTCAGTGTCGCTCTCCTTGTGGGTGTTCTGTACGCTCTTTTCATGCGAAATCTTCCGCGTAACCGGAAGAGCCTGTCCTTGTTGTTGGTTGTACAGTTATCCGTTTTGTGCCTGTTGTTCTTCCTTTTCCGGAACCTGATTTGGGTGCCGGTGGCGCCATTTCTGATTCTCTACTTCGGAACCGCTGCGCTGGTTTTTTTCCTTCCGGCCGGATGGCGGCAGTTTAGCAGGATGAACTTTGTTTCACGGTTTCTTGTCTCCCTTGTGCTGGTGTGGGTGGTTAGTGTCTCATTTCATTTCGCCCGGTTTCACTACGCTCTGGATGTTCAGAAATCATTTATTCAGAGGGAAGCGGCTTCGCAGGTAGAGAGACTCAACGCGACACTGGCAGATGTGCTTCGCACGTCACAGGATCAGCTGGATCAGATTGTCAGCAGTATTTCCGTCGATCCGAAAATTCCCGATCTGGCCTACAGACTCTGGTCGCGAACAGATCTCGGGCGCCGAGGCTACAAATCGGCTGTAGAAGTATACGGCGTAAACGGGGAGATGCTGAACCGTTTTGCAATTAGCTTGCCACGCCTCTCTTTCGATGTGGCGGGAAGCGCATCCGGCAAATCGTGGCATACCTTCCGGCGGGTAGCTGCCTTTGGAAATTCGCGTCGTCCCCTATGGATCGCAATCCGCGCTCTTTCCCAAACGGGTTATCTGGTGATAGAGGTTGCCCAGGATTACGAGAATTTGCCGTTCATTGCGCCAAGCAGTCCGTTCCAGGAATTATTCCGGCCCGCTCTCGATTCTCCCCTGTATGCGGCCCCTCCTTTGTTGAATGTGTATGATGCGGCCTGGCGTCCCGTTTATGTTTCAAGTCCCGATCTGGCGGCTTCTGTTCAAGAGGGAAGAAGGCTGCTTCAAAACTCCAGAGGAGCCTGGACTGCCGAAACCGGGAACGGCCGGCTGTACCATGTTTTCTATTTCCGGATCACTGGTGGGTTCGCTTCCTTGCTCCTGCCTGCCGTCACTCTGCGCAGCCATTTGATCCATATGATCGATCTGCTCCTTTTTAATCTGCTGTGGTTCTCGCTGTTTTCGGTGACTCTTGCGTTGTTCTTCCATCGCCGACTGGCTGCGTATTTCCAATCGGACGCTTCTACGAGATTCAACTTCTTTCAAAAACTGCTGGTGGCGTTTGTGGTCTTTTCGATGGTTCCCATGCTGTTTCTGTCGCTGTTCATCCGCAACTACGTCGAAAAGAAGAAAGTGGATGAGGTAACCTCCCGCGCCCTGCATTCATTTTCCGTGGCCACGAAAGTTGTAGGCGACTATCTCCTGTACCGGACGGAAGGGCAGAATCAAGCGGCAGCGGGAGGCCTATTCACCGATGAGCTGCTGGAATGGATCAGCCAGGTGATCCAGCAGGACATCAGTTTTTATTATGACCGTTATCTGCTGGCTGCCAGCAATCGCGAGCTCTTCAGCGCCGGACTGCTCGGGGATCAGATTTCGGGTAAGACCTACATGGACTTGTTTTACAAGGGGCAGAAGTACAGCATCAGTGAGGCGCGGACCGGCTCGCTGGAGTTTTTGAATGTCAGCGGCCGGATTTATACAGGCCGATTTAAGGATGAAGTGGTCACGATTCCATTTTTGATCGACAGGAAGAGCGTGGAAACTGAAGTAGGGGAGTTGCGCGAGTACATGATGCTGGTGAGCGCCGCGCTGATTCTATTCGCAGTATTTCTTGGTTACTTTCTGGCAAGCCGCTTTACCCGTCCCGTGGAAGTCCTGATCCAGGGCACCGGCGAAATGTCCCGCGGGAATCTGGAGTACCGGATCCGGGATTCGTATCATGACGAGTTCCGGCAGCTGGTGGAGTCTTTCAACGCCATGGCCGGTTCGCTTCACGAGCAACAGGAGACTCTCGAGCGCAGGCGAGCCTATATTGAAAACATTCTCAACCACATTACAACTGCTGTAGTATCTATAGATAGTACTATAAATGTAGCAACAGTCAACCCGGCCGCTGTGCGGATGTTCGGGATCGATGGCAACTACCGGGGACCGGTCGACCGTCTGATCCCGCCGGAGAGCGTCTGGACCGAAGTGCAGGATGTGCTGTCCGGTTTCCTGGAAAAGCGCTCCGAGTTCCAGGGTAAAGAAATTGCCCTGTTCCATACGAATCTGGAAACAAATTTCCGACTGGTCTACGTTCCCTTATTTGAGGAAACGGAATGGAAAGGGGCTGTGCTTCTTGTGGAGGATATTTCCGACATCATCCGTTCTAATCGTCTTTCAGCCTGGGCTGAAATGGCCCGTCGCATCGCACATGAAGTCAAAAACCCGCTGACTCCGATCCAGCTTGCGATGGAACATCTGCTGCGTGTATACAGGGACCAATCGGAAGGTTTCGGCGATGTGCTGCAAAACTGCGTCGATGCCGTCCTGAAGCAGGTAAAAACACTCCGCAGACTTGTTTCCGATTTCTCTCAATACGGACGTCCCGCTGTGTTGAACCGCACCGAAGTAGATCTGAATTCATTTTTGCTGGACATTGTTGCCGGATACAAGGGACATCTTCCGGAAGGAATCCGTATGGAAGTGCGAATGGATCCGAAGCTCCCTGAAGTGCGGATGGATGCGGACAAAATTCGCGGCGCTCTCATGAACATCATCGAGAACGGGCTGCAAGCGATGAACGGACACGGCCTCATTACGCTGGAAGCCGCAAACGGCAAGAATAGCCGCGTCCAGATCGGCATCCGGGATACAGGTCAGGGTGTTCCGCCCGAGATCCTGCCCCGTCTCTTTGAGCCGTACTTCTCGACCAAGTCAGGAGGCACCGGTCTCGGCCTTCCGATTGCCAGAAAAAACGTCGAAGACCACGGCGGTTCCATCCAGGTCGAAAGCCGCGAAGGGGAAGGCACTACTGTGACCATAGTACTACCAGTATCGTAAATAAACTCCGGCCCGATGAGAGGAAGCAGCGGAACATAGATGCGCAGCAAAGCAATAAAAACGGTCCGGAATGCCGGGTCAGCCGTTACGCCCTTTCGACGCTTTCGACTCATAGTTGTTGCCCTTGCAACCTTGATCCTTGGCGCCGGAGTCTTTTATTTCAAGAGGCGCCTTCCACCGCCGCCCCCTAAGGTTCAAGAAGCCTGGAATCTGGTTCTGATATCCATTGATACGGTGCGGACGGACGACCTGCAAATCTACAACGCCCGCGGAGTTCCAACACCCGGCCTCAACAGTCTTGCCGTTAAAGGAATGACCTTCACCAACGCAATCTCGCAAGCACCCTACACGTTTCCATCTCACGCAACGATGCTGACAGGCACATACCCGATGTTTCATCGTGTTCAGGAGAATGCCCGCGCAAGGCTGCAGCCATCGGCGGTCACGCTGGCTGAAGTGCTTCGTAACAACGGTTACAAGAGCGCGGCTTTTGTGGGCTCAATCGTTCTGGGCAGCAGCACGAGAATCAACCAGGGCTTCGATGTTTTCGACGAGTCGTTCACATTGGCGGATGCGCGTGTCGCGGACCTGGCGGGAGTGCAGCGAAATGGTGATCAAGTATATGAGGCCTTTTCCCGCTGGCATTCAAGCGCCATCGGCAAATATTTCGCTTTCGTCCATATTTATGATCCCCATTCTCCCTATGATCCTCCAGAATCCTTCAAGACCTCCGACCCGTCTCAACACGGCCTTTATCGCGGGGAGTTGCAGTACGCAGATTCGATCGTGGATCGAATCATCCATGAGTTGCCGCTCGCAAACACGCTTGTGGTTCTTACCGGTGACCACGGAGAAATGTTCGGCGAGCACGGAGAAATAGGACACGGTTACTTCGTGTACCAGCCGGTTCTGAAGGTACCTCTAGTCATTGCATTTCCCGGACAGCATTCTGCCGGAAAGCGCTCCGATGCCATTGTTTCGCTGGTTGATCTGATGCCTACGTTGCTCGATCTGTTGGGAATCGCCATTCCGCCTGAAGTTCAGGGAATCCCCTTCACCGATGTTCTTCGGGAAGAGACAACCGAATCCCGGCCGGCGTTTTCCGAATCGCTTACAGGAACACGGTTCTTCCGTACTATGCCGCTCCGCAGCGTGCAGGACGGACGCTACAAATACATAGACACTCCTGAGCCGGAACTCTATGACCTTGGGGCCGATGCTTCTGAAAACAGAAATCTTTGCGCGGAAAGACCGGACATAGCGGCAAGAATGAAGACGCAAGCTGCAGACTTTGTCCGAAAATTCAGTTCATCCACCCACGAGAAGATTCATCCGGTCAGCCCGGAGGAGCAAGAACAGCTTGCTGCGCTGGGCTACCTCAGCGGATCCTCCGATGCTTCCGGCGATCCATCCCGCGATGTCAAGCAATTCGTTGAATCCTGGACTGATCTGAACCGGCTGAGCGGGCTCGTTCGGCAGCAACCGGAGGAAGCCCTCACACTTGTCCGCCGGCTTCGCGATGCGGATGCAGATTCCACGCAGGTGCGGATCTTCGAAGCCAGGGCGCTGACTTACGCCGGCAAACCGTCGCGGGCCATTCCCCTTCTGGAAGCTATTCTCGCGAAGGAGCCGGGCAACGATTCGGCCTGGAGCACTCTTGCTGAAGCGCATGAAAGAAACAATGATGCGGATCGTGCGGCACGATGCTACCGGAAACTGGCAGAGATACAGACATCTCCGGTTGGTCTGCGGAGCTTTGCAAAACACATGGTGCATCTGAAGAAAGAAAAGGAGTTGCTTGATTACCTGGAGAAAAACGAACCATGGCCCTCCGCTTATGATGAAGCAGCCGGCGAAGCCTATGTGCGTCTTGCACAATATGACCGCGCGGCAAGCCATCTGCGAAAGGCGATTGCCGGAAACGCCGGACCCTCGTCTTATGTCTACATGTCTATGATCCTCGAATCGCAAGGCGATGTTTCGGGCGCCATAATGTTGATGGAAGGCGCCGGCACACGCTTCATCGAAGTCGATTTTCAACTGCGCCTTGCAACGCTCTACCACAAAACGGGGAGAGTGAAGAGGGAGCGCGAGGTCTTGCAGGCGCTGATCTCATCCGCTGCCAATGACCCGCGTGCTTACTTTTATCTTGCGAAGAATCTCATGGATGCCGGAGTCGATCCGCAGCGTGTTATCGATCTCGCACAGAAGGGGTTGAGTCTGAAGCCGGACAGGGAATTCGAATCGTTCGGATATTACTTGCTTGCCGATACGTATGAGAGTCTTGGCATGAAGGACCGCGCCCGCAACTACCTTCATCTCGCAGAGAAAGGCCGGTTGTAGATGTCGGCCGGCACCAGATGGAATCTGTGGCCTAATTCCTCTGGGCCATGCTCAGCTCACGCTTTTCCAGATCGTACCGGCCCTGCCGGTTGTAGATGTCGGCCAGCACGAGATGGCCTAACGGCTTGTATTCCGGATCGAGGCCTAAAGACAATCCTTTGTTGGCCAGCTCGATCGCTTGATTCAGATCGGAACCGTCTTCTACATACGCCTGAGCAAGGAACAAATAAGCCAGGGGAAACTCCGGCGCCAAATCCACCGTTGCTTTCAAATGTTCGATGCCTTCTTGGAACCTTCCTCCATCTACGTACGCTCGTCCCAGATTGAAATGAGCTTTGAAATTCTTGGGCGCAACCTTCAATTCCGCCAGGTAGTGCTCTTCGGCTTCTTTTCGCTTTCCCTGTGATTCGAACAACTCGGCCAGGTTAAAGTGAGCCATGTTGATCTCCGGACTCATTTCCAGGGATTTCTCAAACAACTCTCTGGCTTTTTCCGGCTGTTTCTTTTGCTGGTAAGCTACCCCCATGGCATTGTATACCCAGGCTGTGTCGGGTTCCACTTTCAACGCGCGCTCAAAATATTCGAGCGCTTTATCCGGCTCATTTTTGAACAGATACGTTTCGCCGATATGGTAGAGCACCTGCATATTTTTCGGATTCTCTTCGAGGAAGTGCAGAAATCCAACCAAGGCATCGTCGATTCTGCCCAATTTCCGGTACGCAGTCGCCAGATTCAGCATGGCGAAATCGTAGTCCGGTTTCAGATCCAGGGCTTTCTTGAACTCCACCACGGCATCCTGATATTCCTTTTGCCGCATGTATTCGTTTCCCAGCATGAAATAAGCGTCCACGATTTTGGAATCGAGCTTGATAATGTGCTTATATTTAGCGATTGCCTCATCAGTCTTTTCATCCAGTGAATCCTCTCTTGCTGAGCTCATCATGTTGAACAGGCCGATTTTGTCTTTTGGATCACCCAGAGTTAATGGATCTGCCGCTACGGGACCAGTAAAAGCCCCAACGTATCCCAATGCAGCCAGCTTCTCATGAGTCTCATCATCGATTGCGCCCGGACGCATCGTTGCCTCCTCCGCTTTGGAACGCTCAATCTTCTGCAGCTCCCTCTTCATTTGGAGCGCAAGATCTTTGTGGTCGGAGTAGATGTTCTTTTCTTCTTTCGGATCTGCTTTGAGGTCATACAACTCCGGTCTTGGCGCATCAATATATTTGAAGCCGGTGGTTCGAAGCGACAGCAAACGGCTCCAGCCAAAATGAAACTGCGGATAATAGGCCTCTGCATAAGAAGGAGGTGGTTCTAATTTAGTAGAGTCTAAGACAAGATGCAGAAGACTTCTGCCCTGCGTTACCTCCGGCACTTCTATGCCGGCAAATTGCAGCAAAGTCGGATAAATGTCGATACTTCTGGCTTGTTGCAACACCGTTTTACCCCGGGTTTCCCTTAAAGGGGTAGACAGGATCATTGGCACATGCAGTGTCGAATCGTAAACAAAGAAGGTGTGGGTCGATTCCCCATGATCGCCCAGACTCTCGCCGTGGTCCCCCGTAAGCAGAATCACGGTATTGTCTCGCAAGCCGTTCTGGTCCAGATAAGAAAGGAGCTTCCCAATGATGGAATCCGTATAAGCAATCTCACCTAGATAAGGGCGATTCGGATAAAGCTGTTCGAATTCTTTTGGTGGTTCATAGGGGGCATGCGGGTCATAAAAGTGGGTCCACAGAAAAAATCGCTCCTGCTTATGCTTCTCCAACCACTGGACGGCGTGGTCGTAGATCTCACCGCCGGGACGCTGAATATTTCCCATACTGACGCGTTCTTCCTTGCTCAAATCAAAATTATCAAAATAAGTTTCAAAGCCTTGATCCAAGCCCCAACTGGAGTCCAGGACGAAAGCGGCTACGAAGGCGGCGGTGACAAATCCATTCTTCTTGAACAACTCCGCCAAAGTAAGTTCCGATTTCGGCACATAGAATCCGCCATTGTCATGCACTCCATGGAAAGAAGGGAAATGCCCGGTATGGATCGAGGTGTGTGACGGCAAAGTCATCGGCGCATGCGCCGTCGCATTCAGAAACAACGTTCCCGATGCAGCCAGCCCATCTATATTCGGTGTGCTGATCTCGCGAAATCCATAGCACCCGATTCTGTCTGCTCGAATCGTATCAATCGTGATCAGCAACACGTTGTAATGCTGCCTGGATGCCTTGGCAATCAAGCCGGGAAGATCGGCGCTGTGATATTTCCACCAAATACCGGGCAGCATCAGACCACATGCGAGAAACAGAAGTGATGTAAAAAGAAATCGACGCCGCGGTTCACTCTTCCCTTTCTCCAGACTCTTCGGCTCTATCGAACTTGACTTTTTCTCCGCACCTTTTCTCGCTGCAGCCATGTACCTATTCTAGCGTCATTTTCGGGAAGAAGGATCGTTTGCTTGGGAGACGATGTGGTAGAACTTTGGGGAATTCTTTCCCACTCTTGTATAGACACTTGTATATACATATCTTATAATATGGTTCATGAAGCGACTCAGACCTTATGCGGCGAGCCCGGCGATTCAGCGCAAGATCGAAGAGAGCGTAGATACCTAGCCCTCGGAGCAACGGAATCCGGCAGGCACCTCTTAACCGTTTTTACTGTTCCGACCCCGGGGAGAGCTAAAGTAATCACCGCCCGTCAGATGTCCAGTAGTGAGCAAAGACTTTATAGGAGCAAACGAAAACATGACAAAAGGCAAAGAAATAACAATTAAGAAAAAGCAAGTCCCGAAGTTCGATTCTTTAGAGCGGGAGAGCGATTTTTGGGGCCAGCATAGCCCCCTTGATTACGGAATTTGGCATGAGATTTCCTACGGTGATATCCTTAAGGACTTGAAAGAACAGAGCCAAAGGAAGCGTCAGGTGTCATTGCGACTTGAGCCCGAGTTGGTTGAAAGCTTAAAGAAAATCGCCCACGGATATGGAATACCTTACCAGAAGCTTGCCAGAGAGTTGTTGAAGAGAGGGGTCGCTGGGCTTTCCAAAACCTAACCCGGACGAGCCGGAACCAAACAGGGGTTCCGTGGTATCCGGTGTTTCGATTTTAACGCAAAGACGCAAAGAAAATTAATCCTTGCGGCTTGGCGTCTTTGCGTTTAAATTTCCTTGCTTTTTTTGCAACGATTTGAGATGTAAGGGTCTAAGATTGTTTGACCGGGTCAGCCCGCGGCCCTCGTTTGGGGTGGGAGTATTGTAAGACTGTATACGAAAGATTGAATCGACCTGAGGCATTCTTGCCCAAAATTCCAAAACGGGGCTTCCTGGCTCGTCGAGAAAAATTGTCCGGAAATATACGCATTTTGGCATATGTTTTGCTGTATTCCATCATCGGACGGAAAAAATGGAAAACAAACCGATCGACAGAAAAACAATGTGGACACGTGGGAGTCAGTGGGAGCCATTGTCTATTTTAACATTCTTGTAACGGTGCTATAATCGGCCATAATGAACCTTATCGAGCTGTCAACTGGTATGCTCATAAGAATACACAAAGGGAGTGAGCAATGCGATCAACACTATTAA
>CAZDDB010000010.1:0-5822 GCA_964504105.1 uncultured Acidobacteriota bacterium
AAACATGAACATTGTACGTTCACTCATCCGCAAGGATCTGGTCATCGAATACCGGAGCCGCCAGGCCTTTGTGACCACCCTGTTCTTCGGATTGCTGGTGCTGGTGGTTGGCAACTTTGCCCTCTCTGTTGCGGGAGACCAGTACCCTCTATTTGCTCCCGGAATTCTATGGATCTCGTTTCTTTTTTCGGGACTCTTATTTTTGAACCACATTCTCTATATGGAGAAAGAGGAGAGCACGCTTTCGGGACTCCTGATCAGCCCGGCAACGCCCGGACAAATCTTTCTTGGAAAGATGCTTTCCGCCGTGCTGTTCTTGATCGCCCTGGAGGCGCTGTTGTTTCCCGTGTTTCATGTCTTGTTCAATTTTTCTTTCACGATCAATTCCCTGTGGCTGTTTCTGGTGGTGGTTCTTGCCGCCATCGGCTATTGCTCGCTCGGTGTACTCTTTTCCACCATGTCTTTGAACTTGAAGAACCGGGAGATGATCCTGTCGGCAATTCTGTTTCCTATTCTTCTCCCGATGCTCGTCATGGCGGTCAAGTGTTCCATCATCCTCTTGAACCATCTGAAAATGAACCAGTTCTACAGCTGGTTCAAGCTGCTGATTGCGTTTGATGTGATTTTTCTGGTGCTGTCGTACTGGTGTTACTACTGGATTCTGGAAGAGGTATAACTTGAAAAGATCGGATCGAATTATCCTTGGGGCGTTGTTTGTGATGATGATTCTGGCGCTCTACTTCGCGTTCCTCTACGCGCCGACAGAAAGAGTCATGGGAACAGTGCAACGAATTTTTTATTTTCATGTTGCAAGCGCGTGGGTGGGACTGCTGTCCTTTTTCTTTGTGTTTCTAGGTGGAGCCCTCTATCTGTGGAAACGGGAAGAACGGTACGATCATCTGGCGCATGCGGCAGCCGAGATGGGAGTTCTTTTTTGCCTGATTGTTCTGGTGACGGGACCGATTTGGGCAAAGCCGGTCTGGAATGTTTGGTGGACGTGGGATCCTCGTCTTACAAGCACTTTCATCCTGTGGCTGATTTATGTAGCCTATTTGTTGTTCCGTTCTTCCCTTCACCATCATCCCGCCATTCGCACGTACGCGGCAGTGTATGGAATCATCGGGTTTGTGGATGTACCGATCGTCTGGATGTCCATCCGCTGGTGGCGCACGATTCATCCGACCGTGCTGACGTCACAAAAGATCAACCTGGATCCGAAGATGTGGACATCGGTTCTGGTCTGTTTTGCAGCGCTATTGCTGCTTTATTTTGTGTTCATACAGCTTCGAATCGATCTGGAAAAAACACGGGAGAGAATCGATCAACTTCATGAGAAAATTCTGGAGGCAAAGTCATGAACTACCTCGTTGCCGCCTATATGGCAATCTGGTGCATCCTGTTCGGGTATATCTATACGCTTCGCAGCAGGCAAAGAAACCTCGAAAAGACGCTCGAAACTATTGAAAAACAAGTAGGAAAAGGATAACAGTTGTCGTTTAAAGTAGACAGCCTTCCGGCGGTGCCATCGTCGAGAACTCATAGGGGCTGGCCTGGCACGTCCTTTGCTTTCCCTGAGGACGATGTGGTCTCATGGAGGGTCTTATGAAACCAGGTAATTTCCCGCGCGCATTTATGGTTGTCCTGTTGATCCTGTTTGCGGGAGCTGTTTTTGGGGATTCCCAATTTATCCGGCTCCGTTATGTGGAGGGACAAGTGACCCTTCACTCTTCAAATGGACAGCAGCAGGCAACCATCAATTCCCCGATCATTCAGGGGGATGAGATTGAGACATCGGACGGAAGGAGTGAACTGGCCTTTCGTAGCGGCCTGGTTGTACGACTTTCCGACTACACGGCTGTAAAATTAGAGTCGGGTGAATCGCCCGTGAGCCTGACATTGGTTCAAGGCACAATTTTCGTTGACTCTCACAGGGTCAATTCCTTCCGCGACGAGCTTGAAGTTCGCGCCGGAAATGCTCAGGTTTTCATGATTGATGAAGGAAACATCCGCATTGATCTGGGTAATGAAGGAACCGCCAGGATTACAAGCCTTACTGGAGAAGTTGAGGTACGCGCATCAGGACGTCGTGTCTTACTTCGGCAAGGTGAAAAAACATATGTCGATCCGGGTCAGGGCCCCGGGCGCCCGGAAGCCTACGAAGGGCGGTACGATGAATTCGATGATTGGAACCAGTCCAGAATGAATTCCTACGCACGCAACGATTACGGACGAGACCAGTACGTGGATGAAGACATCTACTATGATTCCGAAGAACTGGATGATTATGGAGATTGGCGTCAATACGAAGACTACGGCAATGTGTGGGTTCCGAATGTCAGCTACGGATGGAGACCCTATAACGACGGACGCTGGTCATACTGTAATAACAGCTGGTTCTGGACATCGTATGAACCGTGGGGTTGGGCGCCCTATCATTATGGACGCTGGGGATGGTCCGGTTCGTTTGGTTGGTATTGGATCCCGGGGAATGTCTTTGCGCCTGCCTGGGTATCCTGGTATGACTACGGTGACTATATCGGATGGTGTCCGTTGAATTATTACAACCGGCCGGTCTTTGCGTATAACAACTACAACAACTACAACCGTTATCCTGTTGTCCAGAAACAAAAGACTCTGGATGCGGGAGCTGCATGGAACTTTGTGAAGAAAAAGGAGCTGGGGAATTTCCAGCTCAAGAAAGCGATGGCAAAACCGGAAGATGTAAAGCGAATCCGGATTGACGATAGAAAGGTTCTCCGCTCTCCCGAAAAACAGCTCATCAACTATGTGATCCCGAAGCCGGGCCTGGTTCGCGGATACGAAAACGATAAGAGAGTGGTCAAACCGGCTGAAGATATCAAAAATTCTATCGGGATCAATCATCGCGACGAGCAGTTCGGACATGGTTCTTCGGGATCGCAAAAAGGTTCAGCCCCTGTCACACCGGGACACAAGGAAGTCGAGAAATCGAAGAGCCAAGACCAGCAGCAGTTTGAACACAACTGGGATTCCGGCAGAACACCGGTGAAACGTGAATCAGCAGATAGCAGCAAGCACGCAATAGATCGAGATCAGCAGTTCTATCGCGGTAACAGCGATAAGGAACGGCAGTCCCGCTCTTACGTGAGCCCCTATTACACAGATAAAGACAAGAACAACGGGCGCGACGATCAACGTGGAGATCAGAACGACGATTGGAAGACACTTCCCTGGTCACGCCCCAGAACTTCTGAGCAGGATGAAAGAGGCAGACAAGATTCCAACGAGATTACTCCACGGTATCGGGAAGAAGCAAAGAAGTACTTTGAACGGTTTGACGAGAATCAGAACAACAACGATTCCAGGGAAGGGCATGAAGCGAAGCCGCAAGAACGTTATCAGCGACCGGATCCGCCAACCTACCAGCGACCGGATCCGCCGAAGCGTGAATATCATGCGCCGCCGCCCCAGAAAAAGCAGAATGATAACCGGAATCACTCTTCGTCAAATCAGAAACCGCCAAAGCATAAGTCTTAGGGCCTGCAAGTCTCCCCCTCTTGCGGGCCTCTCTTCTCCGATCGTAGATTTTGGATTGAAGAAGCACAATAGATTCATGCCTGATTCGAACGTAAGAAAGGAAATCGAAGAGTATATACCCTACGAGAAGTTCATTCAGATTCAACGAAAATTATCGGAACTGCGTAAGGAAGAAGAAGCAAAACTGACGGCCCTTGCGGAACTCCAAAAGGCCTACCTCTCGGCAAACTCGGATGCGCAACGGGATGCCGTTAAAGAAACTGTTGGTAAGATCCGCGAACTTTCTAAGATCCACCGGCAGGAGATCCGTGAACTGAACCATCAACTGGCGCAGCACATGACGCTGGAACAGGCCAGAAACTTCTACGAAAAACTCAATCCACAGTAGCAGCCACAACAGCCGCACCTACAGACCAAAATAGTTGCGAATGCGGAAAAGGATTCGATTCCTGGCCTCGGAAATATTGAGTGGAGCCTCTGGATCGTGTGCGCCCGTGCTTTCGGCCATTCGGTCCACAAGTTGATCCTTCCTGCGGCTGAGCACGCTGCTGATTTCCTCAAGGATTTCCGGCTTTCGTTCCAGCACCTCTTTAAAACTGCTCTTGGTGAGACTGTAGACGCGCGCATCTCTAGCTGCTTCTACGCTGGCCGTTCGCCTTTCACCGGTCAACAGAGCCATCTCCCCGAAAAAATCTCCTTCCGCGAGGGTTGTCAGGATCTTACGCTTACCGCTTGCAGATGTGAGAAAGACCTCAACTTCCCCTTCCTCGATGATAAAGAAGCTATCCCCTGTGTCCCCCTCACGGATTACCAGTTCGCCCTGCGCAAAATGCATTTCGACAAGCCGTTCGGCTATCAACCTGCGCTCTTCATCATCAAGAGGAGCAAACAGATAGACCTTCCGGAGCGAATCGGCGAGATGCAGCAGCCTCCGCTCCTTGATCGCCAGCATCTCATCCCGTTCGTGCAGATAAACATTCCGGATGGGAAAAGGAATTTCAATCTCGTTGCGCCGGAAGTAGTACCACAACGCTTTTCGAATGGCAGCCAGGGTTGGCTCAATGATACCGAAATCCTTATAAAAGAACTTGATTTGATAATCGATCGAAAAATCATGATAGGCGTTTACTCGAATCTCCGGAGGCGGTTCCATGGTGACATTATCCACAGTTGCCAGCACTTCCCGCACAACATGCGCAACTTTGTTTGGAGGAACATGATAACTGACTGGCACATTTACCCGGGTCGCATGAGGAATGGCCGGAAAGCTGTGGTTCGTAACTTTTTCTTTCGCGAGTTGACCATTTGGAATGACTATTAGATCGTTGTTTGTTGTACGCAGTTTTGTGGCTCGCCAGGTGACCTCCTCGACTCTGCCTACAATTTCGCCGGCGTGAACCCAGTCCCCCGGATGATACGGCGGATCCAGATGGAGCGCCAGACCGGCAAAGAGATTCCCCAACGTTTCCTGCAAGGCAAGCCCGAGCACTACGGTAATGATCGCCGAAGTCGCCAGCACGGTCGCCACCTGGATCTTCAGCGTATCCTGAATGATCAGAATTACGGCAAACGTGAACAAAACGACGTTCGCAATCTCCTTCAAGAGGGTGGGAGTTTGATAATGTTTGCTTCGAAGTAGAAAAATCTCAAAGAAGAGGAAGACTGCGAGCTGGATCAGGACGGTTGCGATCGCCAGATAGAGGAGCGCAAAGTAGTATGGTTCTATCATTCCGGGAATGGGCTTTTGCAGGATGTAGAAAATATCGTAAATGGTAAGCAAACTGAAAACAGCAATGAGGGGCAGCTTGATCTTTTCGCGGATCACAGGATGCTGCCTGATCAACCGCAAGACAGCCAGGACAACAAAGGTCATGGCCAGAAAGATCAGTCCTCCCATTTTCATGTTGGGTTCCATCTTAAAATCCATCAGATCACCATCCTTTTCGAATCAAAGCAACCCCGGTTGAGAAAAAGCGAGATTCCGGCTGCCCCCCGGCATCCTGCCCGCTGTAGCCCAACAAGATTGGAGCTCTCCACACCTCCCAATCCAAAGACGGGAATTTGAACACCATGAATCCAGCGGGCCAGCTTCTCACAACCGACCGGTTCCAGATCGGATCTCTTGGAGCGCGGTGGAAACACGGGACTGCAAAAAACATAGTCGGCACCATCTTGCTCGGCCTGGCGGATTTCTTCCTCAGAATGGGCCGAATAGCCGATCAACAAATCCGGAACACAACGGCGGACTGATGCAACCGGCAGGTTCCCACATTGCAGATGCACCCCGTCGGCGCCCACTGCCATCG
>CAZDDB010000010.1:5832-12900 GCA_964504105.1 uncultured Acidobacteriota bacterium
GTTAATCACAAACTTTGTCCCGCTCAACTCCGCACGAATTCGACGGGCCATCTTCAACAAATCAGGAATGGACAGATCCTTTTCCCTTAATTGAAAATAGTCCACACCCGCTTGCTCAGCAGAACGTGCAATGCTTTCAAGCGGTTGCCGGCTGATCCTCCGGTCCGTAATCAAACAGTAAGAAAAAGTCCGGATCACAGTTTTGACTTTGCTTCGCCTGATCTTTGGAAAATGCGCCTGGATTGTTCGTTCTGAATGATCTCGGATACAGCGAGAATGAGATTGACAACACCCAAACCCGTAACGGCTCCCCGAAAATACCCGCTCAAGAACAATCCTTTCAAACGCGGAAGAAGAAAAAGAAAATAATTATTTTCCCAGACCTGTGGCAGCCACCACGGAGCGACAATCAGAAACACCCCTATTTCAAAGCAATAGAAGATATAGATGTAAAAAGTAAGTTTTTTCAGCATTGGAGGATTCGAACCGGAAGGGCCGGCACCTACTTCTTCTTCAGCTTATCCTGGAGCTCTTTGATTTTTTTCGACACGTTGCGGTAGTTGGCGTTCACACCAAAGACTTCCTGGTAAATCTCGAGAGCTTTTGCCAGATCGCCGGATGCTTCTTCCACCTGACCCAGTTCAAACCGTAACCCCTGGTATTCATCTTCGCTGTAGCCTGGAGTATCCAGCCCACGCTGGTACCATTTCACTGCGAGTTTGTTCATCCCCTTTTCCAAAAAACAAAGGCCCAGCATGCTGCAACACTCCAGGAATCTCCTGATATCCTTTGCCGCAATCTGAAATTCTGCGATCGCTTCGTCAATTAATCCCATCTCTTTATAGGCAATTCCCAAGTTGTATCGTGTGTCGTAATCCTCAGCTCCGAGCTGCTTTTCAACGCCTTTTTTGAAGTCCGACAAAATCTCTTCGAAGGAGTAGGTTTGTCCGTCCGGCGGACGGTCATCTTCCACCGCGCTCTGGACGTTCAGAAATCCCTCTTCCAGTTCTGCCGCCAGATCGAAAAATTCGTCCTCTTCTTCAAAGAGCTCTTCAGGAGCCTTAACCGCAACGGGCTCTGCTTCCGCTTCCTCTTCCTCCCCTTTCTGGAAAACCGCATCCATGGCTTCACTGAAAGTCCGTTCCGGGGCAACCAGAATCTCTTTCTCCTTTTGCGGCACTTTTTCAGGCTCTGCGTTTTGCTCTGAGGCAGAGTCCTGCGCACTTTCCGTCTGAGTCGCATATTCCAGCTCTGTAAACTCCGTTGGGCCGAGATCGATTTCTGCAGGGGTGCCCGGAGAAGGTTGCGCAAAATCGCTCAGATCCCATGTCTCTTCAGTGGACCGCTCCTTCGGGTGAACAGCTTGCTGATCCTCCATGAACGACGGAAGGTTTTCAGCAGACACTTCAGGAATCTGTTCGAGCGGTTCCACAAACATTTCAACTTCGATTTCCACCGGCGGCATTTCAGATAGATCGATGCCGAACAAAGCCGAATCATCGTGACCCGGAACGTCAGTTGCGGAGCCAGTTTGAGATTGAGACGGAATCTCCAACGGAGGAAGATCCATGTCATCCAGATTGACATAGATTTCCTCCGGCTCCGGGAAAACCGGCTCCTTTTCAGAAACGACCGGCGCAGGTTCCTGCATCGCAGCAAGTCTTTTCACCACGCCCGGATCGTCCAGATGCTTCTGCTTTAACTCCTGAAGCAGTTTCCATGATTCGTCCTTCATTCCCTGCTCAGAAAAGAAATCAATCTCCTCAAAAGCGGACTCCGGCAGACCAATTTCGATCTCTTCGACCGGCTCAGATGGAAACGGCATCTTCGGAGCGGAGGGAGGCCGCGTGGAAACAGAAGGACGGCTTTTCTGTACCGAAGGAGTCGTGGACTTCATGATGGAATCAAACAATTGCTTCGAAAGAGAGGGAGAGGGTGATTTTGATTTTGACAGCTCCGGAGGCAGCTTTACTGTCCCCGGTGGCTTGGATGCGGCCGGCACCTTAAACGAACCGGACTTTGTCCTGATGGTTTGCGCGAGTTTCTCGATTTCTCCCATTACATCCGGCCCCTTCGGAGGAGCAGCAGGCGCAGGAGCAACGGCCTCTTTAAATGCCTTTTCGAGAGCAGCATGATTCGGATTAATCTGGCGTGCTTCGCTCAGCAAATCCTCTGCCTGATCCGTATCCCCATGCCTGCGCAATATGCGCGCCATAATAATGCATTCGTCAACAGCCTTGTCCCGCTCTCCCTTTTCCAGAAAAATCTCCTTCAACTTCTGATGCGCCTGCATCGAATTCGGATACTTACTGAGAACGCCATGTACCTGTTCGAGCGCCTTATCGATCAGCCCGTACTTGTTGAAGACTTCCGCTTCAATGAGATGTTCGGACACATATTCTTTCTCTTCCTTGCTGACTTGATACGTGCCGGATGGGGCAGGGGCCGTAGAAGAAGCAGAAACTTTTTGCATCGGAGGAAGGGAAACAATCGGGGGTGCAGGAGCCGGTTGTGTTCGCAGCAAAGACGGAGAACGTTTCGGAGGAGGGGGAGGAGGAGGAGAGGGAGGGATTTCTATTTCAATTCCGATATCCGCGTCCGTGGCCTCTGCTGCGCTTTCTTTTGACTCTTCAGGCGGAACCTCTTTCTCAGGAAGTTTGGTATCGATCCTGGTCTCTTCTACAAAGGACCGCACAAACTCCAACTTTTCCTTGTGCTGATCATCATCGGGATCTAACTGGATTAACTTCCGGACATACTTCAATGCCTCCGCATGCATCGCCTTGGAGATCAGGGCGTCCACCAGCGAGTTATAGGCAGACAGGGTATTCGCCTGCTGGCGCAGCATGGAGTATACGTCAATTAATTTCAGCCAGGCAGGAGGAAAGGATGGATTCGCTTCAGTAATTTGCTGCAGCAATTCCACCGCGGTATCAATTTCTTTCTTTTGAATCTCTTTATCGACAACCAGAACGTATTGTCCAAAGGCGGCCTGGAGATCGCCTGCTTTCAGAAAGATTTCTCCCTTCAGGGTCCAGAACTGCTCCTTCCGGGAAGAATTCAGAATCGCTCGGTCCAGCGCCTCGTGTGCTTTTTCGAAATCACGCCGGGCCGCATGCGCTTCCGCTAACAATCCGAGGATCTCCGAATTCGAAGGATCTGCGCGAAGAGCCTCATCCAGAAGCGCCGCGCCTTTTTGAGATTCTTTTTGCTCGTGATAAATTGACAGAATCTTCCGAAGGGTTTCTGTGTCTTTCGGATCCAATTTATATGCAGTTTCCAGAACCACAAGGCTTTCCTTCAAAAGGCCCTTACGGGATAACTGATCGCTGATATCCAAAAACTCTTTAATTGCTTCAGGCACCATGCCTTCGTTCTTGTATGCTTTTGCCAGATCGTTCCTGGTCTTGATATTTTCAGGCTCAATTTCGATCAGCTTCTTCAGGGTATGAATCGCCTCTTTATTCAGATTGCGGGAAAGATACTGCTGCGCCACTGACTGCAACTGGGCCTTGGCATCCATTGTGAGGCCCTGTTTTAAATACAATTCAGAAAGCTTCAGGCAAATATCGGTGAGGCTTGGATCGAGCTTGTTGACACGTTTGTAGATGGCAATCGCCTTGAGGAAGAATCCGTCGGTGTAATAATGGTCGGCAACTTTTTGAAACCAGGAGATCGCTTCAGGCGCGTTGTTGAGCTTCAGATAGAGATCGGCAATCTGGATGATGAGGTTCCAGTCTTTGGGGTTCTCTTTCAGGACCTTGAGATATTCCTCTATCGCGTTCGCCGTTTTTCCGGACGCAACAAATCTTTCCGCGGATTTGAGGGTTTTCGACTTATCCCAAGCCATATTTTTATTAAAAAGTCACAGAGGAACCATCCAGTTTCAATTGAGGGTCCACTTGCACAGGGCTAAACGATCTTCTGTGAAAAAAAACGGGGCCGTGATTTCGAAGCGCTTCAACATGGCTCCGGCATCCGTATCCTTTATTGTGTGCCCAATCATACATCGGATACATGCTAGCATAGCTTCGCATCAGATGATCACGGGTTACTTTCGCCACGATGGACGCCGCGGCGATCGTGAGCGAACGAGCATCTCCCCGGACCAGATTGAGACTGGCTGCAGGGAGGCCGTGAACCCGGGTTCCATCGATTAAAACAAAATCAGGAGCAGGCGAAAGTTGCTCAAGAGCGATTCGCATCGCCTGCAATGTCGCCTGGTGAATGTTGATCCGGTCGATTTCTTCTGCCGGAACAATCCCGATGCCGTAGCTCAATGCCGCTTTCAGTATCCGGGGACGGATCCTCTCGCGCTGACTTGCAGTCAACTTCTTGCTGTCATTGATCCCGCGAACGGGCGGACGCCCGGAAAAGAGAACCGCTGCAGCCACAACGGGACCACACAACGCTCCTCTGCCGACCTCATCCACGCCCGCAATCCGGCAGTATCCCTGCGCCAGCAACTGCCTTTCATGCCTGTAGGTACAACGGTGATTCCGTCTTCCCCGTTTCATGCTTATGCCTGAGCCACCTGCTTCTCCCGGATTTTGGCAGCCTTGCCGGTCCTCTCGCGCAAGTAAAACAGTTTTGCGCGGCGGACTCTCCCATGCTTGACTACTTTGATTTTATCAATACTGGGAGAATGAAACGGAAAGATTCTTTCCACTCCCACACCAAAGGAAATCTTTCGAACGGCAAAGGAACTCTGAATCCCGCGGCCCCGCATCCCGATCACGACTCCCTCAAACACCTGGATGCGCTCCTTTTCCTTTTCTTTGTCCTTCTCCTTTGCCTTGGCCGACTCCTTTTCCCGTTCCTTGACCCGTACATGAACCTGTACGGTATCACCCGGCTTCAAAGCGGGCAATTTTGATTTCAGGTATTGTTTCTCAACTATCTCTAACGTGTTCATGCGAATATCCTCATTCTAAAAGTGCTCGGAAGTTAAAAAGTTCAAAGGTTCAAGAATCACTTCCTTGAACTTTTCAACTTTTCAACGCTTGAACCCTTCAGTTCCTCCAGCATTTCCCTGTCTTCCTCGGTCAATGGAACTCCAGCCAGCAAGTCCGGACGCCGTTCGAGGGTTCGCTGCAACGCCATTTTCCTCCGCCATTTCCTGATCTGTTCATGATGTCCGGACAGCAGAACGGCCGGCACTCTTTTCCCGCGGTACTCCTCAGGTCTTGTGTAATGCGGAAAATCCAACAACGAATTCTGAAAGGAGTCCGAAACAATCGATTCCGGATCGCCTACCACGCCCGGCACAAAACGGGAAATCGCCTCGATCATGAGCACAGACGGCACCTCCCCTCCCATCGTAACAAAATCTCCAATCGAGAACTCGCGATCCACAAGCACATCGCAAATGCGCTCATCGACCCCTTCATAACGCGCGCACAGAAAAATCAATTGCGATGCATGCGCCAGTTCTTCCGCGATCGCCTGAGTAAACAGTACCCCTTGCGGAGTCGGCAAAATCACCACGGCGCCGGGACAACGAATCGCGTCGACCGCCTCAAATACCGGCTCCGGCTTAAAAACCATTCCGGGACCGCCGCCATAGGGCACGTCATCCACGCTGCGGTGCCGGTCACTCGTGTGATCCCGCAAATCATGAACCTGAAACTCGAGAATCCCCTTTTGACGACCCTGCTGAAGCAGTCCATGCTCCAGCATTCCCGGGAACATTCCGGGAAAGATGGTCAGGAAATCAATCCGCATTCAACTGCAACAGACCCTCAGGAGGATCAATCGTAATCTGCCTTCTCTCGGGATCTACCTCCACACAAATCTTCGCAACAAATGGAATCAGTATCTGGCCGTGATCTCCTACTTCCAAAACATCTGCTCCTTTCGTGTGAATCACGTTCTGAATTACGCCCACCGGCGTACCATCCTTCAGCAAGACACGCATTCCAATCAGTTCGTGAATAAAATAACGGTCCGGATCCAGTTGACCCAATTCCTCTTCTTCAACCGCCAGTTCCAGATTCCTCAACGCTTCCGCATCCTGGCGGGAATCCACACCCGCGAAGGCCAGAACATGTCTGCCGTTAAAGAACCGATGTGATCTAACTTGAAGATGCCGGACCGTTTTCCCTCGATCCAACAACAGGAAACGGGGCGTACTTTCCAGCCGGCCTTCCACATCGGTAAACGATTCCAGAACCACCTCACCGCCCAGAGCATGCGGTTTTACAATCTTCGCAACAATGACAGGCGAAGAGATCCCGGTACTCATTACTCCAGGATTTCCACCACAAAACGCTTGCGTAATTTCATCCCCGCAGCCCCAAGAATTGTGCGGATCGCGCGCGCTGTTCTGCCCTGCTTTCCGATGACCTTGCCCAGATCATCTGTGGCAACTCGGAGTTCCAACACGGTTGTCTGTTCCCCCTCGATCAGGGTCACCAAAACCGCGTCCGGATGATCAACGAGAGCCCTTGCCATCGCTTCCAATAGTTCTTTCATGGCATCCTCCTACGATTCAGTATCTGGTGATGAAACTGGATTTGTGCTAGGAAACGGAAACGGTTGAAGCGGATTTACGGACACCCGAAATCAAATTTCGGACGGTAACTGAGGGCTGAGCGCCTTTTTGCATCCAATAATCCACACGCTCCATGTTCAACTCGACCTTGGGACTCTTGGGAAGGGGATCATACACCCCTAACCGTTCGATAAATTTGCCGTTACGAAATCTGCGTGAGTCGGCAACAACAACTCGGTAATAAGGGCGTTTCTTGGCGCCCATCCGCATTAACCGGATGCAAACCATTACAAGATTCCTCCTTACATCAGTGTATGTCAGTCCATCAAAAAAGACACTACTTCCACTGCTTCTTATGTAATCGGTGATAGTAACACAATGTGATTGCAAACGCAAGGGTTAGCGAGATGGCAGGGGCTGTGCATTTGGTCGCGGAAAATGCCCGGCCCCTACCACCGGATCATGAGAAGCGCGATCGTTTTTGCGGTCCAGGGGAGCAAGAGAGAGAGGAAAACAAAGTGGTTGCCCCAACGTTTCCAAATCAACGGGGTGGAAAACGCCGGCTGGAATCGAGG
>CAZDDB010000010.1:12910-26681 GCA_964504105.1 uncultured Acidobacteriota bacterium
CGCCACGGGAATCCCCCAGATGTGCATCAGATAGGATTCATAGAAACGACCGTGAAAGGCAAGGACCAGCGCGCGGGTCACTCCACAGCCCGGGCAATCAAACCCTGTAATCAGTTTGAATCCGCAAATCGAAGGCAGCTTAAACCCGAACAATCGTACTGTCTCCGCTGACGCCGAGCCCACAAAGCAAAATCCCACAATCGCAACGAAAAAGGCGATCATGCGAATTTGCTCTCTTCGTGCTTCCATTCTCAAGATCTAAATTTCAAATTACAAGCATCAAATTCCAAACAAATTCAAAATCTCAAATTCAAATGCTCCAAAAAAACCTGTTCGAGGGACTTTGGAGCTTTGGGACTTTGGAACATTGAAACTTGTTTGGAATTTGTGATTTGAAATTTGGTGCTTATTTCTGCTCCTTCTCCGGCCATCCGACCTGCTTCTGCGCAAAATCACCCAGACCTGGAATCTTGATCGTCTGCCCTTGATAGGTCTTAATGATCAGAACGATCCAAAGAACACACTGAAGAAGCCAGACTAAACTGTTTGCGAGCTCAAAGACAAAAAAATCGGTGACGATGGTCAGGATGATGGAGATAACGCACAGGATCGAGAGTCCAGCAAAGAGAAGAATCGACTGCAGGGCATGAAACCGGATTCTTTTGTTCTCGGTTTCCAGAATAAAAAAAATGATTCCCGAAATGCAGCCAAATGCGTAACAGAGCGCACCTGCCAGATTCGGGTCCAAGTTTAGCTTGGTGGTCTCAGACATTTCCTATGCGTTCTTTTCCGCAATATCTCCGATGACGGGAAGCTTGAACTTTTCTCCCTGGTACGCTTTTACCATCATCAAGATCCACACAATAAGACCAAGGATGCCCAAAACAGGATAAGCAAACAGAGTGAGCCATCCCAGGAAGGGGATATTACCGAGGATGCTAAGAGCGATATAAAGAACAATAAATACACCGGAGAGAATCAGTGACTGCATGGCGTGAAAACGGACAAACTTGTTTTCCTTTTCCATGAGGAAAAAGATCAATCCGGTCACCCAGCCGCAAAAGTACGATAGCGCACCGGCGATGTTAGGCTCCAGTCCCATACCTGTTTTCTGTGGAGCAGGCACTTGAGAACCGAATTCTTGTGGTTGCTGACTTTGTTCCATTTCCTTCCTCCCATTAAAAGATGACTCGAGTATAGCATGAATCTCATGCCGTCCTGCGACGGAAAAAAGAAAGGCAGGTTTCGCCAATGTTTCGGACGCGAAACAGCTCCAATTCCGCCGGGATATCGAACCGCTTTCGGAACGATGCTTCTACAATATACGTAGCATCCGGAAACAACACGGACGCCCTTTCCAGCAGTTCCGCGTATTCCCCGAATTCGTAGGGAGGATCAAAGAACACAAAGTCAACACGCTGCTCCGTCTGCTGAATGACGTTGAGTCCCTTGATGACGGGAAGTGAGTAGATGCGCCACCGTTCCCCTTCGCAACAAGTCGTCAGATTGGATTCCAGGATCTGCAACGTTTTCCGGTTTGATTCCAGGAAATAGACGATGGAAGCCCCGCGGCTCAGCGCTTCAATGCCGACGGCTCCGCTTCCCGCAAAGGCATCGACAAAGACAGCTCCATCCATCTCGTTTTGAAGAATGTTAAACAGAGTTTCCCGGACGCGATCCGTAGTCGGACGAAACCGGTCATTTGCCTTCAGATTCCGGTTCCGGTACTTGCCTGCAATGACTCGCATGTTTGCGTTGTCGCGTCATTGCGTCGGATCGCGATAGACGCGACGACTCGACGACGCGATAGACGCAATTTAATCTTTTTTCTCGTGCTTCACAAGCACGCGCTTTTTAAGGGAAGGAAGATCCAGCTCGCCGCTGCGGAACGCTTGAATATCGTCGCCGTCCAATACCAGGATGATGACCTTTTCCTGATTGCCCATAAAGCTGTCGCGCACGTAGGCTGTGATGCCGATCTTCTCATTCTGCCCCAGATCGGCGATCCATACTCCATTTTCCGCAAGAGTATCCTTCATCGCTTGTGTGATTCTTTCAAGAAGCTGATCGTAATTCGCAGAAATCATCCTGTTCAAGTCCATATCGTTGATCGACGACTCGGTGACAATTTCCAACCGGCCTTCCGGTAGAGGGACAGATTCCATCGACGCAATTTGACGCCGGAGATCCGCCAGATCTTTTTCAAGATCTCCCGCGGATTTTCCCTTCCTCTTCGAGCGTTCGATCTCGACTTTTTCCTGAAGGGACGCCTCTTTCGCTTTCAGGCTGATAAACTGCGCAGCGCGCTCAATTTGAGTCTGCACTCTCTTTGCCTGCTGTTCGGCAATTTTCTGGCGGCGCTCCAGCTCTTGCAACACCGGCCGTGTAAAGAAAAAAGCGGGAGGTTGAATCGTGATAGAAACTACGGGGCCGTACTCAGGAAGCCGGCAGGAATGCGAAGAAGCAAAAAAGCCGGGAAGGCGCGGGAATTCCTGCCGGACTGCCTGAATGGTCAGTCCTTCAAAATCCTGCAAGCGCAAAGTTTGTAGTCGAGTCTCCGATAATTCCGGCCCAGGGAGAACAGCGGGTGCAGTTTGCTCCTGGGCAAAGGAAACGACTGCGATCAAAAAAGCAATCCCAAAACCCGCAACCAGGCGGGTCAACCATTTCATAGATCTAATTTCCATCATAAATCGATGCATCTCCGGAAGCCGATGCCTTCAAAACATAATCCAGCAATTCATTTGTTTTGTCCACTTCATGACCCGTCCGGTCATAGCTTGCCGCGATGTCCGTCTGAATTCTTTGAATGTCCGCTTTTCGCTGAAGCTGCACGTAGTTCGTAAACATTTCCAACGTCTGAAAGTAACGCTTCTGCTGTTCGACATTACTCATATTGACAAGCTGCCGGAATTTTGATTCTGAACTCTGCTGCCAATCCTGATTTTGTTTTTGCAAATTGGAAAGCTGAACCTGCAGTTGTTTCATCTCCCGCGCCAGATCGGTTTCGCGGGAAGATTCTCCTCTCCATCGTACCGAGAATTCCTGAGCGGATAATTCCCAGCGGAGCGGAAGGGCCGTAAGCACCGTAATCAGACCGCTCACTGCAAGGATCCAGACCGCAGCTTTGCTAAAAACGATCGTTCTCCACCGCTGATTGTGGCGAATCAGATCACGAATCCGGAGCCGTTCATCCCACTCCCGGTCAGGCATCTGTTTCATCAGTCCGAGCATGGCCCGGAATTCTTTCTGTGACTCCCGGCACTCCTCGCACCCATCCAGATGTGTCTGCAACTTTGCCCGGTCTTCTTCTTCGATCTCTCCGCAAAGCTGCGAGATCAGCAACTCACGATATTCTTCACAACTCATCGGTTCTTCACCTCAACAAGCTTTAACGATTTCCTGAGCCCATCCAGCGCGTAATACATCCGGCTCTTGACTGTGGAAAGCGGACAATCCAGCATTTCGCTGATTTCGTGGAATTTCATCCCTTCATATTCCTTTAACAAAAGTACGGTCTTTTGCTCAGGGGGAAGATCGGCAATCGCCCTTCGAATGCGGTGATAGATTTGCTTCCTTTCCGCCATTTGTTCCACATTTCGCTCTTCCGCAAAATCGGCAAACTGCTCCCCTTCTCCCATGGGATCAAAAAACATTTTCCAACGCTTCCGCTTCCGCAAAAGTGTATTGCAGCGGTTGATCGCGATCTTGAAAAGCCAGGAAGAGAATTTTGATTGCCCTTTGAACTTGGAAAGGTTCCGGTACGCATTGATAAAGGCGTCCTGACAGGCATCCCGGGCTTCCTCTTCCGAATTCATGAACCGGAACACAAAGTTGTACAGCGGTTTCTGCCAGCGTTCCATCAAGAGGTCAAAATCAGGAAGGTTCCCCTCGACAACGGATTCCACCAGCTGCTCGTCGGTCAATGAACGCACCAATCGCTCAGGCACCCGCTTCATATCCACCTGTATGACACTCTCACTTCAAAAAAAGATTTACTGGTAGGGGCGACCCTTGTGGTCGCCCGCTCGAATACGGGCGGGGACAAGCCCCGCCCTACAACGACGCATACCACTGACGTAACACGTTCTCGGCCGGCTTTAAACGAGGAGTGTAATCCCGGTCCCCGCTCCCGCCGAGACCCCACCAATTGTAAAAGTACACGCCATGAAGATACGCGGGAGGAGGATCCCAGGTTTCGACAAAGGCCCGATAACACAATGCCTGTTCCTTCAGGTCAACGGGACTGGTAGCGAAATAGTCCCACGGCTTCTGGCTTGCGCCATCGACGCTGGGATATCCGATCTCCGTAAACAGGATCGGAGTCTTGTATTCCTGGTAAGCGTCCTCAACCCGCTTTCTCGCCGGCTCCCATGCTTTGAGCAATTCGTCGAGTTTCGGATCATCGTTGCTGGAAAGACCAAAGTAAGCATTCATCCCGAGATAATCCAGATCCCTCTGAAAAGAAATGTTGTGATAATGATCCCAGTTTGCGGAGTACGTGAGAACGCCGGAATAACGTTTCCGGCAATATTGAATGATTCGGGACCAGTGATTGTAGTCCGCTTCCATGGCGCACAGTTCGGAGCCGACCGAAAACATCTCCACTTTATTTTCACGCGCTATGTTTACGTAAAGCCGTATCATCCTAAAGTAATTGCTCCACCACAGTTCGGGATCGTCCGGGTTCAGGACTCCTCGCCATTCCTTCGAACCCAGGTGCTGGATGTGCAGAGTCGGAAAGAGAAACACGCTCAGACCGCGCCGGTGGGCATAATCGATCAATTGGGCCAGTTGTACCGGCTCTGTGGCGCGCTGGTTCAGATAAATGTAATTCGACCGGATATCCTCCTGGTAGTTCGTCAAGAAAAATGAAACGCTTCCTGCACCCAGGTCAGCAATCTCATCGATCGATTCAAGATACGGGTAATCTTCTTCGAGTGCAAAAAGCGGAAGGACAACTCCCTTCTGAAATTCTGTTCGTACTGCCTGTACCTTCGCAGTGAACGGCTTCCGGTAGTGCCAGAAAGCCTTCAGATTGGGGAGGAAGGACAGCTGGAGTGCCGCAAGCACCAGCACAATCCAGTATCGGACACTTCTATACATTTATTGCCCGCCGAGGCGCAAAAAGGATTCACCACAGAGACGCGGAGAACGCAGAGGAGGATTTGCCACAGAGATCACAGAGTGCACAGAGAAGAAGCACGGGAAGAAGGCAGCCCCCGGACGCCGAGGGCGTCCGCTCTGAAAAAGAATCCGCAAAAACAAAGTGAATTTTCGGTGACGAGAGGAATTCAGCCTTTGCTCGCACCTTGTTTTTGCGGATTCTTTTTCAGAGGGCCCGAAGGGCCGGTGGCTGCCCTTGGCGTTCCTGGCGCGCTTGGCGGTTTCCATGCTGCATTTTTTTCCGTGCTTTCCGTGTATTCCGTGATTCCATTCCTGTCTTAGCGAGAGGCTTTATTCCAACTCATCCAGGGCGGCACGCATTTCATCACGCGCGTGCCAGTCACCCTTTTTTTCGGCCACTTCGATTCCGGTTTGCAGGAAACGCTTTGCCTGATCGGTTCGCTGGTCATTGCGCAAAGCGATGGCGGCCTGGAAGTAAGCAGCTGAATAAGTTGGATCGAGACGGATGACTTCTTCAAAATTACGTACTGCTTCGCCGTAATCCGGAACGCTCATGTATTCCATAGCCAGCGCGTAGCGGGAAAATGTATCGTCTGGATCCATTTCCACAAATTCTTTGAATTGCTCCAATCTACTCTTTTCCTCTTCCATAATTTCGTACCTCAAGTCGGAAAATTACAAACTACAAGCATCAAAATCCTGCCCCACTCCCTATCCTTCCAGCGCAAGCAGGAAGGGGTCCTGCAGGGCTTCACAGATCCAGCGCAAGAAGCGAGCCGCATCGGCGCCATCAATGACACGATGGTCGTAGGATAGCGACAGAGGCAACATCGTACGTGGCTCAAAAATGCCGTTGCGGTACACCGGCTCCGGACCGCCGCGCGAAACACCCAGAATCGCAACTTCGGGAAAATTGACAATCGGAGAAAAGTTGGTCCCGCCGATTCCACCCAGGTTCGTGACGGTAAACGTTCCCCCTTGCATTTCTTCCAGGGACAATTTCTTATTTCGTGCCTTTTCGGCAACCTGCGACAGTTCGATGGAGATTTGCAGGATGTTCTTTTCATCCACATCGCGGATCACAGGCACCAGAAGTCCGCGATCGGTATCTACCGCCACTCCAACATGGATGTACTTCTTATACACAATTTCGCTTCGAACCATATCCACGCTGGCATTGAACTGCGGAAATGTCTTGAGTGCGGATGCGATAACTTTCAGCAAGATCGCCGTAACGGTCAATTTTCCGCCGGCTGCCTCCGCCTTTTCTCCAAACCGCTTCCTGTGCACTTCTAATTCTGTAGTATCAGCTTTGTCGTACTGCGTTACCTGGGGGACATTGGACCAGGCCGTGCTCATATGCTGAGCAGTTTTCAGGCGGATGCCGCTCATCGGCTTCCGTTCAATCTGTCCCCATTTAGAAAAGTCCGGGAGAGATACGGCAACAGAAGTGCCGGAGACCCTCATCCCTTCGTTCATTCTTCGCGCCTGTGCCTTCACATCCGCGATCGAAATGCGGCCGGCCGGCCCTGTTGCGGTCACTTGCCGGATATCCACGCCGATCTCGCGAGCCAGCCGGCGGACGGAGGGGGAGGCAGGAACAACCCGCCCGCGTGCCCATGGTATTTGCGGCGCAGCTGGTTCCGCAATCTCCTCAATCAGCGAAGAAGTTTCGACCGGCGCTGCGTCTTTCGCAGGAACCTTTGCGATACCGGGATGCGCTTCAGGAACACTTGCTGTTTCCGGCGCCACCACAGCAGGCTCTTCAGCCGAATCTACCGTCAAGACAACCTGACCCACATTCGCTTTGCCCCCTTCTTTAACGTGAACTTCCTTCACTACACCGCTCACAGAAGAAGGAACTTCAATGGTTGCCTTGTCTGTTTCTAATTCGATTACGGGCTGATCTTTTTCAATCGAGTCTCCGGCCTTTACAAGGACTCGTACCACGTTCCCCGATTCAATGTTTTCACCGAGTTCAGGGAGTTTCAGTTCTGTTGTCATGTTTCTTTCGGCGGGCACGGAGGCCCGCCCTCCACAGTATTGCGGGCACAGGCCCGCATCTCCACACGGCGCGATTGGATCTAGGAAACCATAGGGTTTTGCTTGGTATCCGGATTGATTCCAAGATCCCGGATCGCTTGTTGCACGACTGCCACTTCGATCTTGCCTTCCTGCAGAAGACTGTTCAGAGTGGCCAGCACAACGTACCGGTGATCAATCTCAAAAAAATCCCGAAGCGATTTGCGACCATCACTGCGCCCGTACCCGTTGGTTCCCAGCGAATATAACGGTCCGGGCACCCATCGCGCAATCATGTCGGGAAGCGCTCTTACGTAATCGGAGGCAGCGACAAACACTCCATCCGCATTCTGCAGGCATGTGCTGACATAGGGCCGCCGCACAGATTCACCGGGGTGCAGCATGTTCCAGCGCTCCGCCTCCAGACCATCACGATGCAGCTCCTTGTAGCTGGTCACGCTCCACACATCGGCGGACACATTGTACCGTTCTTCGAGAACCTGCTGTGCTTTCAGTACCTCATTCAAAATCGGACCACTGCCGAGAAGCTGCGCGCGAAGTTTACTCTTCTGACCCGACGCCCGGAACCTGTACATCCCCTTCAGAATTCCTTCTCTCGCCCCTTCGGGCATCGGATGCATCGGATAGTTTTCGTTATAGACGGTCAGATAATAGAACACACTCTCCTGTTCTTCGTACATGCGGCGGATCCCGTCGCGGATAATCACAGCCAGCTCATAAGCAAACGCCGGATCATACGCAACGAGATTTGGAACCGAATACGCAAGGAGGTGACTGTGTCCATCCTGATGCTGCAAGCCTTCTCCTGCAAGCGTCGTTCTACCCGCAGTGCCGCCCAGCAGGAAACCGCGGCACCGCATATCACCGGCGGCCCAGATCAGATCGCCAATCCGCTGAAACCCGAACATGGAATAGAAAATAAAAAATGGAATCGTGTTGATCCCAACAGAGGAATATGCGTTCCCCGCCGCAATAAACGACGCGATCGAGCCCGCTTCCGTGATCCCTTCTTCGAGGATCTGGCCGTCGGATGCCTCTTTGTAATAGAGCAGAGTAGCGGCGTCCACTGGCTCATACAGTTGTCCGACATGCGAATAGATGCCGCACTGGCGAAACAGCGCTTCCATTCCGAACGTGCGCGCTTCGTCCGGAACAATCGGAACAACCAGGTCACCAAGTTCTTTTTCGCGAAGAAGCTTGGACAGCAAACGCACAAACACCATGGTTGTTGAAACCTCTCTCCCCTCCGTGCCCTTGTAGAACTCTTCAAAGAACTCCTCCGGTGGGGTTTTCAATGGAGTGCTTCGGCAAACACGGGAAGGCATGGAGCCACCCAGTTTCTTGCGGCGTTCCTGTAAATAGCGGATCTCGGAGCTCTCATCAGCCGGGCGATAAAAAGGTGCTTCGACAACGTCCTCATCCGAAATGGGAATTCCGAAACGCGTTCGGAATTCACGCAACTCTTCTTCGTTCAATTTCTTTTGCTGATGTGTGATGTTTCTGCCTTCCCCCGCTTCGCCGAGTCCGTAACCCTTGATCGTGCGGGCCAGAATCACTGTTGGCGAGCCGTTATGCTCCACCGCAGCCTTGTAGGCAGCGTACACCTTTTGCGGATCATGTCCACCTCGCCGCAGTTTCGCCAATTGCTCATCCGACAGATCCTTCACCATTTCAAGCAATCGCGGATCGGCGCCAAAAAAATGTTCCCGGATATAGCTTCCCGGTTCGACAATGTACTTCTGGTATTCGCCATCCACGACTTCGCCCATCCGCTTCACCAGAACGCCGTCTTTGTCCTTTGCCAACAGCGGATCCCAGTCGCTCCCCCAGAGCACTTTGATTGCATTCCATCCTGCTCCGCGAAACGCAGCTTCGAGCTCTTGAATGATATTTCCGTTTCCGCGCACCGGGCCATCGAGCCGTTGCAAATTGCAGTTGATCACAAAAATCAGATTGTCGAGTTTTTCGCGTGAAGCAAGAGTGATGGCCCCCAGCGACTCGGGTTCATCCGTCTCTCCATCACCCAGGAAGGCCCATACTTTAGCGTCGCTGGGCTTCTTCAGTCCGCGATCTTCCAGATACCTCATAAACCTCGCTTGATAGATCGCCATAATGGGAGACAATCCCATGGAAACAGTGGGAAACTGCCAGAAATCCGGCATGAGCCAGGGATGCGGATAAGAGGATAGCCCACCGCCGGCAGCAAGCTCATGACGGAAGTTTTCCAGCTTCCCTGCCGAGAGTCTCCCTTCCAAGAACGCGCGCGCATAGATTCCCGGGGAAGCGTGTCCCTGAAAATACACGAGATCCCCCTCGAAATCCGGCGTTCTGGCGCGGAAAAAATGATTGAAACCGATTTCATAAAGCGTGGCCGCAGAAGCATAGGTGGAAATATGACCGCCGATTCCGGATTCCTGCTTGTTGGCCCGGACGACCATGGCCATCGCATTCCAGCGGATCAAACTCTTAATGCGCCGCTCAATCTCACGACTCCCCGGAAACGGGGGCTGCTGATCAACGCGGATTGTATTAATGTAAGGCGTGTTCGCAGTAAATGGGATTTCAACCCCTTCCTTTTTCGCGTGAATTTGAAGCTGCCGCAGTAAATTCTGCACTCGAACCGGACCGCCGTTCTCAAGCACGTAATCGAGCGAATCGAGCCATTCGCGCGTTTCCAGGATCTCCTGATCCTTTTCTTTCCCGTTTTGATAATTCATTCTTTCCGCATGCGTCCCTACTTCTGCTTTACTTCGTAGACAATATTATAGACAAGGTTTGTGCTGCCGATCTGAATGGAGTCGCGTTCGCGAAGCACTTTGCGATCAATCCGCGTGCCGTTTATGAAAGTACCGTTGCGGCTCTTCAGATCCTCCAACACATATCCTTCCGGGCCCCGGAAGATGCGGGCATGCACGCTCGAAATGCCCGAGTCGGTAAGGTGAATGTGGGTACCGGGCTGACGGCCGATGTAGTATTCCTGTTCGATCAGCGGAAAAATCTGCGTTTCTTCATGGGACCGCTGCAAGGTGAGCCGCGCGAGGGTGACTTTCAAGACCTCGGAATAAGAAAGTTTGGCTCCCGGAGAAACCAGGAGATCGGAATCATCGGGTACCGTATTCACCGAAGACCAATCAATCGTCTCTTCAGGCACCGCTTTCAGGAGCTGGTTCGCATACAGGCCATAAAGAAGTCGAAAAACTGATGGCGATTCTTGCTCCGATTCTCCGCAAATCTGTTCCAGTGACCGCCTGCCATTGATCAAAAACAGCACCTTCCATTCGTCCAGAGTTAAAGCGAGGTCCAGCGATTCAGGCGGGTTGACGAGCCGGAACACTGCCTGCGAATCCGAAAAGACCTTCTTAAAAAAATGGTCGTCCTGGATCCTTCTTGCTCCTTCCAAAATTAATGTAGTTAAATCAATCGCAATCTGCACCAGATCATCCGGGAATTGCGACGTCTCTTGAAATAAGAAACGCCCTTCACTCCATAAGTAGCAATCGTAAATGATTTCGGAAACTTGAATCTTCTGGTGTCGTGGAGAGCCAGGCTGAACCGAACAAAATTTATCCTGGTTCGAAGAGGCGGACATGACTTTGCCGTGGTCGAAATAAACGCATGCTTCTTCAGCGTTCCGGGTCAGTTTCAGGATGCCCGATTTCCCCATCAAGCTCACAAAGCTGATGATCGGCGGAAACGAAATGGCCTTGATGCTTCCTTCGAGTATGGTTTCCATATGGAATTTGTTCCCCTTCATTCTAGTCGAGTGTCACCCGAAGTGGTAGGGGCGACCCTTGTGGTCCTTGTGATCCAACTGATGCTGGTGTAAGGGAAAGAAACCACAAAGGCACGAAGAAGGAAAAAAGTACTCTCTTATCTTTGTGCCTTTGTGGTTAGTCCTCTCTTTCGATGATGCGATCGTTTTGTTCGCCGTGGGAAAAGCGAAGTCTGATGCAGTCACGCGGTGAGTATTTCACCAACTTGTCGGCCCATTCAATCAAAACAAGTTCGTCGCCGGTGAGAATATCGTAGATGCCTGCTTCAAAGATGTCCTCTTCCTTCTCCAGCCGGTACAGATCAATATGGTAAATCTTTATCTTTGATCGGTATTCCCGCACGAGTGTAAAGGTTGGACTCTGAACCTGTGATCCGGGAATGCCAAAAGCTTCCACAAATCCACGCACAAAGGTGGTTTTTCCAGAACCCAGGGGACCGGTGAGACAGATCTTTTCGTTGCCGCGAAGGGAAGAGCCAAATTTGGCTGCGTAGCTGCGCGTTTCCGCTTCAGAAGCTGAAATGAATTTTGAGGTACTCATCCTCCAGGTCCTTCTGCGTGCGTGTCAGATGGACAGCCCTGTTCCAGTAGCTCAGGATATCCATCGCATTCAGAGCTTGCTGCGGATATTCGGCTTCGAATAGATTCGCAACAAGACCGTGCAAATAGACACCGCAAAGGGCGGCATCAATTGTGGCCAGTCCTTGCGCCAGAAAACCGGTGAGGACACCCGTCAGGATGTCGCCGGTTCCGCCGCTTGCCAGCGCCGAACTGCCGGTCAGGTTGATCCGGACCCGCCCTTCCGGATCTGCAAGAACCGTGTGGTAGCCTTTGAGCGCAACGATGGATTGCGTTTCCGCCGCGAGCTTTTTTGCGGCCCCGATCCGGTCCTTCTGGACTTCCTGCGTCGTTGTTTCCAGCAATCTGGCCATCTCGCCCGGGTGCGGAGTCAGCAATGTACTCAACGGCTTTCGTGAACGAAGCAGGGACAACTGCCGGGCAACCAGATTCAATCCGTCGGCATCTATCACCAGCGCGCAGCGGATCTTCGGAACGATCTGCTGGAGAAAAGCAGCCGTGTCTTCCGATGTCCCGATCCCGGGTCCGATGGCGACGGCGCTTTTCCCTTCCAGGATCCGGAGCACATCCATCCCGGCTATGGTGTCAAAGTGGTTCGGGTTTCCCGGCGCCGGCTCCGTCATGATTTCCGGACCAAGCGCTGCAATCACCGGTTGGACAGCAGACGGAGAAACGACTGTCACCAGCCCGGCTCCCGACCGGAGCGCCGCTTTACCCGCCATGTACGCGGCGCCGCTCTTGCCGGTCGACCCCGCCACAATCACCGCATGACCGTATGTGCCTTTGTGACTGTCCGGCTTCCGGTTCGGCAGTGCCCGGTAGAGTTCTTCGTTGCGTACTATACTTGTAGCAGACTTCGCGGGAATTCCGATGTCTACAACATACGTCTCTCCGCACATCCGGCATGCCGGAGAAAGAACGTGGCAGTACTTGAGCGCCGCAAGGGCCACTGTAACATGCGCCCGGATCGCAGGACCGGGTAATTCCCCACTGTCGCTCGACACTCCGGAGGGCACATCGATCGAGATGACTTCTCTGCCGGATTGATTGATCTTCTGCACTGCGCCTGAGAAAATTCCTTCCAGCGGTTTGGTGAGTCCGGTGCCAAAGAGCGCATCGATCACAAGATCACAATCCGACAGGTGCGACTCGAACACCGAAAGATCTTCGACCTCATGGCAAAGAACACCGGATTCGATTGCCCTGCGCCAATTTTCGCCGGGATCTGCTTTCAGCTCGCTTGCGCGGCCCAACAACAACACCACGGGATTCCAGCCGCGCTGCTTCAGCAAGCGCGCAGCGGCCATTCCATCCCCGCCGTTGTTCCCCTTGCCGCAAACTACGCATACGGGACGCGGCTGAGGATTCCGCGCAGCAACCACATCCGCGACCTTTGCGGCAGCATTCTCCATCAGCACCCGCGAAGGGATGCCAAGCTCTTGAATCGCGTGCGAGTCGGCCGCGCGCATCTGATCTGCATTCAGAACGTACATGTCCGTATCAAATCGTCCGTATCAATATCAAATTCCTACTGCCGGTAGATCAGAATGTCGCCGAAGTGTTCCCCCTGAAAAATGCGAAGCATGTTCAGCCGGATCATCTCCAGAATCGCCAGAAACAGAACGATCATCTCAATGCGCGCTTCCAGGCTCCGTGTATATTCCGTCAGACTCACATGTTCATGCTTTTCCAGATACTCGCTCAGCTCCTGGATCTTCTGTTGAACCGTAAATTGATCCGGTTCAATGGCAAGCGCCGCCCGTTTCTGAGTTTTCTTCAGCAACAGGGCAAATGCATGGACAAGATCGTACAGGTTCGCTTCCACCAGCTCTTCGCGGTCGGCCTCGGGATCATACAAAGCAGGACGCGGCCAGTAAAGCTCACTTTCGCTTTCCAATCCCTTGAAGTGCTGCGCTGCTATCTTGAATTTCTGATACTCCACGAGTTGCTCTATAAGAGGTTTGCGCAGATCTTCCTCCATCCCTTCTTCCCCGGGTGGCTTTGGAAGCAGCATCCGGATCTTCAGTTCAATCAACTGCACTGCCATCAGGATGAATTCTGCGGCCACATTCAGATTGAGCTCCTGCATCAGATCCAGATGCTCCAGATACTGCTGCGTGATGCTTGCAATCGGGATGTCATAAATGTCGATCTCGTTCTTGTGAAGGAGATACAGCAATAGATCGAGCGGCCCTTGAAAGATTTCAAGGTCGATCATGTGTTGCGAGGAATTTGTTTCTGTCACCAGAT
>CAZDDB010000010.1:26781-30090 GCA_964504105.1 uncultured Acidobacteriota bacterium
AATCCTCTCATAATAATTCCGGGCACTGAAGGGGATGCTCTTTCATAAACAACGACGCAAGTTGAAAGATTCTTGTTTCGTCCATGGAATTACCGATCACCTGCAATCCGATCGGCAGATTCGAGGAGCTGAATCCGCACGGAATGGAGATCGCGGGAAGTCCGGCAAGATTCAGGGTCACAGTATAGATATCTGATAAATACATGGCCAGAGGGTCTTCCACTTTTTCTCCCAGCTTGAATGCCGGTGTGGGCGACGTGGGCGTACAGATGAGATCCACTTCCTGAAAAGCGTTCCGGAAATCTTGAGCGATCAGACTGCGCACGCGTGCGGCTTGCATGTAATAAGCATCGTAGTAACCCGAGCTCAACGCAAACGTTCCCAGCATGATACGGCGTTTGACTTCGGCGCCAAAACCTTCTGCGCGGGTGCGGCCATACATCGCGCGCAACGGAAGATCTGCTCCTTTTCGTGGACCATATTTCACGCCGTCAAACCGCGAAAGATTCGAGGAAGCTTCTGCAGTAGCCACAACATAATAAACGGAGATTGCATATTTGGTGTGCGGAAGTGAAATTTTTTTCAGCGTGATCTTGCCGGTCTTTTCCATCCAGCTCAGCGCATCCTGCACGCCGGCAGCCACTTCGGAATCGATCCCTTCTCCGAAGTATTCTTCGGGAACCCCGACTCGTAATCCTCCCATCTGCGAAATCAATGCCGGATAGTCGGGAACATCGAGAGCGGAGCAAGTGGAATCATGGCGGTCCGCGCCCGCAATTACTTTCAGGAGCAACGCGGCATCTTCCACGGAGCGCGCAAGAGGCCCGATGCAATCGAGGCTCGAACCAAATGCTACTAATCCATACCTGCTAACACGTCCGTAAGTCGGCTTCAGACCGATCATTCCGCACAATGAGGCGGGCTGACGGATCGATCCCCCGGTATCCGAACCAAATCCACCGAAAGCAAATCTGCACGCCACGGCAGCGGCGGAACCGCCTGAAGATCCGCCAGGTGCGCAATCCAGGTTCCAGGGATTGCGTGTGATTTGAAACGCAGAATTCTCGGTGCTCGATCCCATCGCAAACTCATCGCAGTTGGTTTTTCCCAGGATCACGGCTCCAGCTTCCTTCAGGCGCGAAATCACGGTGGCATCGTACGGCGGAATGTAGCCCTTCAGAATTTTTGAGGAACAAGTTGTTTCCATTCCTTTTGTGGAGATGTTGTCTTTGATCGCTACCGGGACGCCGGCCAGCGGTTTGTTCAGATTCGTTTCCGCCTCTTGCGCTGCCTTCAAAACGCCATCACGATCCACTCGCAAGAATGCACCAATCCGCGAGTCGTACCGGTCGATACGATCCAGCGACGCAAGACAAACCTCCACCGGCGAAACAGACTTTTGACGATACGCCAGCAGTAGATCGTGGATCGTTCCACGAAGCACTTCGTTCATGGAATGATCCTGGGAACCTTGAAGAATTGCTTGACGCGGTCAGGCGCGTTGCGAAGCGCCTCCTCCACAGGCAACGAAGGAACCGTCCTGTCAGCTCTGGTCCGCGAAGAAAGAAACTGGCCAAAGAAAAAGGGATCCGCCGGGTGTTTTACTTCGCCAAGCTGCTCCACATACTCCAGAATGTCGCCAAGTTGCCTTGTGAACAGATCGACTTCGCTTTCGTTCAGGTCGATGTGCGCCAGCTTTGCAATATGCAAAACCAGCTCGTGGTCAATTTGCATCCCTTTTCACCAAGGCTGTCATTATATCCCACGACAAAGAGTTCACAGCTCACGCGTTCCGGTTTGCGCTTGGATAATATTGTGGTGGCCTGCGAGCCATTGTGGCCTGCTCAAAAGCGTAGGCAAACTGGATCAGCTTCGGTTCGCTGTATGCGGATCCAAAAAATGAAATGCCGACAGGCAACCCGTGATCGAAACCGGCAGGAACGGTAATGTGGGGATAACCGGCAACCGCGGAGGCTGATGAGTAACCACCGGTGAAATGGTCACCATCAATCCAATCGGTGAGCCATGACGGTCCTCCTGTGGGCGCAATCAACGCATCGAGTTTCTTTTCGCGCATCACAAAGTCAATGCCTTCCTCACGCGACAGACTGTGGTTCTTCTTGAGAGCTTCGAGATAGTCTTTGCTTGTCAACGGTCCTTTTGCTTCCGATTTGACAAAAAGATCCTGTCCAAAGTGAGGCATCTCCTTGTCCCGATTCTTTTCGTTGAAATCGATGATTTCCTTCAGTGAATGTACCGCGGCATTCGGACCTAAATTTACCAGGTAGGCATTGAGGTCTGCTTTGAATTCGTAGAGTAGAACCTCAAGTTCCGTGTCATCGAATTTTCCTGCTGTCGGAATGTCGGCTGGGTCCACGATCATAGCACCAAGCTTTTTCATTTCTTGAATCAGATCCTCCATCCATAGATCCACTCGATCGTTAATACTGAAATATTTTCGTGCCACACCGATGCGCGCGCCGTGCATCCCGTTCTTATCAAGAAACTTTGTGTAATCGGTGAATGACTTTCCCTGACTGTCACTGGTTGCAGAATCGCGAGGATCAACACCTGTAAGAGCGCCTAAAAGAATCGCCGCATCGGTGACTGTCCGCGCCATCGGACCCGCAGTGTCCTGACTGTGCGCGAGCGGTATGATGCCGGCGCGGCTGATCAAGCCCAGTGTCGGTTTGATACCTACAAGCCCAGTTGCGGAGGAAGGACAGACAATGGAACCGTCCGTTTCAGTGCCGATCGCAGCTGCGCAAAGATTTGCTGCTGTGGCTGCGCCCGAACCGGAGCTGGAGCCGCATGGATTGCGGTCCAGAGCATACGGATTTTTTGTCTGCCCTCCGCGGCCGCTCCAACCGCTGGTCGAATGGCTGGATCGAAAATTCGCCCATTCACTCAAATTTGTTTTGCCCAGGATTACCGCTCCTGCTTCGCGTAATCTTCGCGCAACAAACGAATCTTGCGCTCGAGTCGAGCCGACAAGCGCAAGCGAACCGGCAGTTGTCATCATTTTGTCGGCTGTATCGATGTTGTCTTTGATCAAAATGGGAATGCCGTGAAGAGGTCCCCGCGGTCCCTTTTCTTTTCGTTCGCGATCCAGTGCATCCGCGATCGCCGTTGCATCGGGATTGATTTCGATGACGGAGTTGACGGCAGGACCCTGTTTGTCGATCTGTTCAATTCTTTGAAGATATGCATCCGTAATCCATCGAGCAGTAAGTTTTCCTGATTCCATTCCCTCTTTGAGCTGAGAAATCGTCACCTCTTCGATCTCGAAAGATTTTGCGCTTTGGGGAA
>CAZDDB010000011.1:0-11281 GCA_964504105.1 uncultured Acidobacteriota bacterium
TGACTTCGCTGCCGATCATTGAAACGCAGGCGGGAGATATTTCCGCATACATTCCGACCAACGTGATTTCGATCACGGATGGTCAAATCTATCTGGAAAGCGATCTGTTTTATTCCGGTGTTCGTCCCGCGATCAATGTCGGCAACTCCGTTTCACGTGTGGGCGGCAGCGCGCAGATCAAGGCGATGCGTCAGGTCGCCGGCATGTTGCGTCTGGAACTTGCACAGTATCGCGAGCTTGCTGCCTTTTCCCAGTTCGGCTCCGATCTCGATGCGGCAACACAGAAGCAGCTTGCGCGTGGTATCCGCATGACGGAAATCCTCAAGCAGGGGCAATACGTGCCCGTTTCCGTGGATAAACAGGTTCTGGTGATTTTTGCTGCCACCAATGGATATCTGGATGATCTGCCGGTCTCGGAATGCCGGCGGTTCGAACACGAATTGTACAGCTTCATGGATAATCAGCGGCCGCGGATCGGTCAAATGATTCTGGAAAAGAAACAGTTGGATGACGAGGTTCGAGCCGCTTTGAATGAGGCCCTGGGCGACTTCAAAGCCAAGTTCATGGAGTCTTTAAAGAAATAACCACAAAGTCACGAAGGCACGAAGAGGAAAAAATTCTCTTGTGATAACTTCGTGACTTTGTGTCTTTGTGGTTTATTATGGCGACGTTAATTGATTTAAGACGACGGATCCGCAGCGTGAAAAACACGCAGCAGATCACCAAAGCGATGAAGATGGTTGCCGCCTCCAAACTGCGTCGCGCACAGGAACGAATGTTCGCGGCGCGTCCGTATGCCGCCAAGACACTGGAAGTTCTCACCAGTCTGGCGACACGCGCGAATCCGGAGAACCATCCGCTTTTGCAAGTCAAAGGAGACCAGAACGTTGAATTGATGGTCGTCACCGTAGACAAAGGTCTGTGCGGTTCTTTTAATGCGAATCTGATCAAGGCGGCGCTTCATTTTCTGGATGATCGAAAAAACTACAACCTGAGCCTGCATCTGATCGGCAGAAAGGGTTACGATTTTTTCCGCAAGCGAAAGTATGCAATCACACACCGGTATTTGAATGTATTCCGGAAAGTGGAATATTCGCAGGCGAAAGAGATGGCGGAAAAAACGATCCGCGCATATCTCGAAGGTCACCTGGATGCAATTTACATCGTTTACAACGAGTTCAAGTCTGCATTGCAGCAAAGAATTGTGGTGCGCCGGTTGCTCCCGCTGGAGCGACTGCCGGAAGCGTCCGCGGAGCAAACGCTGGATTACATTTATGAACCCGATCCCGTTACGATCTTTAACCGGCTCCTTCCCAGATTTCTGGAGATCCAGATCTACCAGGCGCTTCTGGAGTCTTCCGCCGCTGAACACGCGGCCCGCATGGCGGCAATGGACGCGGCGACAAAGAATGCGCGGGAAATGATCGACTCGCTCACATTGAAGATGAACAAGATCCGCCAGGCCCAGATTACAAACGAAATTATCGAAGTTGTGAGCGGCGCACAGGCGCTCACATAAAGAGGTCCGTTTTTATGTTGAAACCAGAATTTGAATACAAGAGTGTGGGAACGATTGTTCAGGTAATCGGTCCTGTTGTAGATGTGCAGTTCAATTATGAGCACCTTCCTGAAATCTACAATGCCGTGCGCATCTATGACGAAAGCGCCAACAACCAGACCGTCGACATTATTGCGGAAGTGGAGCAGCATCTTGGCGAAAACCGCGTTCGTGCAGTATCGATGCAGCCTACCGAGGGGTTGATGCGCGGGATGAAGGTCTACGATCTTGGCAATCCGATTACCGTTCCAGTTGGGCGGGAAACACTCGGACGCATCATCAACGTGATCGGACAACCGGTCGACCAGATGGGGCCGGTGAATGCGACGAAGTTTAACCCGATTCATCGTTCTGCGCCGACCGTGGCACAACAGGACACCCGTCTGGAGATGCTGGAAACCGGAATCAAAGTTGTCGATCTGCTGGAACCCTACCTGAAAGGTGGAAAGATCGGATTGTTTGGCGGAGCGGGCGTTGGTAAGACAGTCATCATTATGGAGTTGATCCATAACATCGCAAGTAAGCATGGCGGCTTTTCCGTGTTTGCGGGCGTGGGAGAACGCACCCGCGAAGGGAACGATCTCTGGCTGGAAATGAAAGAATCAGGCGTCATCGATAAGACAGCTCTGATCTATGGTCAGATGACGGAGCCTCCAGGTGCGCGTTTGCGCGTCGGCTTGACCGGTCTCACGGTTGCGGAATACTTCCGCGATGAAGAAGGTCAGGATGTGCTGTTGTTTATCGATAACATTTTCCGTTTCACACAGGCAGGTTCGGAAGTTTCTGCATTGCTGGGACGCATGCCTTCAGCCGTTGGATACCAGCCGACGCTTGCCACGGAGATGGGAGAATTGCAGGAGCGGATTACCTCCACAAAGAAGGGATCGATCACATCGGTCCAGGCGATTTATGTGCCTGCGGATGATTACACGGACCCGGCGCCCGCAACCGCGTTTGCTCACCTGGATGCAACCTCCAACCTTTCCCGTCCGATTGCTGAATTAGGGATCTATCCAGCAGTCGATCCGCTTGCCTCCACTTCACGCATCCTTGATCCGCGGATCCTTGGAGATGAACATTACAACACGGCGCGTTCCGTACAGGGAGTTCTGCAGAAATACAAGGATCTGCAGGACATCATCGCAATTCTTGGGATCGATGAACTTTCCGAAGACGATAAGCTGATTGTTTCTCGCGCCCGAAAGATTCAAAAATTTTTGTCGCAGCCGTTTTTTGTTGCGGAACAATTTACCGGACGGCAGGGGAAATATGTCGAACTTGCCGATACCATACGCGGCTTCAAGGAAGTAGTCGAAGGGAAGCACGATGAAATCCCCGAACAGGCCTTCTATATGAAAGGCGGTATTGAGGAAGTGCTGGAAGCCGCTGAAACGATGAAAGAGGCGTAATGGCCCTTCCCACAAAACTGAAACTCGAGATTGTCACACCGGAAAGACTTCTACTTTCTCAGGAAGTCGATGAAGTAACGATTCCCGGCTCTGAAGGATATCTTGGAATTCTTCCCGGACATTTACCGCTGCTGACAATGCTTGGAACCGGTGTGCTTTCGTACCATCGCGGCGGTCAACAGGTATCGTTTGCCGTGAGCGGTGGGTTTGCGGAAGTATTACCGGATCGCGTGATCGTGACGGCGGACTCCGTGGAACGTCCCGAAGAAATCGATCTGCAGCGCGCTCGCATCGCGAAAGAACGCGCAGAAAAACGCCTCCAGTCAAAGGATCCTGTCGATATAGAACGCGCCATGGGCTCTCTGCTGCGCGCAACTTCCCGCATCCACGTTGCTGAGCTCAAGCAGTAGGAATTGAACCTCCTTTGGGGACTCTGCGATCTTTGCGGTTCAATCCTGACACTCACACCCGTTTGTAGTCTTGATATAATATGGAACTCCTGACTATGGCAAAACTTTTTGGAACAGACGGACTGAGAGGAGTTGCAGGAAAATTTCCGCTCGATCATGCGACCGTGGAACTTCTGGGACGGATTTTGTACTTCCAGTTCCTGAATCGCAAGATCGAACCGGAATTGATCATCGGTAGGGATACACGGGAATCCGGTCCCGCGCTGTTAGCCGCGCTCACGCGTGGATTTGGCCGTGCGGGCGGCAGAATCGATGATGCGGGGATTCTTTCCACTCCTGCCCTCGCCTACCTGGCAAAATCAGAACAGAAATGCGCTATCTCGATTACCGCCTCTCACAATCCATACCGGGACAACGGAATCAAAATCTTTGGTCCGGATGGGAGCAAACTTTCCGAAGACGCAGAAATGGAAATAGAGCCATACCTGCTGGGAGAGAAGTCTTTCCTGCAGGAATCCGCTTCCTTCCTTGACGCGCCGAGCCGGCCGATGCACGACCTTTTCAAGACAAAATACTACGGCTACTTGCGGGAGCTTTTTGCGGATCTCGATCTGGCAGGCATGCGCATTGCGCTCGATTGCGCCAATGGAGCGCTTTCCGAAATTGCCCCGGAACTTCTCCGTGAATTCGGGGCCAAAGTAACAGCATTTCACAGCACTCCGGATGGAAAAAACATCAACGAAAGCTGCGGTTCGCTTCACCTTGAACTGATTTATGAATCGGTTCGCACCGGAGATTTTGACTGCGGTTTTACGTTTGATGGAGACGGCGACCGCTGTCTCGCGGCGGATCGTCATGCAATGTACGACGGCGATTTTATCCTGGGAGCGGCCGCCCGTTATCTTCAAATGCGCAACGAGTTGAAAAACAGCGCAGTTGTAGCAACATCCATGAGCAATCTGGGACTGGAACTTTTCTTGAAAAAACACAGGATCCGCCTTCACCGTGTGCCGGTCGGGGACAAATGGGTGCTGGAAAAACTACGGCAAGAAGATCTCTCTCTGGGGGGAGAACAGTCAGGGCACATCATTTTTATGAACGACAGCTTCATTGGCGATGGGCTGCTCACTGCATTCCAGATCCTGCGTATTACCAGAAATTCAGGAGGCTTCGCGCATATTTGTGAAGGACTCGTCAAGTATCCGCAAGTCCTATTGAATATCCCCGTGCGCAAAAAACCCGGCTTTGAAACAATTCCGGAAATCAGCGAAAGAGTGGCGGTGATTCAAAAGGAGCTCAGCGATGCCGGCCGTATTCTCCTGCGTTATTCCGGAACTGAAATGCTGGCCCGGATTATGATTGAGGGAACCGATCAGAACCAGATCGAAAGAATGGCGAAGGAATTTGGTGAGATCATCCGCAACAGACTCAACTAAGGAAATTATGAAAACACGTTTTGTAAGACTGGGTGTAAACATTGATCACATTGCCACGATTCGTGAAGCTCGCAAAGCAAATGAACCCGATCCGGTCGCCGCAGCGGTTCTTGCTGAAATAGCCGGAGCCGATGGAATTACTGTGCATCTGCGCGGAGACCGTCGCCACATTCAAGAAAGGGATGTCCGGTTGCTGCGCGAGATCATCAAGACCCGGCTGAATGTCGAGATGGCTGCAACTACCGAAATGATCAAATTGATTACCGGAATCAAACCGGACACTGCAACCTTTGTTCCGGAAAGACGCGAGGAAGTTACGACGGAAGGCGGTTTGGATGTCGCACTCAACGCAAACCAATTATCACGAAGCGTCAGTGCCTTTAAAGATGCCGGCATCTCAGTCAGTTTGTTTGTCGATCCGGATCTCGACCAGATCAAGGCATGTCAAAAGCTGGGCGCCGGAAAAGTGGAAATCAATACGGGAAAGTATTCGGATGCCAGGACCGCAGACCTGCAGGAAATGGAATTGGAAAAAATCCGAAATGCGGCGCAGCTTGCAAAACGTCTCGGATTCGAAGTTCTGGCCGGACATGGCTTGACGTACTCCAACGTCAAACACATTGTGGCGATCGAAGAAATCGAAGAGCTGAATATCGGACATAACCTGATCGCGCGTGCGGTGTTCGTGGGGCTCGATCGCGCCGTCCGTGAAATGAAAGCCCTCCTGATTTAACCACGGAGACACAGAGGCACGGAGTAAGCAGAGGCTAAGCACTAAAAACTCTGTGCCTCTGTGCCTCCGTGGTTACGCGTAGATACCGCGGGTTTTGATGGTATCGACCACACGCTGAATGCCGAGCATGTAGGCAGCCGTGCGGAAATTGACGCTAAATTTCGTCGTGTAGTCGGCCACTTCGTTAAAGCTGGCCACGAGAACCTCTTCCAGGCGTTCATTCACAACATCTTCCCGCCAGAAATAGCCCATGCGGTCCTGCACCCATTCGAAGTAAGAGACAGTGACCCCGCCGGCGTTGGCAAGAATATCGGGGATTACAGCGATCCCGCGCTGATCCAGGATCGCATCCGCTTCCAGCGAAGTGGGACCGTTTGCGCCTTCACAAATCAGCTTCGCTTTGATGTTGTTCGCATTTTGTGGCGTAATCTGTTCTGCTGCGGCGGCCGGAATCAAAATATCGCACGGAAGTTCCAGAAGCGCTGCGTTATCGACTTTCTCTCCTCCGGTGAATCCTTCCAAAGAACGATGATCCCGAACATGCTGGAGCACTGATTCAACATCCAGGCCCGTTTCGTTGTAGATTCCGCCGTGAATATCGGAAATTGCCACGATCTTGCAGCCTAACCGGGACAACAGCTGCGCGGAGACACCGCCGACATTCCCGCACCCCTGGATGACTACAGGCGCGCCGTTGAGCTTCATGCCCAATCGTCCGGCGGCCTGCTGCACCATAATCAAGATTCCGCGGCCGGTCGCTTCACGGCGCCCTTTTGATCCTCCCAGACTCATCGGTTTCCCGGTCACAACCGCTGTCACGGTCTGGCGCGCATGCATGCTGTAAGTGTCCATGATCCACGCCATCACCTGTTCGTTTGTATTCATGTCCGGCGCAGGCACATCTTTTTCAGGCCCGAGGATTTCCAGAATCTCAGCGGTATATCTGCGCGTGATTCTCTCCAGCTCGCGTTGACTCAAATGCGCAGGATCGCACTTGACACCCCCTTTGGCGCCGCCAAAAGGAATATTGACCACCGCGCACTTCATGGTCATCCACGCTGCCAGCGCGCGCACCTCATCCAGGTTTAAATCAGGAGTAAAACGGATGCCTCCCTTGGCAGGTCCTCGCGCGATACTGTGCTGCACCCGGTAGCCGGTAAACACTTCGACTTGACCGTCATCCCGCAGAATCGGCAGATACACGGTTACCTCACGCATCGGGTAACGGACAATCTTGTAGAGTCCGCGGTCTATGTCCAGAAGATGCGCCGCCCGGTCAAAACGGGCCATCGTTTCTTCGTAAAGACCATGGTCGCCTGCAGTGGGTTCCAGGATCATAAGCTATCGTCTCCTTGAATCAGACCAGCAGTTAGATTGCAGTTGCGGGAACGGGAATACGGAATTTGGGGAAATCCCGCACTTTATTCTTCCAGAGCACCAGGTCCCATTTTTCCGGATGCTCTAATATCTTAGAAGTCAATTCCGAATGGAGGTGATGGCCCGCCTTATATGCCACAAAATGACCCAAAAGGCCGTAGCTCAAGAGGGCAAGATCTCCAATCAAATCCAGGATCTTATGGCGAACGAATTCATCGGGAAAACGAAGATGCTCATTTAAGATGCCATGTTCGGTAAGAACAATTGCGTTTTCCAGCGAGCCGCCAAGCGCCAGATTATGAGCGCGCATTTGTTCGATTTCCTGAAGGAATCCAAAAGTGCGCGCGGGCGCAATCTGTTTGATAAAATTCTGTCTCGTCACACGGACTGTTTTTTCCTGTTTCCGCAGCCAGGGATGCGGAAAACTGATGGTGTAACTGATGTCAAAATGATCCGAGGGATAGACTCCGATGAAACGGTCTCCATCTTTGGCTTCAATCGGCTCCAGGATCTGCAAAAAACAGTTTGGCCGGTCGAGTTGCACAACATCCGCAGAGCGCAACAGCTCCACAAACGGACTGGCGCTGCCGTCCAGGATCGGAACTTCATCCGCATCCATTTCAATCACAATGTTGTTGACACCCATTCCATAAAGCGCGGCAAGAAGGTGTTCGATCGTAAAAATCTTGGTCTGTCCGTTGCTGATGGATGTCGCGTAATTTACCTGGGTAATAAATTCCTGTTTGACTGGAACCTCGGCATAATTCAAATCGGTCCGCCGGAATATGACTCCCGTACTCGCTTCCGCGGGCAGCATACGAAGATGGACGGGCTTACCGGAATGCAACCCGATCCCGTTGCAGTCAACCATCCGTTTGATCGTCTTTTGATACTCCATTCGCGCTCTCCTTTAATTCTTGCCGGCCAGCAAAATTTCCTTCACAGTATCCATAAAATAGTCTGCGTCTGCCGGCAATCGGGAAGCGACCCGGCCATTGTAATGGTCTTTCCCTCTCGTCAGATCGTGTTTCAACAATTCAAGAATCTCTTTCTGGCTTTCCGCCTTTTCAATTTTTTCCTGATTATAAAGCTTGATTTCCGAAATAATCAATCTTGCAATCCGTTTGGCTTCAAAAACAGCCGTCTCCAGTTCCTCTTGCTCTGCCTGTGACAAAACTGCAACAGCAGCGCCGGTTCCCGAGCCATTTCGCGAAACCAAGCCGGCAAACACAAATTCATGCGCACAGTAGGGACACCGCAAACGTAATCTTTTCCGGGTGTAGGACTGCTGATCCAGAGTCCCTTCACGCCCGCATCGCATGCAAGAGATGGTCATGGCAGAAAGTAGCTCGGAATTGAACAAAAATCGCGTAATTGTAACATACGTACGAACTTAGAGTCAAAGATAAACCACAGCTATTGAAAATAGCTTCCGGCGTCATCTTTTACAAATTCGGGCAGGCCGGAATCAGTCGATAATGAGTCATCCACCTGCCAGAGCTCATAATGCTCGCCGGATATTTCTTTCAGAAACGTGGATGGCCGGTAAAAATACGGTCCCTGATAATAACCCTCCGCAAATAAGACATACGTCAGATACAATTGGTTTCTTGCGCGCGTGGAAGCCACATAAAACAGCCGCCGTTCTTCCTCCAGCTCAGCACTGTCTTTCATGGATCTTGTCGAGGGGAAACGCCCGTCGACCATATAGATCACAAAGACAACCTGCCATTCCAACCCTTTTGCCTGATGAATGGTGGAGAGGCGGACTCGTTCCCGCGGGGCGTCTTCGGACGATTCTTCTCCTTCCATCTGGCCAAGGAGAGACAATTCTGTGAGAAACTTCTGGAGTGAATCGAACTGCATGGCAAAATTGCTCATCTGATGGATATCTTCACGCCGGGAGGCAAAATCCGTAAACCTGGATTCCAGGTATGCTTCATACCCATACTTCAGGACATGATCGATCGCAGCAGCCGGCGCTTGCAGAAATCCTTCGTGTGAGAGTTCGCCAAGCAATTCAGCAAACCGGATCCAGCCGGCTTTTGCCGTGCGGGGAACATCTTTCAGGAACTGCCGCAGCTTCCCGACAGGTTCCTGTTCCGCGCGAATCTCCGACCAGAGACGATCGGCGGTTCGAGGACCGATTCCAGGAATCAGAAGAACGATTCGACGCCAGGACAATTCATCAAATGGATTGATCAACACTTTGAGGTATGCCACAACATCTTTGATGTGACGCTGCTCAAAGAAACGCACGCCCGAATGAATTGCGAACGGAATTCCCCGTCGTGTCAATTCAAGCTGTAACTCCATCGAATGGTAATGGGCACGGTAAAGGATGGAAATTTCGTTGAGCGAAACGGATTCTCCTTGCAATTCGAGAATGCGCTGGGCAACAAATTCAGACTGCTGGGCGGCATCGCGGAGCGGCACTACCGCCGGCTTCAAAAGGAGGCTTGCCCTGGTGGGCATCAACGTCTTGCTGAACTGCTCCTTGTTACGACAGATGATATCGTTGGCCAGCAAAAGGATCTCCGGTGTGCTCCGGTAATTCAGCTCCAAACGGAATAGCCGTGTATCGGGATAACGGTCTGGAAACTGCATGATATTGGCAAAGTTGGCCCCACGAAACGAATAAATGCTCTGGCTGTCATCCCCCACCACCATCAAGTTGCGATGCCGGCTCGCCAGTAGATCCACCACGTCGGCTTGCAATTTATTTGTGTCCTGGTATTCATCCACAAGGACATATTTGAATTTCGAGCTATAGGCATTCCGAACCTCCTCGTGTTTTTCCAGCAGATATTTGTTGCCCAGGAGAAGGTCATCAAAATCCACCGCGTTCATTTCTTTTTTCTTTTCCGAATAACGTCTGGCGATCTCCAGGATGGAAGCTGCCAGCGATTCAAATTGCGGATACCGAAGGCGTAGAACGGCTTCTAATGGATTCGCAGTATTGATTGCAAAACTGATCAGGTCCTGCAAAATATCGACCGACGGAAACTGCTTGTCTTTCTTTTCGCCACGCGACTGCGAAACGCATGCGGTGATCAAGTCCTTCGAGTCCGCCTGATCCAGAATTGTGAAATTGGAATTCAGCCCCAGCAGTTTCGCGTGGGGACGCAGAAGCAGATTTCCGACATGATGAAACGTGCCACCCCACAGCAGGCGGACATCCAGCTGAGTCAGCAGCGCGACGCGATGAAGCATTTCGCGGGCTGCCTTGTTTGTAAACGTCAGAAGCAGGATTTCAGAAGGATCGATTCCCGATTCAAGCAACCAGGCAACACGATAAGTAATCGTGCGCGTCTTGCCGCTGCCTGCTCCTGCAATCACCAGGACCGGCCCCTCCGCCGCGACAACAACATCCAGCTGTTGCGGGTTCAACTCGCTCTCGTACGGAATATGCTTGCCCAGTTTCTTTTTCACCGGCTCAAGTTTGTACCGTTTCACTGAATGTTCCATGTCTGTATTGTGCCACGGAGTAACTGAAATCAAACAGCCACATGCTCTTCGTGGTTCAATCCTGATGCTGTTTTCCAGTGTCTAATACTTCAGAATACACACATTACCGTTGACCCATGGGTGATGAACCATTAAAATCAACCATTTGGAGGCGATTTGTATTTCTTATTAACGATCTTCTTGCTCCAGGCCGAAACACCCGGTTTGGACACCTCGGTGCTCACTCTCATATCACGTTCCGGTCTTGTTGCCAAAGGCGTGCTTGTGGTTTTGCTTTTCTTTTCGATTGTTTCGTGGGCAATCATTGCAGACAAGTATTTTGCATTCCGCCGCGCAAAGAAGCAAAACGGGCTGTTTTACCGGACGTTCCGGAAAGGAACGTTTCTCAATGATCTGGCCAACGTTGCCGTACGGCTCCGGACCAGTCCGTTTGCCAAGATGTTTTTGACCGTGTATGAAGAAATCTCCCCGCACGGGCAGAATGACTCAGCTCCCACAGTTAAGTCCCTGTCGCTTCCTACGCATAACCGGATCGACCGCGCGATCGGACGGGCAGGTCTCAGTGAACAGTCGGCTCTGGAAAAAAACCTCTCCTTCCTTGCCACCACCGCCAGCGCGACACCATTTATCGGATTGTTCGGCACCGTCTGGGGAATTATTAACGCGTTTGAATCCATTGGAGGGGCACGAAGCACAGATCTTTCGGTGGTGGCTCCCGGAATCGCGGAAGCCCTGATTGCAACGGCGATGGGACTGGCAGCCGCAATTCCCGCTGTCATCGGCTACAACTACTTTGTGCATCAGGTGCGGAACCTGAGCTCCGAAATGGAAGAATTCTCGATGGAATTGTTGACTTTCATCGAGCAACAACAAGTCATCGCAAAATGAGG
>CAZDDB010000011.1:11381-28114 GCA_964504105.1 uncultured Acidobacteriota bacterium
ATGGCGTTTACGGCAGATCGGAAATTCGGCGCCACGATGGCGGAAATCAACGTTACGCCTCTGGTAGATGTCGTTCTTGTTCTTCTGATCATCTTTATGGTGACCGCGCCGTTGATGCAGCGGGGGATCGATGTGGACCTTCCTCGCACCAACACTCAAACTTCGGAGAATGAGGAACGTTTAATCATATCGATCAACAACAAGGGAACGATCTATATCGGAGATGCGGAGATCCCGATGGAAGATTTGAAGGACCAGGTGCAGAAGCGGGTTGAAACAATGAAGAATAAGAATGCCGTGTTTGTGCGCGCCGACGCGTCGCTGCGATACCAGGTCATCATGGATGTGATGGATCAGATCAAGCGTTCGGGAGTCCCGACGGTCGGACTTGTGACCGAACCACGCAAGCAGGCGAAAAGATGAGTGCGACTCTGGTATTGAAACAGCCGCGTCCGGTATCTCTTCCGGGAATGCTGTTTGTATCCATATTCGGGCACGCGCTGGGACTCTTACTGTTGCTCGTTTTACCCGGCATTTTTCCGCACGGAAAAAAGGAACCCTTTGGCGGGGGAGGGGCCGCGGGAGGCCTCAATGTGATGGCGATCGATTTGGGAAGAAGTCTTGCCGGCACACCTGCCTCCAAACCACTCACGCAGGAAGAGCCGGCGCCGGCGCGTTATCTGGACAAGAACAAAGAAGACGAAGTGCTTCTGGAATCAAAAACCTCATTGCCCGATCCTAACCAGAAAAAGAAAAAAGACGAACCTGGTGCAAAGGAAACTCTGAATGTGCCGGCGTACAAACGAAAAGTCGACGGTCAGTTCGGGGAAGGCACTGACATGAGCAACAATGCCGGGAAAACGGGCCATCGCGGGCTGAGCGCCTCGGGAGGGAGCGGAATCGGGGCATTCGGATCCGGGGGCACTCCTTTCCCTTTCCCCTGGTATACCGACGCGGTCCTGACGAAATTGGAAATCAACTGGGCGAAGCCCTTCATCAGTGATTCAGATGAACATTCCACTGTAGTATACTTTGTCGTTTCGAGAAGCGGGCAGGTAAGCAAGGTACAGGTGGAACAATCGAGCGGAATCCCCGCGCTGGACCGTTCTGTCGAATCCGCCGTTCTCGGTTCGTCGCCGTTTCCACCGCTGCCAAATCAGTGGACCGAACCCGACCTTGCATTTAGAATCAAATTCACCCACACTAAGTGATTTCATTACGGAGATGGTTATGAAATGGTTTTCTCGTTGTCTGGTAATTTGCCTGATCCTTTTTCCGCTTTTCAGTCAGACGCAAACGGAACGCCCGCCGGCAGTTGAAAGAGATGTTAGAAAAGAAGGCTTTAAGCCGCTGCCGGTCATGATTCCGAATACTTTTCTCGACACTCCGGATGGATCGGCGGAAGCGGAGGAGCTGCAAAAAACACTCAGCGCGGACCTGTATAATTCCGACTACTTTGAAATTGTGGATTCCTCTCAATTTCCCCCTTTTCAGGGGCAGGTGAATTTAGCACCCTATAAGAATTCTCGCGCCAAGTATCTCACCCTTTTGAAAGCAGGGCTAACCGCGGGCCAGATCAATGTCGAAGCGCGCTTTTACGATCTGCAATCGGGACAAATGATCGTCGGCAAAGTGTATAAATGGGAGAAAAAGTTTGTCCGGCAAATCGCCCACCGGTTTGGAGACGAAATCCTCTACCGCTTGATGGGGATCAAGGGTCTATTTACTTCCAAGATCGGATTTTCTTCGGACCGGACCGGTAACCGTGAAGTCTGGTTGATGGACTACGACGGATTCAACCAGAAGCAGATTACCATCAGCAAGACCATCAATCTTTCCCCTGATCTTTCTCCCGATGGAAAGAAGGTTGTCTATACAACATACAAAACGACGGAAAACGGCATCGGACAGGTACTGGTAGTCTATTCGATTTACGAGGGCACAAAATACAACTTGTTTTCGCGCGGCACGCTGAATTCGGCTCCGGCATGGGCCCCCGACGGAAACCGGATCTCGTTTACCTCGAATGTGAACGGAAATGCGGAATTATTCACCATCAATACGGACGGAACAAACCTTCGTCAGGTCACCTTCAACCGGGCGATCGATACTTCGCCGGCCTGGAATTCCAAGAGCGGCCAGATCGCATTTACCTCGGACCGCAGCGGAAATCCGATGGTTTACGTCATGAATGAAGATGGAACCAATGAGCAGCGTCTCACTTACGTAGGGGAATACAACGAGTCGGCCGCCTGGTCTCGCGACGGTTCCAAGCTTGCTTATGTATCCCGATCGGGTATAAATTTTGACATGTATGTGATCGACATGGTGTCCAACAAGGTTCTCCGGCTGACCCAAAACGAGCTCAGCAACGAAAACCCGTGCTGGTCTCCCGACAGCAGGCACATCTCATTTTCGTCAAACCGGACTGGAAAATATCAAATCTGGAGTATGCTGTATGATGGAACAAAGCTCCGGCAGTTGAGCCGGGAGGGAAATAATACAAGTCCATCCTGGGCGGTAGGAGAATAACCGGATTTCAATAAACTATTAGAGCTAATGTATTAGAACTTTTTCCCGAAGGAGGGTTGCCTTGAAACGAATTCAAACTCTTTTGTTTCTGTTCCTTGTTCTTTCTGTTGCATTCACGTTTTCCGCCTGTGGCAAAAAAAAGCCGGTCGATTTTGAGCCCGCATCCACGCCACCCCCTTCCGGCATGACGGAATCCGAGCCTCCTCCTTCTGTGGAGCGGCCTACCACCGAGGGACCGATCACAACAGACCTGATCGATGAGGTGACACGCCAGATGCAGCCGGTCTTCTTTGATTTTAACCAGTATGACATCCGCGAGGATATGATTCCGTCGCTGCAAAACAATGCCCGTGTGATGAAGCAGAACCCGACGGTCAGCGTGCTGGTCGAAGGACACTGCGACGAAAGGGGCACGGACGAATACAATCTGGCGCTGGGCGAACGACGTGCGGGAGCGGCCAAGGACTTCCTGATCAGCCTGGGGATTGCGGAGAACAAATTAAGTACGCTCAGTTACGGAGAGAGCCGTCCGTTCTCGCCAGGTCATGATGAAGATTCGTGGGCCCAGAACCGCAGAGCTCACTTTGTTGCCGTCAGAAACTAGTAGCGTGTCTCAAGAATGTTGTTGATTTGGGGGGCGGGCCTCCGTGCCCGCCGATATCGAGAAGCTGATCATTCGGCGGGCAGCGACGCCCGCCCTACAAGATTCACAGAATCAGGAATTGTGTTTGTCGCGTTTTTTCTGCTGGCAACCCTCTCGTTTGCAGGAACAAAGGAAGACATTGATCAGGTGAACCGCAATGTTCTGGATCTGCAAAGGCAGTTCTGGGATCTGGGGAAGGAACTTCAAAACACGACCGCAGCCTTTAACGATACGGTGAAGAAGCTGCAGGGGAGTAACGAAGAAGTTCGCGACAACCAGGCAGCGCTGAATGCAAAGCTGGAATCCATTCTCAACCAGCTTCAAGCAATCAATGAAAAACTGAGTGAGACAAACCGGAGAATCAAAGAGATGGGATCCGCCGGCGTTCCGGGACCCGCCATCTCAACACCGGGCGGTGCAGCGGTAAGTCAAGATTCGGTTTCTGATCCAACTCCGGCGCCCTCCCAGACGTCCCGAAACCAGACGATTGCAGGAAGCCCGGATGAACAGCAATTGTTCCGCGAGGCGACGGCGCAGTACAGCAGGGGTGAATTCGAACAGGCTCTGCGCGGGTTCCAGGATTTGCTGGACCAGTATCCGAATTCGCGTCTTGCGGGGGATGCGCAGTATATGATTGGCGAATCTTATTACGGAATGAAAGAATACGTGGACTCGGTTACCGAATATGATCAAGTCATCAAACGGTATCCCGATTCCGATCGCATTCCCGGTGCGCGTCTCAAAAAAGCGTTCTCCCTGACCGCGCTGGGGAAAAAAGGGCAGGCAGTTGTGGAATTGCAGCAAATTGTACAGCGCTATCCTTCCAGTAAGGAGGCGCAAATTGCAAGACAGAGATTGGCCGAACTCGGTCTGGATTAACCAAACTTTATAAAAATTGCTAGAGAGGCCACAGAGATTCTCTTGCCACAGAGATCACAGAGTTCACAGAGGAGGCCACAGAGAAAAGACCTCTGTGTCCTCTGTGGCAAACATCTCCGTGCGCTCACGGCAAATCGTTGGTACAACACGGAGATCTCGATATGAAATCGATTAACAAGGCAATTCTAATCGGACATGCAGGCAAGCAACCGGAGGTGCGTTACACACAGGGAGGCGCACCTGTTGCAAATTTCAGTCTGGCCACCAATGAATACTGGACTTCAAACACAGGCGAACGGGGCGAGCGGACTGAATGGCACAAAATTGTTGCCTGGGGAAAACTGGCAGAATTCTGTCAGGAGTATGTCCACAAAGGATCCTATCTCTACGTTGAAGGCAGAATCCAGTCCCGCAGTTACGATGACCGCGACGGTATCAAGCGGTACATTACCGAAATCCGCGCCCTGGAAATCGGGTTGCTCGACCGTAAACCCGGTGGCGGAATTGAAACCGTTGGCGGCGAACCTCCCATCGATACGATCCCACCGGAAACTTCACCCGGCGGAGGAGACGACGAAGTCCCCTTTTAGGAATTCACCGCAGAGACGCAAAGAGCGCAGAGTTTTATTTTTTCCTACCTCTGCGACCTCCGTGTCTCTGCGGTGAATCCTCCCCTACAGGTTCCAGTAGTAGCTGAATTTCACCAGGAAGATGTTGTCGGCTTTGGCATCCCACAGTCTGCTGAACGAGTGACCGAGCTGGAAATCTCCGATATTTTCCTCCTCTGATCTGGCTTGCGTCCACACAAAGTAGACGGTTGAGCCGGGGCGGTATTCCCATCGCAGAATCGCGTTGCCGCGCAGCGATTTGAAATTGAAGTTCGGATCGGAAAAAACAATTGGAGCGGCAGCGCCTGTTCCATCCGGATCGATCGTGTACTCGCCGCCATTCAACGAAATAAACGCGGAATCGTAAATGTTGAAATCGAAAGTGCGAGAGGCGGCAAGTTCTTTGAATTCCGTGTAGTCTCCTGATGAAATCAGCGGTTGTGCGTAGAGCTGCAAACTCAAGTTGGGTTTGAACGTCCAGTTGAGACGCAAACTCGCTACGAAAGTCTTTTGATCCAGAAAACCGAACACGTAGCGGCTGCCGAACGTGTTTGTCGCAAGCGGATCGACAAACGTACCGACGTATTGTGCGGGCAATTTTTCGGACTCGATTCTGGGATTCACACTTACCGACACATTGGAGCCGGGTTTCCACTCCACGGTGGCGTTCACGGACCGGAAGTGTTCAATCTCCGATTCGTAACTGTTCCCGCCAAAACCGTAGACCCAGTTTTTGCGATTGTCGGTGGTGACAGAAAGGTTGGCTTCCCATCCGGGAAGATTCAGAGTTTCGGGACCGCCTCGCGTTCTTGTATTGTTGATGGTTGTTTCGGGATTCACAGCAAACGAAGAATCGATGATCCAGTAGTTGGCGAGCTCCATGTAGTTGTAAACAAAGACGCCGGACCAAGTTGTATCTCCGCCGAAATCCATGTTGCGGAACGTAGCGCCGCCGATCTCGCGAAAGCGGAAAAACTTCCCTGGTTCGGTCCATTTGTACCCGCCGCCGATGTGGAAATTGATCGCGTCTGCGCGCCATAGAAATCCGACATCATTGATATCGAAGGCCGGACTGATCCATCCGAATGCAGAGTTCACAAACGAGTTTCCTTTTTGTTTGTTGATCTGGATACGCCCTGCGGTACCGGTCAGCGAAGTCGCATTGGGGTCGAGCTCTACATAATCCGCATCGGGACGTTGGAAATAGTGCTGGGAATTCTGTTGTACGTCGGTGATCCTTGCCGTCGTGCCTTCGATATAGGAAAGCCCGGTCCACGCGGCAACCACCCAGGACTGATTCGCATCCAGATAAGTCCAGCCATCAATGCCGGTTGCAATAGAACTACTGTTGATCTCATCTTTCAGCCGGACATCATCAAAGGAACGCGTCGCCAGTGTGGTCATAAATCCGATTCCCTGCTTTCCTTCGTGAAACTCATTCTGACCGCGGTAAACGCCATAATACGTAAATGGCTCGATTTCTGCGGTCGATTCCACGCCGGACGTAGAGAGACTGGCAGATTCACGTCCGGTAAACGCATTGAGAGCGCCGATGTTCAAGCTGCCGAAGAGTTTTCCCGTTAACTTTGCCGCACCCAAAATGCTGGTACCGTCCGGAATATCGACGAAATCAGCGTCCGGCGCCGAACCTTGAGGCGGACGCCCGATTCGTCTGCTGTAAAAAAACAAAGGATCCGACCAGTTGAACCCCCAATAATTGTTGGCGCCGCCCTTTCCAAAATCAAAAATGCTGGATCCTTCAATAAAAAAGGGGCGCTTTTCTTGAAAGAAGGTCTCCACATCACCCAGGTTTACAACCGCAGGATCTACTTCGACTTGTCCAAAATCTGGATTGACCGTGGCGTTCAAAGTCAGGTTTGTGCCCAGTCCTACTTTCATATCCGCGCCGATGCCGGGATCGTAAAGAGATCCGTCGTTAAACGGATCGCCGATGCCATGACTCAGGAAAGAGGCTTTCGAAGTAACATAGGGAACAATCTCCAACCGGCGGGGCGGCGAAATATTTTCAATCCCTTGAAGCTCTACAAACCGGGAAACAAATCCACTGCCGTTCTTGGGCGTATAGACAAGGTACACATTCTCATTCTTGCGGGCGATCTGACGCTTGAAATTTACACCCCAGGCATCCGCTTTCTCAAACTTAAGTTGTGAATAGGGAATGCGCATTTCCGCGCTCCAACCTTGATCATCGATGCGGGCTTTTCCTTCCCAAACGCCATCCCAGGCATCGTCGTCCCAACTGTCGTTCAGCAAAGTCCCGTCGTAAAGAGTTCCGGCTGCATTGATGGAGAAATAATAACCGGTGCGCTTGTCGTGATAGGGATCGACAAAAAACGTGAATGTATCCGCCGTCACCTGCACATCTTTTCTTGCAAGCCTGGCCACAATCGAGCCGGGAGCGGAATCATACATGCGCGCACCGATATAAATGGCTTCATCGTCAAAAAGAATATCCACCATGGTTTTTTCACTGGGTACGGCTCCTTCAACGGGATCGCGCTGGACAAAGCCTGTGGCAGCGTTCTCATTCTTCCAAACAGTCTCGGAGAGCTTTCCGTCCATATTGATTGGTTCCGTCAACCGGAATGCGCGCACCGGTTCTGCGGCCGGACCGGGGGAATCCGTACCCGTCACTACTCCCGCAAAAACAAGAACAAGAAAACTGGATATTGCCGTCACCTTCATAAACAACTCCTTGCAACAATCTACACTTATAGACTGTAAGGCCTTGCAAAAGGTTTACACACGGTTCAAATTGGCCGGAATCACCAGTCTCGCCGTCGATACAAACCGCGTCTCACGGTTCGATCGTTACTTTTTCCATGGTCACGGCGGATACCGGTTTGTCGTTTGCACCCGTAGGCGTATTTGCGATTGCGTCCACGATCTCTTGTCCCTGGGTCACGCGTCCAAAAATCGTGTACTGCGGCGGAAGCGGGTAATCGACATGCATGATGAAAAATTGTGATCCGTTTGTGTTCGGGCCGGCATTTGCCATAGCGACTGTGCCTGCCTTGTAGCCGCGTTTATAGACATCGGAAGAACGGTTGATTTCATCTGCAAACCGGCTGCCCCAGGCAGACTCTCCTCCGCGTCCCGTTCCCGTTGGGTCGCCGCCCTGAATCATGAACCCGCGAATCACGCGGTGAAAAATCACGCGGTCATAGTAGCCGCGCTGGGCCAGCGTGATAAAATTTTCGGTGGTTTTTGGAGCGTCGGTTTCGAGTAATTCGAACCGGATCGTGCCCTTGTTTGTTTGTATGGCTGCCGTTCGATTTGCCATGTCTCATCCTCCTGAGCGCCTTTCAGAGTACCGCCAAGCTGAAGATTTGGCAATCAGTTTTTGATGGAGGAAACGATCTCCACGATTGCCTGGCGTGCGCGTGGATCTTCGCTGTCGCCCAGCAGGTAAATGGCCTGTTTGCGAACTTCCGGGTTCGGATGGCTTTTTGCGATCCGGATGACTTCCGTCAATCCCTGACTTCCTTCCATATCGGAAAGGGCATAGAGCGCCTGCTTTTGCACTTCCGTATCTTTGTCGCTGTAGACAACATGACGGAGTGTGCTCATCGTTTTTTCAGACGCAATCTCAGCAAGATGAATCAGGGCCGTCATCCGGATCTCCCGCCGGTATTTCGCGTCCGTCCAATCGATCAACAATTGCGTGGCTGCGGGCGCCTTCATTTCGCTGATTCCGGCCATAGCATTCTCAATGACTTCCTTCGACTGCTCTTTTTCGACCAAAGATTTCAAGATCTCCAAAGTTCCGGGATCGTCTTGCGATGCCAGGCAGAGGGCCGCTTCCGCGCGGATTTCTTCAGATTTCTCAGTGAGGGCGAGCTGCAAGAAAGGAATCGTTAGCGCAGGTTTCTGTTGCGCACTGATTGCGAAAATCAAATCCCTTTTTGCCTCCTCATCCTGGATGGAATCATATAGCCTCTCAAGCCAGGGAATACTTTGTTCCGGTTCGACGCGACCGAGCCAGAAAACCGGTCGCCCTTCCAGGGGCACAAACAAATTCAAGTGCGAAATCTGAATAGACTTGATCCGGGAAGAAGAATCAAACCTGAACAGAATACCGATCTCTTTTAGAACAATCCGGTTTGAGCGGCCGCGGGGCGCCATTGGCTTTTGTCCGGTAAGAAGCTCCAGCAGCGTTTTCCGCTGATCGTTATCGCTATAGAAGCTCCCGATAAACTCATTTTCCGGCATCATTCGATCACAACTGAATCCGATCCAGAAGCCCTGTTTCAGTTGCCGGGCTTCTGCTATCGCCCACTGCCAGCGCTCCGGGAGGGGCCGCGCGGGATCGGCGTGATGGATCACTTCCTGGGAGATCAGGATGGAGCAGGGCAGAAGCATTGCTGTAAAAACTGCAAGAAAAATACGCATGGAACCACACCTCCTTCGTCCGGCGGGCTGGAAGCCCGCGCTACGCTATTATTCGTTGTCTTTTTGCAGGATCTGAATCAGGGCTTGTTTTGCTTTCGGAGTACCCATGTCACCAATCGTCTGGACGGCTGCAGTGCGGACGCGCGTGTCCGAATCGGTCTTTGCAAGCTTCACCAGGACAGGCAGGACCTCGTCTCCGCCGGCTTCGCCCAATGAACGAATTGCAGCAATGCGCAGCTCCGCATCCGTTTCCTTTTGCATGATGGTGGTAAGCGCTTGAACAGATCCGGCGCCTCCCATATCACCGATCGCATAGAGTGCGGCTTTACGCACCTCGGGAAGTTTTGATTTCTCCAGCACTTCAAGCAAAAACTTTGGATCATTCTTCGCAGTCAGATCGGCGAGCGCATAAACGGCCGCTTTTGCCAGCCGTTCATCCGGGCTGCTGCACGCTACGTTGGAAAGCGCCTGACGTGAGGCTGCACCCCCCAGGTCAGCCAGCGAATAAAGCGACGCTTCCTGAACATTGTGATCTTTCGATGTGGACAAAATCTGGTTGAGAGCTTGAAATGTAGCCTCCCCTTTTATGTTCGCTATCGCATACACGGCAGCTTTCTTCAATTCTGTATCGCTGTTGCCAAGAGCCACACGAGTGAGCACCGGTAGACTGTCCGGATCCTCACGGTCTGCAAGCGCGTACAGCGCCGCTTTGCGCGCCTCTTGATCAATGGCGCTGCCGAGGATCTGTTGCAAGGCTTGTGACGCCCCCTGATCATCCAGATCGCCAATTGCATAGGTCGCCGCTTTCGCCAGCTCCTCGTTCTTCTCTTTGGTTGCAACTTCAACCAGAACTGCAAGTGTGCCTGGATCATCAAGGTTCCCCATCGCGTATAATGCGGCCTTGCGGACCTCAGTATCATTTTGCGAACGCAGAATCTTCAGCAATCCCGCCTGAGCGTCCTTTCCTCCACGGTCGCCAAGCGCATATACCGCTCTTTTCCTGACTTCCACGGAAGGGTCCTTTTCCACAATTTCGGCCAGCTTTACTGTGACCTTCGGTGAATCAGAGTCCGCAAGCACATACAAAATCTTCCCTCGCATGTCCTCGTTCTTCGTACGATCATACAGATTCATGACTGTTATCAGGGCATCATCATCCCCGTAGCTCATCAACGCTTGAAGCGCAATCAGGTTTACATCCTCGTCCCCATTTTTCTGCATCGATTTGGCGACAGCATCGTATTGAGGCTTTCCACTCTTTGCCAGCTGGTGAGCAATTCGAACAAAATTCTCTGTGGCATCATCCGCGTAATCGCTGTCCGGAAACGCCGCAATAAAATCCTTATAGCACTCCGCAGCGTCTTCCATCGACAAACCCGATTTCTCTTTTGCCAGACAGATCCAGAAATTCGCATCATCCACCGTTTTGCTCTGCGGAAACTCCTTGATATGCTTCTCGAATGCTTTGATCGCCTCAGCATATCTGCCGTCCAGCACCAGGTTATACGCCTGGGTGTAAAGTTTGTCCGCTTCGTCGTTTCCGGCAAGAGCGGAAACAGCAAGCATCAACGAGATCGATATACAAACGATATTTTTCAGAAACATAAACACTCTCCTCAAAGGTGGGGGTTCGTTTTCTTATCTTCTTTCTGCGCGCGATCGGTCATCCGCATCTGTTCCAGATTGATCTTCAACAGAATCCCTTTTCGATCGACACCACCTTTTACCATTTCAATTTCCTTTAAATCATTCTCTTCTTCCAGATTCGCAATCTGCAGCAAGATGATTTCCAGCTCGGAGACCAGCTCACGCAATCTTCTGTGCTGAGAGTCCTTCAGTTCCCCCTTCAGCAACCCTGCCTGCCTGATCAAATCATTGGAAAGCTGTTTCCTGCGCAAGATACTGGAAGGAGCGCTCGCTTCCGGATCCAGGTTTACAAAGCCCAACAGAAGCACCTGCGAGCGATCCAGGAATTGCTGGGCGCGGTAGCCGGCCGTTTGCACCGGCACACGCTGTGCCGGAGTTATTTTACCCAGATCCCGACCTGGTTCTCTTTGACCCAAGTAGCTCCTGCCGATCAGAAAGCCGGTCAACAGAAGCACAATCGTTGCGGCAATCCGGAACATCCAGGGTTGTACCGTGCGTACTTTCTGTACCGGCGGCTCTACTTTCTTTTCCAGCCGCTGGTAGTATCCACCCCAAAACTGTTCCCCGGGATCCTGCTGTTCGCGCCGGCTCATCACATCGAGAGTCATCGACATCTTTTGATAGGTGGCGGCGCAATCGGGACAACCGGCACGGTGAGCGTCGAACACTTCTTGCTGTCCGGAATCCAGATCGTGATACAGCGCATCAACCAGCGCAGATTCAAATTGCTTGCAGTTCATTGTGCTTCCTCCAATTTCGGCTGAAAACGATACTCCGAGAGAGCTTCCTGTAATTTACGGATCGCCCGGAAAAGAACGCTTTTTACAGTACCCTCACTCAGCTGCAGAACAACGGCAATCTCTCTGAGCTTCATATCCTTGTAGTGCCGCAGCACAAAGACAGATTTTTGCTGCGGGCTGAGACTGCCCAGGGCTTGATCGATTTCCTGCTGCAGCCTCTTCCTCTCCAGGTCCTTTTGAGGACTGCTATCGGCAACCGCCAGTTCGCTATGATCCTGGTCAATCGGTTCATTCATTGTCATAATCCTGAACGACTTTTTCCGCCGCTCATCCAAATAAGTATTCACCGTGATTCGGTGAAGCCAGGAACTGACCTTTGAATCACCCCGGAACTTCCTGATCGAGTTCAGGGCTTTCAAAAAGACATCCTGGGACAAATCCTCGGCGTCATGATGATTCCCGGTAAGATCCAGCGCCAGAAAATAGAGCTGTTTCTTATAACGCTCAACAAATTCCTGAAGCGCTGCGGTCTCGTCGTTCCGGACACGTTGGAGGAGCTTTTGCTCTTCATCAACCATAAGCGGCATCATGATACTTGGACGGGAACCGTTCCGCAAAGGTTTACATTCTACCAGCCTGGAGAGGCAAGGCCGTTGCGTTCTGCCTTTTGACTTTTGACTTGCACCATCAGATGGACTAGATTAGGTTTCATCAGATGAGGAAAGTCCAGGTACCGTCGCAGTATTTTGAGACGCTGGTCGGCAGGCTCGATGAGAATCTAAAGACACTCGAAAAGGCTCTTTCTGTGCGGATTTCGGCCCGGGGTAACGAAATCTCCATTGACGGTGAAGAGGATCCGTCCACGCAGGCGGAGCTAACCATCGGCAAGATTCTGAACCTGCTCGAAAGCGGCTACAACATGACGGCAAGCGACGTAAAAACGGCAACAGAACTGGCACAGCAGGATCCGGGAGTCGATCTAAAGAAGTTTTTCCTGACCAACAGGATCATTCCATCCACCAGAAAGACCGTTTATCCAAAAAGTTTCAACCAGAAACAGTACATCGAAGCGATGCAAACAGACGATCTTGTTTTCGCAATCGGACCTGCAGGAACGGGAAAGACTTACCTCGCGATGGCCATGGCGTTAGCGCAATTGACAAACCGGACAATCAGCCGAATCATTCTGGCCCGTCCCGCTGTAGAAGCCGGTGAGAGGCTCGGCTTTTTACCCGGGGATCTCCTGGAGAAGGTAAACCCGTATTTGCGTCCGCTATACGATGCGCTGTATGATCTAGTGGAACTCGATAAAGCTTCCCGTTTTCTCGAAAAAGGGCTCATCGAGATTGCGCCGATCGCATTCATGCGTGGGCGGACACTCAATGACAGTTTTGTCATTCTGGATGAAGCACAAAATACGACCTCAGAGCAGATGAAGATGTTTCTGACGCGTCTGGGCTTCAATTCGAAAGCAGTGGTTACCGGCGACATCACTCAGGTGGATCTGCCTCCCGGGAAGACATCGGGCCTCAAGGAGGCCATAGAGGTACTATCCCGGGTGGAAGATATTTCGTTTCTCTATTTCAACGAACTGGACGTGGTTCGCCATTCTCTCGTCAAGAAGATTATCCGGGCCTATGAAGAGTATCCAGCCGAGAAGAAAAGAATTGTGGAAAAAGTCTCTCAGTCATGAAATCCAAAGTCCATTTTTTTAATCCTGTCGAAAAGAATGAGCGGACGTTGGAGTTAATCCGGAAGCAAATAACCGGATTGCTGCGTCAACGCGACTTCTGGTGGGGGATGCTTTTTCTCATCATCCTGGTGGTTTTGTTTAGCGCCCGGCTTGAGTTCGCTGTCCCCAACTACAAACTGGGAGACATTGCGCAATCTACCGTGCGCTCCCCTCAGGATATTCAGGTGGCCGATGCCGGAACCACGGAGAACAAAAGAAAAGAAGCACAGGAGAGGACCCTGCCGGTATTCGATTACGAAGCGGAGCTTGTCGATTCGTCTGTTTCCCGTTTGAAGGAAGTGTTCGCGTTCATCCGCGAAGAGCAGACAGGTTCTCCGGAAAGCAAGAAAAATTTTCAAAAGCTTGCCGAGAAAATAAGAACTCAGCTGAATATCATGGTCGATCCTTCGTTTCTTTCTGCGGCTTCGCGAACGAACTTCGGCCCCGGGTTGGAGGAATTTCTTTCACAAAAACTGCGAACAGCGATGTCTCAATACATCATTAGCGACCGGAATGTTCTCTTTCTTCACGCTCCCAAGGGGCTCACGGTGCGAAACCCGAACCTCAAAGAAGAGACCCTGGGGATTGCGGAGATTCCGGATGTGCGGAACGTGCAGGAGTCGCTCCGTTCTGAGCTGGCAGGCGACCCCGCTGTGACATCCGTGGAGGCAACTGCGTATTCGCAATTTCTGAGCAATTTTGCCGTGCCTACGATTTATTTGAACAACGGAGAATCGCAAGCTAGAATTCGAGCGGAGGCGCAGAATGTGGAAGCGGTCTTTTACCAGATCAAAAAGGGAAAAGTCATCGTGCGGGATGGAGAAGAGATCACACCCACAGTGATCACGCAACTGAAATCGCTCCGGGACGCAAGACAGGGCAACACTCCGATCCGCTATTCGATCGGCATCCTGATTCTTCTTGGAATATATCTGATTGCGTTGAAACAGTATCTGGGCATCCATCAATATTCGGAGATCAAACTTCGAAACAAAGAATTGTTCCAGCTTTACGGTCTGGTGCTTGTCGGCAACATGATTCTGGTGCGGCTCGGATTCCTGATTGCATCATCCGTCTCCTCCGCTTTTTCTGCCGCTCCATTGAACTTGCTGATTGCCTACCAGTTTGCCGTGCCGTTTGCAGCGGGAGCCTTGTTGCTGACGATTCTGACCGACCGGCAAATCGCCATGATTTATTCACTCGCACTTGCCATCTTGATTGGTGTCTTCAGCAAAGGAGATTTCTACCTGGCCTTCTATTGTCTGGCAAGCGGAATCGCTGCGGCCTTGAGTATCAAACGCTATTACCAGCGATCCGCGCTGCTGAGAAGCTGCTTTTGGATCTGGCTGGTCAATGTCCTGACGATCTTTACGATCCATTTATTGCGGGAAATGAGCTTGAACGGAAACGATATGCTCTTCCAGATCCTGTGCGCATTCATTTCAGCCATGCTCTCCGCAGCCGTCGCTTCCGTACTCTCTCCGATTCTGGAGTGGACATTCAATATCACCACCGACATCAAGTTGCTGGAGATGAGCAACCTGGATCTTCCCGTTCTGCGGCAGATCGCTCTGGAAGCGCCGGGGACATATCATCACAGCATCGTGATGGGAACGATTGCCGAGGCAGCGGCTGAAAAAGTCGGGGCAAATCCCCTCTTTCTTCGAGTCGCAGCGCTCTATCACGACATCGGAAAGGTTCGCAAGTCGGAATACTACGTGGAAAATCAGCGTGACGCAAACAAACATGACACGCTGAATCCCCGGATGAGTGCGCTGGTCATCATGAACCATGTCAAGGAAGGTCTGGAAGTGGCAAAAATGTTGCGCCTTCCCTCCGATATCGCGGACATGATTCCACAACATCACGGGACGCGCCTGATTACCTATTTCTACAAGAAAGCAAAGGACATGGAAAATCCGGAAATCGAGCAGGTCAAGGAAGAAGATTACCGCTACCCCGGTCCAAAACCTCAAACAAAGGAAGGAGCCATCCTGATGCTTGCGGATGCCACGGAGGCAGCTTCGCGTACTCTTACCGACCCGAGCTCAGCCAGGATCCGGAATATGGTGGATACACTCTTCCGTTCCATTTTCGAAGACGGCCAGCTCGATGAATCCGATCTGACCATGAAAGACTTGAACCTGATCGCAGACGCCTTTGTCCGAAAACTCGAAAGCGTCTTTCACCATCGCATCGCATATCCCGGTTACGAGTTCAATAAAGATGACAGAGCCAAGACTTCTGGCGAATTTCAAGACGTATCAGAGAAAATGGCCAATTAACCGGGCGTCCATTCGGAATTATCTGCAGAGAATCTGGAAGCACCTGGGATCTTCACTGCAAAGCGAGGTAACGGTAGTGTTTTTGAACGACGCGCAGATGCAGCGGTATAATCGCCGGTATCGGAAGAAGGATTCCTCCACCGATGTTCTGTCCTTTCCGGTGAACGAAATGCTGGACGGCCGGCATTACCTGGGAGATATGCTCATTTCGCTGGAAAAGACTTCACGCCAGGCAGCGGAGAAGGGCCATTCCATGAAAAAGGAATTGGAAATTCTGCTCCTTCACGGAGTCTTGCATCTGATGGGGTACGACCATGAGACGGACGACGGACAGATGAACCGGCTGGAAAAACGCCTTCGTGAGAATCTAATCAACCACAAAGGCACAAAGACGCGCCGCGGCCCTGACGGGCCGCAACCAAAGGCCGAGGATAGAAGATTGAAGATGGAGAATGGCGGGAAACGGTCTGTAGCGCCGGCGAGACGTGTGAGGAACAGAGGCGCATGACTTACCAAATCGTTTGGCTGGGGATTCTCTTTCTTTTGAGTTTGACCGCCTATGTCACTTTATCCGTGATTTCCGAAGATGCGCTCACCTCGCTCGAACGCAGAAAAGAGAACTATGCTTTTCCACCTCTTTCCAAACTGTCTGCAGATACGCCACAACTTCTGGAAATCTTGAATTTTTCACGGCTGCTCTTTGCGACTCCGGTGCTGCTTCTAGCGTACCGGTGGTCCGCGCCACTCGGAATCGGGGCGGTCCTGACAGTTCTTGCCGTACTGGTCCTTTTACTTTATTCGTTTCCTCAGTGGCTGCTGCGCCGTGTTTCCCTCTCCTTTTTCCGGGGATTGGTTCGCGGAATCGGCTACCTCGTCTATCCTCTTTTCTGGGGTCTGGTGAAACTGTCGCCTACCAACCTTCACGAGATTGTACTGGAGGAAGAGAAGAAGACCAGTGAACCGGAAGAAGTGAAATCGGAGGAATTCAAAGGGGACATTCTGAAAGCGATCAACACAATCGGAGAGACGACGCTTCGTGAAGTAATGACCCCGCGCGTCGACATGGTTTGTATCTCTTCCACGGCAACACTTCCGGAGCTGCATCAGTTTTTCAAGGAGCAGAAATTCAGCCGTGTGCCGGTCTATAAGGAGAAGATCGATAATATCATCGGGATCGTCAGCGTGATGGATCTGGTTGGCAATCTGCCGAACGCCGCTCCCGAAACGCCGGTGACAACCATCATGCGTCCTGCT
>CAZDDB010000012.1:0-2163 GCA_964504105.1 uncultured Acidobacteriota bacterium
ATTGTTGCTTTTTGAGCAAGGATTTCAACGCAAAGACGCAAAGGCGCAAAGACACGCGATGTAGTGTCAGGCAGCCGCTGCCCCATGGGCTCTCTGAAAAAATAATGCAAAACAAAAAGCAGAGCAATCCCGATCGACGGAAGCGGCCGAGGAATGCTTTTTATTTTGCATTATTTTTTCAGAGAGAAGCGCCTTCGGCGTTGCAGCGGCTGCCTATCCCGCTATCCCTTTATCTCTCGATCCCCTTTCTTACACCTCCGTGTTCTCCGTGCCCTCCGTGGTTTTTGGTTGTCGGCCCGCTAGGGCTGCGCTGTGTTCATCTGTGGTTACCTTCTATCCTGCGGTGAATTTCCCCTTGCCACTTTGCATCGAAATTGTTTAGAATACAGCGATGCGAAGAGCAGCGTACTATTCTTGTCATATTTTACTCATAGTAACGATGGCAATGCTCGCAGCCGGTTGCGCCAGGCGGCGTCCTCCGCGCAGTCCGGTCGAAGCGCACAAATTGCCCGTATCTGTTCCCATGCCTGCGCCTCCGCTATCTCTCAAAGAACCGGTGATCCGGATCGGACTGAAGACGGACGCAAAGTCCTGTGCTTTTTCGTCCGCCGATTCCGTTTCTGTGAGCGATGGCAGCCGGCAGAAAGCCGTTCGAGGTTCGCTGACTGCCGCCGTCAGTTTTGCGCCGGACATCCAGGTCCGTTATTCAGTGCAAACCGGTTCCTTTTCTTCAAAGGAGAACGCCCAGCAAGCGCTAAGAGAAATAAAATCGAAGACCGGTAACGAAGCGTTTCTTTTTGAGAACCCGGATCTGCATCAATTTCAGGTGCGTCTAGGTCCTTTTCCGGGCAGAGAAAGGGCACAGCAGATCATCGAAGATATCAAGACCAACGGCTATCCGAATGCCTTCTATGTCCCGGAAGACAATGCCGGCGGCAAACTTCCCGATCTTGTCATTCGTGATGAGTCCGGCAACGTGATCTTAAAGTCCGGACGCCCTGTTCAATTCTGGACATCCACGAAGAACATTGAGATCGATGGAGTCCGCTATCGAGGCTATGCGACAGTTCTCGTGAACAACACCGGCCGCCTCACAGTCATGAATAGTGTTTCCATAGAAGATTATCTCAAAGGAGTTGTTCCGAACGAAATCGGTCCTGCATCGCTTGCCACGTACGAGGCGCTCAAGGCGCAGGCCGTAGCGGCGCGCACTTATGCCTACAAGAATCTCAAGCAATTTGAGTCGGAAGGCTACGATCTTTGTTCCACACCGCGTTGTCAGGTCTATTCCGGAATCAGCTCTGAAAATCAACTTACTTCCAAGGCGGTCGAAGAGACCGCCGGTGAAATCCTCACGTATCAGGGACAACCGATCAACGCGCTGTATACATCCACTTGCGGCGGCCACACGGAAAATGCGGAATACATGTTCGAAGGATGGAACTACCCGTATTTGAAAAGCGTGGAGTGCTATCCGGAGGAATCCGAGACCGGCCGCGGGAAAGCGAAAATTCAGGGACAGAAACAGGAGTACTGGTTGAGCTGGCTTGCTGCCAAGACCGGACAGTCGTACAGCGGAGACCTGAAGCAGCCGCTCACGGAATCCGAAGCGAGTGATACGGCGTTCTCGTTGATCCGCTATTTGGGAAAGAAACCCTGCGCGCAAAACGGATTGCGTGGTGTCGATTGGATCAGCATGGGAGCTTTTCTTGTGGATCAACTCTGCTGGCAGGCAAAGCGGGATTCATTGTTGAACGAACGAGACTATCAATATTTTTTGAGCCATTTGGATTTTCCGGTTACCGCCGGAGCGGATACTCATTCCTTTCTCTTCTTGTTTCACGATGGAATTCTCGTTCCGGAAGATGCAGCCGGTCTCAATCCGTATGCGCCCATGAGCCGGGGGGAGTTTTTCAAGTCGATCTACAGGATTCTGGCGCATTACCGTCAGATTAATTCCAGAGACGGCATGGTCCGGCAAATCGATGACCGGCAGGTCCAGATTGTGGATGATCAGGGAGTCCATACCCACGCCTACAGCAACCCTGTTTTTCTCTACCAGAAGATCGGGGATTCTGTAACAGCAAGGAGTGAGCTGGTTTGCTCTGGTGGTGACACAATCGAATACTACCTTGACGGCGATCAAATCCGGATACTGGTTTG
>CAZDDB010000012.1:2199-23863 GCA_964504105.1 uncultured Acidobacteriota bacterium
ACCGGTCCGGTGTTTCTGCAGACCGTTCTTCAAAGTACACTTTCTGGCAAGAAACTCTTACTCCGGAAGAATTGGGTCTGAAGGTCAGTAAATACCTGGATGCCGGTGATGTCCTGGATCTCCAGCCTCTGAGCTACGGAGTCTCCGGCCGCGTCTATGAAATGAAAGTGATCGGAAGCAAAGCTTCCGGCGTCTTGAAAGGGATTCGCGTACGCTGGGGCCTGGGTTTACGGGATAATCTTTTTGTTGTCGATCGCACAATGGACAAAAGCGGAAGGGTGAAGCAGTTTGTGTTTACCGGACGGGGTTGGGGACATGGGCTCGGGATGTGCCAGGTAGGTGCGCTCGGATACGCAAAGCTGGGAAAGGACTACCGCAATATCCTGGAACACTACTACAGCGGTGTCAGCATTACAAAGGCCTTTTGAAAACGGTACGCGGTATCTTGCCCGCCCTATCGTGAAGTTGCAATGCTGCAATACTCGCTGTACCATTTTCCTGATTCACCATGATCGGTAAAAGTTTCAAAGGAGATCTGTCGGACATCGGTTTTCCGGATATCCTGGAATTTCTGCGCGCCTCCCGAAAAACGGGTGTGATCAGTTTTAAGCGGGATAGAATCCGCAAGAGTATTTATATCCAGGACGGAAATGTTATTTTCGCCGCAAGCAATATCCCCGAAGACCGTCTGGGTGATTTGTTGCTGGCCAAAGGAAAGATCACGCGAAAGGATTATGACAGATCGGTCACCATGCTTGGGGGTTCGAAAAGACAGGGACGGATTCTAGTGGAGATGAATGCGATTAGCCCGAAGGTGCTCTGGGAAGGCGTTCAAGACCAAATCCGATACATCGTTTACAGTCTGTTTAACTGGGAACGTGGCATGTTCTTTTTTTCTCAGGGCGATCTCCCAAGTCAAGAGAATATTACAGCAGATGTCAGTCTCTCCGAGCTGCTTGTGGAAGGGATTCGCAGGATCAATGACCACCGAATTCTTCTGAACAAGTTTCCTTCTCGCGATGTTGTGATTGCTAGAATGGACTTTGGTTTGAAACATCGTGCAGCGCTCGAACCGTTCGAGAAGCATGTCCTGGACTTAATTGATGGCAGACGCACTGTTGAGGAAATCTGTAGGGACAGCGAGATCGGCGAACCGGAAACCTCGAAAGTGCTCTATCTCCTCATGTGTCTCGGTTACATCAAGGTCAAGGGCCGGAGGGAAGATACGTCATCCATCATTTCCCCGGACATGACATCGGAAGAAATCAGAAACATACTGACGAATTATAACAGGATGTTCTCGTATCTTTACCGGTACATGATGAGAGAAGTCGGACCGATCACCGAGCATGTGCTGAGCAAATATCTTTTGGATATCCGAGATTCAAATTCTTCTGTTTTCCGAAATGTGGCCCTAAAAAAAGATGGTACTCTGGATGATGCAACCATTGAAGGCAACCTTCAGTGGGTGCGCGCAGATCACAAGAAAGAATTGTTGTTGTCTTCCCTAAACGAGTTCCTCTATTGCACGATTCTTGCCGTCAAGCGGACTCTGGGGCCTGAACATGAGTCGCGGGTGATTGAGACTCTAAAAAATATCCGGCCTGAGTTATGACAGCGGCCCAGAAACAGCAGTTGATCGGGATCTTTTTGCTTGGAATGGCGCTTTTGATCATTTTCATGTTGAGGCAAACCCTGTTAGAATAGCCGTTGTAAGGGTGAGTTTTGGAGGGGTTGGGGGTCTATGACGAATTTAATCATCACCATCGGTTGGTTTGGGCTGGGTCTTGGGTTGGTATACGCCTTTTTTCAGGCTCGTTCAACCGCTACGGAAGTAGCCCACGTTCAAAACGTTCAACGGATCCTACTGATTTCCGGAGCGGTGCTCGTTTCCGGTTACGTTTTGAAATTCTTGAGTCGATGGCTTCGGCTGGGTTTCGGTCGCTGTAAGACATGTGGAAAGAAGATTGAGAAGCAGGAGATGTTTTGCTTCGATCATAGAATTGCGAAAATTCGCCATGCTCAGGATCTCGACAGAACCGCCGGCAGCGGCCGGAAAAAGTAGCGGCATTTGAATCGCCCGATCGTTGTTCTTGGAGGCCCCACAGCAGTTGGAAAAAGCCGGATAGCTCTTGAACTATCCGTCCACTTTCCTTGCGAAATTGTAAACGCGGATTCGCGTGCAATTTACCGCGAACTCGAAATTGGCACCGGCCAGCCTTCGGTAGAAGACCTGCAGCGTGTGCCGCATCATCTTTTCGGTTTTTTGAATCCTTCCCGGCAATTCTCCGCATCGGCCTACGAGTCGGAGGCCGTCCCGATTGTGGATCAGATTCTGCGGCGATCGGCTGTTCCAGTGCTTGTTGGAGGAACCGGCTTTTACATCAGAGCGTTGCTGAAAGGTACCTGGCCGGTTCCGCCTGCGGATCAGAAACTCAGAAAACGTCTCAAGGTGATTGAATTCAGGCGCGGCCGCTCGTTTCTCCACCGGTTATTGAAGCGTCTTGATTCCGCCGCAGCCTCCAAAATCGCGGCGAATGACAGTTACCGGGTGATTCGCGCGCTGGAGATCCGGATTCAAACGGGGGAAAAAAATCCTGATCTGGTGTTGTCGAAACCCGATCGATATAAGACAGCCAGGTTTTTTGTCTACTCGCCTCGTGAGCAGTTGCAAAAGAATATCCGTCGCAGGATTGACGAAATGTTTGCAAAAGGATGGGTGGAGGAGGTGAGGGCGCTGCTGACCGAATATCCGAATTTCGTTGCTTTTCCCGCAGCCGCTTCCATCGGGTATCGGGAGATCGTCAGACTTTTGAACGGCGAGATTGATCTGGAGTCTTGCAAGGAAATTATCTTTCACAGAACATCCCGATATGCAAAAATTCAGCTTACCTGGTTCCGGAACCAGGACTCATTTCTTCCGCTGTCCGGGCCCCAGGAGTTGCATAAAATTGTTGATTCTGTATTACAATTAAGAGGGGATTCTTAAAGCACTTGACCCTCTTTTCAAAGCGGTAGCAGATCATTGGAGGTGGTATGGAAAAGTCGAGCAACGGGGGACAGAACATCCAGGATGAGTTCCTGTTCAATCTGAGAAAAGAACGCCAGATCATTACAGTCTATCTGATGAATGGATATAAACTCTCGGGAAAGATTAAGGGTTTTGACCGTTTCACAGTAGTTCTTGACAGTAACGGTCAGGACATCATGGTCTTCAAGCACGCCATTTCAACCATTGGCGCCGGAATCACTGGAGTGAGAAAAGAAACTCGGGAGCCTGGAAGGGAATAGGAGCTTAGAGTTTCAGCGTCTTCAACTGATCGAGCAGCAACTCTGTTGCCGAATCTCCCTTGATGATTTTTGAGGCCTTCGCAATCTGCAATACGGCTTCTTCGATCGCGCCCACACCGGCGCCGTTTTCGATGTCCGATTTGGCCTTCTGATACTGCTTGTCTACAACCGTTTCTGCCTGTTTTCCCAACGTTGTGTTGCAAGTGGATCGGATTTTTTCAAGCAGAAGCAACAAATTCTCCTTGTTCGGGGACGTTTTTTCCCGCGCCGCTACCGGGGTTCCGGAAGAGGCGGGGGCTATTTTCGCTGCCGGCGGCTGCGGAACGGGAGGGGGGTTCTTTAAAGAGACCAGTCCGTGAGTCAACAAACCGTAAAGCACTTTGCTCACATCAAATACCGGAAGATTACAGCTTTTCGCGATGGTGCGGATGTCCTGTTTTCCATTGATCTTGGAAAGGATCAACCACTCGCTCGTGTTCAGGTTGATTTGTCCCCGGTCTTGATTCTGGTCCACTACGAACTCCGGAACCAGGTCTGCCGACGGAATTTTTTTTGAAAGGACGCGCCATTCATCAAGACGCCGCGCGGCTTCCATCAACAAATTTGTGTTGCTCTTGCTGATCGTTTTTACGCCTGGTTCAATGTCCGGTTCGAAATTGAATTCGCCGTCGTTCCAGATTGCCAGCTCGTAAACCGCTTCCTCGCCGCGGATCTCATCCAGCTCAGCATGAACAATGTTGCCGTCTTTCAGATAAATCTGACCAATCCGCCCGTTACGTTTAAGATGAAATTTTCCAGTTTTTCCGGACACGCTGATCAACTGGATCACGTCGGACAATTGGAGGTGCTTCAACGATCCCTGGAGAGACATAGAATTATTCAGAAGCTCCGCAAGAAAGGACACCCATACAATGAGGTCTTAAAAATCAAGAGAGAGTCTAGCATACGCAAAAAATCATTGTCAAGAATAACTTACAAGCGAACGGATGCGTGATACTCGCCTCTTTGCTACCCATGTCATTATTGCATAGTTCGTTCGATCTGCCTAATATAGATGCTTCTATTTCAAGGCCTTACGAGGGAATCAGATGATCAAAAAGCGGCTGTTTACGCCTGGACCGGTCAGTCTTTATCCTCCAGCGCTGTCGGCATCGCTTGAAGCTAACATCCACCACCGCACTCCGGAATTCAAGGCGGTTCTTTCGGATGTTGTGGCGTCTCTGCAGCGGGTTCTCGGATCACCTGATCAGGTCTACCTTTTCGCGTCTTCGGGTACAGGCGCAATGGAATCCGCCGTTACCAACTTTTTTTCCGCCGGAGAAGATGTCTTGGTGGCCAGTTGTGGAAAATTCGGGGAAAGGTGGATTGAATTAATCGAACGCTACGGGCTTCGCGGCACCGTCTTAAAGTTTCCCTACGGAGAAGCCGTCCGGCCGGATGAAATCCAGACTGCGCTGCGTTCGAATCCACGTTACCGAGGCGTGTTTCTTCAGGCTTGCGAAAGTTCCACCGGCGTTCAAAACGATATCGATGCGGTTGCCGCAGTTGTGAAAGACAGCGATGCGATCCTGATTGTGGATGCGGTTTCGGCTCTGGCAACCATGCGCCTTTCGTTTGAATCGGGGATTGATGTTCTGCTCAGCGGTTCGCAAAAGGCGCTGATGATTCCTCCGGGGCTTGCCTTTGCCGGAGTCAGTGAACGTGCATGGAAGCGCGTGGAAAGCGCTACTCTGCCGCGTTATTATTTTGATCTTCGCGCTGCGAAGAAAGCGTGGGAACAAAACGGACAGACCGCGTTCACTCCACCTACTTCGCTTATCTTATCTCTACAGAAATCGCTGCAGTGGATCGAGGAGTCGGGATTGGAAAGACTGATTCAGCTTACCGAAAACAGGGGGCGGGCGATGCGTGCCGGTATCGGTGCGCTGGATCTCAAGATTTTTGCGAAACAGCCGGCAAACGCTTTGACCGCCGTCTCGGCCCCCGAAGGAAATGCAGAAAAGATTACGTCGGAGCTCAAGAACCGTTTTGGTCTTCAGGTTGCGGGCGGTCAGGGCGAGTTAAAGGGAAAAATCTTTCGAATCAGCCACATGGGCTACCTGGATCATTTTGATTTGCTCGGTGTTTTAAGTGCCCTCGAGTTCGTATTGAAAAAGCTGGGTCATCCTGTTACGCTTGGCCGTTCTCTGGAAGAATTTCAGAAAATCTATTCTGAAGTGGCATGAAGATGCAACGAATTTTGATTCCGGACGGATTGTCTGAGGCAGGTCTCCGCGTGTTCCGGGAGGAAACAGGCTGGGAAATCGATCTGCATTCAAAGCTGACTCCCGAGGAATTGGCGATTGCAATTCCTGCCGCCGATGCGCTGATCATTCGCAGCTCCAGCAAAGTGACCCAGGAAGCGCTTCAGAATTCAGACAGACTGAGAGTAATCGGGCGGGCAGGTTCAGGAGTGGATAATATCGATCTCCCCGAAGCAACGCGCCGGGGAATTCTCGTGATGAATGCGCCCGACGCAAACACCATTTCAGTTGCCGATCATACGGTCGCGATGCTGCTCGCGCTTTGCCGTCATCTTCCCTTTGCGCACAACGATCTCAAACAGGGTCGCTGGGAAAAGAAAAAATACGAAGGGGTAGAGCTCGAAGACAAGATTGTTGGAATCCTTGGTTTGGGCCGCATCGGCAAACAGGTTGTAAAGAGACTGCACGCTTTTGATACTCGAATCCTGATTTACGATCCTTATGTTTCTGAGAAAATGGCCAAGGAACTCGATGTGGAGCTCCTGAGTTTGGATGAAGTGCTCGCCACCGCCGATTTCCTTTCGTTGCATATGCCTCTTGTGCCCGAAACGCACCAGTTTTTGAATCGCGAGCGTTTTGCAAGAATGAAGTCCGGAATCCAGATCGTCAATTGCGCGCGCGGTGAATTGATAGACGAAGATGCGTTGTATACGGCCTTGCAGGAGGGAAGAGTCAGCGGCGCTGCCCTCGATGTGTTCAGCGAGGAACCGCCCAAAAGTGAATTGTTGCTGAAGCTGATTGGACACCCGCGCGTGATTCTAACACCTCATCTCGCGGCCTCCACTCTTGAGGCTCAGGAAAAAACAGGTTATCAAATCGCGATTCAGATTCGCGATTATCTCAAAGAGGGACTCGTACGGAATGCGGTAAATTATTTCAGCATGACCAGGGAAGAGTTCACTCGTATCGAACCCTATCTAATGCTTGGCGAGCGTCTTGGCTCTTTCGTTTCCCAAATTATGGAAGGCGGTTATGTTCGTGTCAGCATTGAATTCAAGGGAGCGGTTTCTCTGCTTTCGAAAGAGGCAATCATTCATTCCGTTGTGAAAGGAGTTTTGCAGCATCCGCTTTCCGGCAACGTGAATATCGTGAACTCACTCAGCCTTGCCAGGGAACGGGGCATTGAGGTTGTTTCGACAGTGAGTCCGCCGGATGCGACCTTCTCCAGCCTTCTGGAAGTGACTCTGGAAACGGACCGTTCCAAACAAAAAGTTACCGGTACGGTCTTTGAGAAGGAATTGATCAGACTGGTATCGATCAATGAGGTATATCTCGATTTTCGTCCCCTCGGCACGCTGCTGTTTTTCAAGAATCAGGATACGCCCGGAGTTGTGGGAAAGATCGGTACGCTTCTTGGCTCGAGCGGGATCAACATTGCTTCGATGAAATTGGGCCGTGTTCTGGAAACCGGCTACGCGCTTGGTGTCGTGAGTGTCGACGGCGAACTTCCCGCCGCGGTTGTCCAGAACCTCAAACGCATTCCTGAAATCCTCGAAGCGCGCGGAATACGAATTCATTAGAAATTGATATAAACTGAAGGGCGGGCCTCCGTGCCCGCCATCAAAGACAAGAAATTATGCCGATCTACGAATACGAATGCATTTCCAACAAGCACCGGTTTGAAGTGATCCAGAAATTCAGTGATCCTCCCGTTTCTCATTGCACTGTTTGTGGAGAGCCGGTCCAGAAACTTCTCTCTTCAGCGGCCATCCAGTTCAAAGGCAGCGGCTGGTACATTACCGATTACGCGAAGAAGGGAATCAGTGAAGAAGCTGCAACGGAGAAACCTGCTCCGGCAAAGACTCCTGCTGAGACGCCAGCCTCGACCATCCCATCCAAATCATCTGAGAGCAAAGATTAACTCGCGAAAAACTACAGGCTCTGGGGACTTCTCAAGAATGGGTTGATGATTCTAATGCCGAACAACTCTTGCCCATCTTGGAGATCTTCCGTTAAGATATAGCGGCAGCCTTGAAGTTCGGCGGCTGCAACAATCAACGAATCCCAGGAGGAGAGAGCATACCGATCCTCAACAGCCCACGATCGAATCAGAATCGATTCGTCGATGGCGACGGGATTCCATGCGAGAAAGTCTCTCACTTCCTCTCTGGCCAGTTCTTTCTTGAGTCCCGGCTTCAATTTCCTCGTGACAGCAACGTAGAATTCGTTCAGTACCTGAAAGCTCAATCTTCCCTGTCGGGAATTCCACAAATATTCCATCCATTCGAAAGCCTGGGTGTGCTTCTTCGAAACGGCCAGATCTTTGGAATAAATCAGGACATTTGAGTCAACGAAGACTTTTTCGGTCATGCAGGCTCTCGCGCCGAGGATATTTCCCGGATTTGCTGATGCGCTGTGGTTTTCTCGAAAAATAGTTGCTCATAGCCTTTTCATAATTTTGTTCCTTCAGCATTTGTTCTTTGAGCATCTTTCCAACGAGTCTGGAGACGCTGGTGTTCTCCATGGCCGCCCGAATGCGAGCCCATCTGGCCACATCGCTTTCCAAAGTGATGGTCATGTTCCGCATGACACTATTCTAGTGTTACACTGTTCTAGTGTCAATCCTTGTGGCAAGAATTTACGAACGGGTTTGTAACGCCGGCGTCTCGCCGGCCAGACAAAAAAGGTGCACTTCAATCACCGGCCGGCGGGACGCCGGCGCTACAAAACTGGGCAAAGGCCAGGACCCAGTTGCGCTGTTCGGCAGTTTCGGGAACCGCGCAGCCCCGCGCGGCAGCGATCAGTGAGAATGCATTTTCCGGACTGATGCCGCGCATCGAAAGCACGCTTGCCGCAATCATTCCGGATCTCCCCACTCCACCGCGGCAATGAATTACCACATTCTTTCCTTGCGCCAGAAAGCCGGATATATGTGCGATCTGCAATTGGGCCTCGGCAAATGAACCAGGCATATCAAAATCGGAGATTGGAAACCAAACAAACTTGATCCCATTCAGCCTGCACAATTCAGTTTCTTGCGAAAGTTCCAGTTCCTCGGCTTCTGTTTCCGGCAGCAAGGAAACAAGAACTTCGACTTCCGCATCGCGCAGATGTTGCAGATCCTCTGCCAGCCATTTTCCACCGCGCGGCCGGGGCATGATTCCGATCGCGCCCGGATTCCCCCTTTGGATCCAGTATACGTTCAGGGGCGCCCCCCTGATTTCAGGCGTTCCCGCAACGTATTGCGGGAAATGCCAAGGATTCTCGCGGCAACAGCTTGATTGAAATCTACTTTCGGCAAGACGAGGTCAATCAGCATCCGCTCCATTTTGGCCATAAAGGTTCCGTACAGAGCGCCTTTCTTCCATTGTGTCTCGCCGCTCAAGAGCGCATCCTGGAGCATCGCTGAAAACGGATTAGCGCCATCCGGTTGCAGATTGATTCCAAATCCCTGACAAATACGCCACGTGCTGCCGGTAAGAACATCGGATGGTTCCAGTGTGATCATCCGCTCAATGACATTGCGCAGCTCCTGAATGTTGCCGGGCCAGGCATACTCCTGCATGGTGATCATCAATTCCTCAGAGATTCTTTTCGTGCGCGTTTTTCGTTTTTGCTCCGTCTTGCGCAGGAAATGCTCTGCGATCAGGGAAATATCCTCTTTGCGTTGTCTTAGCGACGGGATGCCAAGGAACGGATGTGGATGTGCACCCCGTTCGTCCATTGGAGTTCTCACGCCTTCCTGGCACGAAGCCATCAAGGTAACTTTCGAGCGTAAGCCTCTTTCCAGAATTTCGTTCAGTTGATCAGGATTTAGCTTTTCCGCATGACTGAGAAAGAGAAACCCTGTGTTTGATGTTTTTCGGAGTTCCTGCAATCTCAATTGCAGGAGTTCCGGCAAAGATCGTCCGTCATAGCGGGACAACTCCAGCAACTGCCTGCAGTCATAGCAGGGAAGGGGGAGCGCCGTGCGAGCAGACAACCGGTACATCGCGCAGGCAAGATGTTCCTTCCCCGCCCCGTTCTCTCCGCGCAGCAGAACCGGTCTCTTTTCGTGCGCGAGTTTCCTGGCTTGCTCGTTGATCTCGAGAATCTTCGGGTTCTTTCCCAGAAGAAGGCACTCTTTGTGATCCAGGGAACGTTTCGGCATCCACGCGGATCGGGCGGACACGGCATCGCGGATCTTGTCCAGAATTGTTTCCACGTTTTGTGCGGCGCAAAAGTATTCGAAAATACCGTACTGCAGCGCCTGAATCGCGCTCTGAATTGTTCCGTTTTGACAGAGTACGATTACAGGAACAGAAGAATCGTTCCTGGACAACCATTCCTGGTGTTTCAGGTCAAACTCATTCTTCACTTTGAGCACAAGAACCGTTGCCTTACTTTGTTTCGCAAATTGCTGCGGCGAGCCGGTGAAGTGGATCGTTCTTGCTTCCCAATGCAAATCTTCCGAATAGCGCGAAAGCTTCTTGAGAAGCGGATCCTCAGGTCCGCAATACACAACGCGTGGCAGAATAGATTTCATCATGAACGGAACCGGTCAGAGAACCTTATTGGAGTTTCAGGGAAAGCAGATATTCGCGAAAGGCTTCCCCTAGATCCTTGCGCTTCAGCGCGATTTCAACAGTCGCTTTCAAGAAACCCAGTTTGTTTCCAGCATCGTAACGGATACCACTAAATTTATACCCAAAAACCGGTCTCTTTTTCAACAGCATCCGGAGACCGTTGGTGAGTTGGATTTCACCTTTTGCATCCTTGCGGACCTCACTGAGCAGATCAAAAAGATCCGGAGTCAGAACGTAGCGGCCGATGATTGCGAGTCTGGAAGGAGCCTCGGCCGGGGAGGGTTTTTCGATCATGTCGCTGATCTCGAACAAGTTGGGGGCGATCTCTTTTCCCGCAATGATTCCATAGCTGCTCACATCTGAGGGCGCGACTTCTTCAATTGCGACAACAGGATGCAGTTTCTCGTAGAACACGTTCAGGAGTTGTTTCATGCAGGGAATTTGCGAGTCGACGATGTCATCGCTCAGAAAACATGCAAACGGTTCTTCGCCGATTAACTCACGCGCGATGAGGATGGCGTGACCAAGCCCCAGCGCTTCCTTCTGGCGGACATAGAAGACATTGATCATGTCTGAAATGTTTCGAACCGTCTGGAGCAAAGCCGCGTCTCCCCGCTGTTCCAGAATCTTTTCGAGTTCATAGGAGACGTCGAAGTGATCTTCGATCGCGTTTTTTCCACGGCCGGTAATGATGATGATGTTATCGATCCCGGAGGCGAGCGCTTCTTCGATTCCATATTGGATGAGCGGTTTATCCACCAGGGGAAGCATCTCTTTGGGTTGGGCCTTGGTAGCGGGAAGAAACCGTGTGCCCAATCCGGCTGCGGGAAACACTGCTTTTCGTACTCGGATCATTGGTTAAAACTCTGGATGGCGCCCTCCGCGCCGCATTAGAAATTTCGCGCAAAGACGCCCAGCGCGCAAAGCATTCTACAAGAAATCACCGAGTTCATATTGTAGTATCGCCGCCAGAGCAAGTCCAGCCGTTTCCGCGCGCAGGATCCGCGCGCCCAGATGCGCCTTGTGAAATCCGGCAGCTGTGATCCTGGATGTTTCTTCCGCGGTCCAACCGCCTTCCGGTCCTACTATAAATGTAATACTATTTGACGGAAAGTTGCGGAGAATCTCGCGCAAAGGTTGCGCCTCCTCCCGTTCGTGAAGAAGCAACTTCAGGCCTTCTGCATTTCTTTGCAACAACTGATCCACGGTGTGTGGTTTGTGGATCACGGGAGGCTGTGCATTTTCAGACTGAGCGGCGGCATGTTCCGCAATTTCGTTCCAGCGCTGGAGTTTTGCTTCAGGATGTGCAGGCCGTACCAGCGTTCGCGCAGAGAGTACCGGAACAATTTCAGCAACGCCAAGTTCCGTGGCCTTCTGGATCAGCCATTCGAAACGGTCTCCCCTGGGGATCGCCTGCCCCAGAATCAGCCGGACGCGCGAAGGAGGCGGAAGCGAAAGTTCGCGCACAATCTCCAATTCAATCCCCTGCGGCCGGATATCCGAAATGCAGCATTCCCAGCGCTTTTCCGGATTCCATACGTCAACGCTATCTCCCTTCTTGAGACGCAGGACTTTGATCAGACGCTTCTTCGCGTCACGACCCAGTTGAAAGATTCCGTTGGGGGAAGGCGGAGTAGACAAAAAGATTCTGGTCATGGATGCAGCACATCCCGTATCCTCATCACTCCAGCAGGTTCTTTACCTTGTCAAAAACACCACGCTCCTGGGGGCGGATTTTCTCTTTGCGGCTTTTGGCGAGTTCTTTCAGCAGTTTTCTTTCCGGTCCCGAAAGATTACTGGGAATGGTTACCTGAATGCGAACATATAGATCTCCGCGTCCGTAGGAGTTTACGTAGGGGACACCTCTCCCTTTTACGGTTACGATTGTTTCCGGCTGAGTTCCTTCCACCAGGCGAATTTCCTCCTCCCCTTCAGGAGTCGGGACGCTGATCATGTCTCCGAGCGCTGCCTGCAGCATGGTGACTTCATGTTCGCTGTAGAGATCAAAACCCTTGCGGCTGAACACCGGATGGTCCTGTACTTCGACCAGGATGTACAAATCTCCGGGAGTTCCTCCGCGAGTACCCGCCTCTCCTTCTCCCTTCAACTTTAGCCGGTTGCCTGTGTCAATGCCGGGAGGAATCTTTACGCTAAGGGAAGACTCCCGTTCCGTTCTACCCGATCCGCTGCAAGTTTTGCACGGATCTTTGAGTACCTGGCCGCTGCCGGCGCAGCGTGGGCAGGTACGAGCGATGGTGACAAAACCCTGGCTGTACCGGACCTGCCCGTAGCCATTGCACGTGGAACAGGTGGTTTTTCCTTGAGCGGTAGAAGATCCGGTGCCCTGACAGGCTTCGCACGAAATCTGGCGCTCCACCTGAATCTCTTTTTCAATTCCACGGATCGCTTCTTCCAGGGTGATCACGAGATGATATTGAAGGTCTGCTCCACGGACCGGACCGCCTCGCCGTTTGCGCCCGGTTCCGCCAAAGAAATCACCAAAGAAAAAATTACCCAGAATATCGCCAAAGTCGGAAAACACATCCGGGTCGAATCCGGAAAATCCTGCTCCGCCTCCGCGTGCGTTCAACCCTGCATGCCCAAACCGGTCATAAACCGAGCGCTTTTCCGCATCCCCCAGGACGCTGTATGCCTCGGCTGCTTCCTTGAACATGTCTTCGGCCTGCGGGTCGCCCGGGTTCTTGTCGGGATGATAGCGGACCGCCATCTTCCGGTAAGCGCTTTTGATTTCCTGGTCGGTGCTGTCTTTGTTGAGATCCAGGACTTCGTAGTAGTCGCGTTTCGTGCCCAATTTTCAGATCCTAGCTGGAAACGTCTTCTCGAAGCATCGCCTGGGTCAGCATGGTGGATGCCTTCTGCATGGCCTCCAGAGAGATTTTCATCTTCCGCTCATCTTCGATCCGGCAGGCTTCTTCCGCTTCGTGGAAAAAGACGGTAAGAGCCGTCTGCTCCTGTCCATCTAATTTATTAGAGAATTGCTCGTACACTTTCTTGTTGGATGCGAGGAGCTGTCCCAGCTGGTTCTTAATTCCCTCGATGTCTCTCGTTGCCGCGGCCTGTTTTTGCTCTTGCACTGTGTATGTAGCCAGTCGGGAAACTTCTTCGCGGCTCAGACCGCTCGAGGCGGAGATGGTGATTGCTTGTTTCAGTCCCGTATTGGAATCTCGCGCCGACACCTGAACAATTCCGTTGGCATCGATATCGAAGGTAACTTCGATTTGAGGAACACCCTTTGGCGCGGGAAGGATTCCGGTCAGCTCGAATTTACCCAGAGATCTGTTTTGAAACGCTTTCTCTCCTTCGCCCTGCAAAACATTGATCTCGACCGTGCCCTGGTTGTCCTGGACGGTTGTGAAGATCAAACTCTTGCGCGTCGGAATCGTCGTATTTTTCTCAATAATGACTGTAAAGTTCCCTCCGCGTGTTTCGATTCCAAGCGGAAGGGGAGTCACATCCAGCAGGACAATATCTTTTACTTCGGCGTTCAGGACAGCGCCCTGCACGGCTGCGCCCATGGCCACGACTTCGTCCGGGTTGATTTCGCGATTGGGGGCCTTTCCGAAAATCTTGTGAACGCGCTCGATGACCTTTGGGGTGCGTGTTTGTCCGCCGACAAGAATGACCTGGTTCAGGTTTTCCAGTTTGATGCCGGCGTCTTTGAGCGCGTCATAACAGGGTTTTTCGATCTGGTCCAGCAGGTCTTCGATCAGGATTTCAAACTTGGAACGCTGCAAGGTCATATCGAGATGTCTTGGGCCGTGCTGATCGGCAGTAATAAACGGAAGGTTGATTTTGGCTTCCAGTGTTGTGGATAACTCACACTTGGCCTTTTCAGCGGCTTCTTTGATTCGTTGCATTGCCATGCGGTCCTGCGACAGATCAATCCCAGTTTGATCGCCGAATTCTTCCAGCATCCATGCGATCACACGGCGGTCAAAGTCTTCACCGCCGAGGAAAGTGTTGCCGTTTGTCGCCAGCACTTCGAATACGCCTTCCGAAATCTCCAGGATCGTGATATCGAATGTTCCGCCGCCGAGGTCAAACACGGCGATCGTTTCATGCGTAGGTTTGTTGAGGCCGTACGCCAGCGCCGCAGATGTCGGTTCGTTGATGATCCGCCGTACATTCAAGCCCGCGATTTGTCCGGCATCCTTTGTCGCCTGTCTCTGACTGTCGTTGAAGTGAGCCGGAACCGTGATGATGGCGTCGGAAATTTCGTAACCAAGATAATCTTCCGAGTACCTCTTGATATTCTGTAAGATATAGGAAGAGATTTCTTCCGGACTGTATTCGTGATCTTTTACCTTGATTCGGATGTCGCCGTTCGAAGCGCGGTTGAGCTGATAGGGGAGAAACCCGCGCACGGTTTCAATTTCCGGCGAATCGAATTTTCGTCCGATGAGCCGTTTGACTGCGGAGATGGTGTTAATCGGATTTACAACTGCCTGACGCTTTGCGATCTGTCCCACCAGGCGGTCCGCTTTTTCGGAAAATGCCACAATGGAAGGTGTTGTTCGTGCCCCTTCCATATTGGGAATTACCTGCGGAACTCCATTTTCAAAGATCGCAACGCAGGAGTTTGTCGTACCGAGATCGATTCCTATGATTCGTTGTTCTCCCATCCCTCACCATTTTCTTGAGCCGGTTCTTGATTTTGAGCCGGATCTTCGGCAGGATCCGGCCGCGATGTTTCTTCTGCTTTGTAACTTACCTTCACAAGAGCCGGCCGCAGCAGCTTATCTTGAAAGAAGTATCCCTTTTGAAGTTCTTCAAGAATTGTATTTTCCGGCATCTCGTTCCGAAGTTCCCGGGTAATTGCTTCGTGAAAATTGGGATCAAAAAGCTGTCCTTCGGTTTCCACGGGACGCAATCCCTTCTTTTCCGTCAAATCACGAAGTTGCCGGTAGATCAGTTCCACACCTCTGCGATACTGGGAGCCGGATTGTTCGTCTGCATGCATCAGCGCCCGTTCAAAATTATCCATGATTCCGATTAGATCCTGCATGAAAGACGACAAGGCGTATTGCTGAAACTCTCTTTTTTCTTTCTCGATACGCTTCCGGTAGTTTTCAAAATCCGCCTGCTTCCGGAGAAGGCGGTCGTACACTCCGTCTTTTTCGCGTTGCAACTGTTCCAACTGTTTTTCCAACCCGGAAACTTCCACCACAGCCATGGGTTCTTCCATTTCCTCAGATCCGGAGGAAGGTTCGTCCGGATCCAGCACTTCGATATGGATTTCTTCGTCGTCTTCTCCGTTCCCTTTAGAACGAAAATCTCCGGAGACTCCATCCATTTCGTCCGTATCCTCTACCATTCTTCTTAACTCTCTTTTGTCAAAACATTACTGATGACTTTTGCAATATGATCTACCAGGGGAATGACCCTTCCATATTCCATTCGCGTCGGGCCAAGAATACCCAGCGTTCCCACCGCCTGGTCTTTGTATCGATAGGACGAAGATATCAGCGAGAGACCCTGGAAATCGGGATCAGCGTTTTCAGAACCGATGAGGATATGGATCCCTTCCCCCGAAATGCATTCATTTAGAATATGAAGAATTTTGCTCTTTTGTTCAAGTGCTTCGAGCAAATCCCTGGTTCGTGCCGCGTCGGAAAATTCCGGATAACCCACAATTTGAGACGCTCCGATGACGTACAACTGCTCCCGTTCCGATGCGCCTTCGAGCGTTTTTTGGCTCAAGATCATTGCTTTTTTCAGGAGCATATCGTACTGCGTCTGCTCCTGCTTCATCAGATGCAGGATTCGGCTGCGGATCCGCGCCAAACTCTGACCGCAAAATTCCGTCCGGATGTAGTTGGCTATCTTGATCAGCTCATCCTGACTGACAGGCTCGTCCATCTCGATCACCTTGTTGCTGATCATGCCCCCACCCGTGACCAGGATTGCCAGGATTCGTTTGTTGTTGATCAAAACAAAATCCATATTTTCCAGGACCATCCGTTCGAGATCGGGAGCAACAGCGAGCGCGATGTTATGCGTCAATCGAGCCAGCAGAGTTGTGGTCAGAACCAGCACGTCTTCGAAATTCCCGACTCTACTTTGAAGACTGCTCTCGATTTTCTCTTTCTGGGAAACGTTCAGTCCGTGGCTTCGAATCAGATGATTCACAAAAAAACGGTACCCCTTATCGGTGGGAATGCGCCCGGCCGATGTATGAGGTTGTGTGATGTAACCCGATTCCTCAAGATCGGCAAGCACATTCCGGATCGTTGCCGGACTCAATTCCATCCCCACTTTTTTCGAAAGGGTTCGTGAGCCTACCGGTTCCCCGGTGACGCAGTACCGGGAGATGAGTTCGCGCAGAATCTTCTTGCTGCGCTCATCAAGCTGATCGTCTCGTTGTTTCATGGATTGTAAGAAGGCACAAAAAATCAATTAAAATGTAACATCGCATAATTTTCTTGTCAAGCTTTCGCGGCCATAATTCTAACGCTGTCAGTAACTTGCGGAAGGAATTAACCACGAAGGACACGAAGAGCACGAAGGTTAGCTTCTTAAGGATTTCTTCGTGTCCTTCGTGATCTTCGTGGTTCAATCCGTTTCAAGAAGGTGTTTGGACTACCCAACCTTGATGATTTTGCGCTTACTGATTTCTTCGAAGGAATCTTTGAGCTTGCTGAGCCTTGCCTGTGTCTCCTTCAGATATTGCGGGTCTTTGATCGAGGGAAGATTGATGTCGATGTTCTCGAGCGCTCCGCGGGCTCCTGCCTGGCAAAGGTATTCGGCTACTTTGAGATCGGAGAATGCCGAAGGATTGCCCAGGATGGCAACTTCTGCCACCAGGTGAAGGCACTCCGTGCAGGCGACCAGGATTTGTATCGGTGTCTCAACAGCCTTCTGAAATGCCTGCTGAATCGCTTGCTGACGGACACGAATTTCTTCCTCTGTAGTTCTTGAAAGCTTGAAGGCTTGCACGACTTCTCCGTAAGCCAGGCTGTCTTCCGTGATCAGTCGAGTCAGCTTTTGCTGATAGGAAGATGCTTCGATCGAAATTTTTTGCAGGACTTCCTGATCATCACCGGATACGCCTTTTCGCAATCCGCCGATTTTCCCATACATGACAATCAACGCTGCGCCGAGCGCTCCTGCCATGGCGGAGACGCTGCCGCCGCCGGGGATCGGCTCTTCCGAAGCCAGTTTTCTCAAAAAATCTGAAATGGTCCAACTCGAAAGCTGGTTTGGATCTAACGGAGATTTTGCTTTTTGTTCCACAGTACCTTCCCTCGTTTGACAACGGTTTCAAGCCGGTTCGATCCTAGATTATAGAAGAGATATCCATAATGAGGAATATCAAAGATCAAGCAATCCATCTGCTTTCCCGGTTCGAGCGATCCGGTTCTGGATTCCAAGCCAAGTGCGGCGGCTCCGTTCAGTGTTCCTGCCGTGATCGCTTCTTCAGCCGTAAGCCCATAAAGCAGTGTAGAAAGCTGCAGGATATATTGCATTGAATGACAGAAGCACGTACCCGGATTAAAATCGGTTGCAGTTGCCACGCGAACTCCGCGTGCGATCATCTTGCGGGCCGGAGCATGGCGCGGCATACGCAGAGAAAATGAAGTGCCCGGAAGCAGGACGGCACAGACTCCGGATTCAGCCATTTTTTCGATTCCTTCGTCGTTTGCAAAGATCAGGTGATCTGCAGATACAGCGTTGAGTTCGGCGGCAAGAGCCGCGCCGTTCACATCGGCCAGCTCGTCCACGTGCAGCTTCATGCGCAGTCCCAGCTCCGCTGCGCGCCGTCCGATTGTCCGCGTCTGCTCGTTACTGTAATAACCCTGGTCACAGAAGACATCACAGAAATCTGCGAGTTTCTCTCCAGCAACTGCAGGCAGCATATTTTCCATCAGTTCCACAACATAGTCTTCGCGCGATTTCTCCCGGGGAAAATCATGTGCGCCCAGAAATGTGATGAGGATATCCTGCGGTGACGTATCGCGAAGGGTTCCGGCAACCTGGAGGAGTTTCATTTCACTTTCGAAAGTGAGGCCGTAACCGGACTTGATTTCAACCGTGGTAGTGCCGAAAGACAGCATCGTTTGAAGGTCCGCGCGCGCCGCTTCCAGGAGTTGTTCCGGAGCAGCATCTCGCGTCGCTTTTACAGTGGACTGGATCCCGCCGCCCGCGGCAGCGATTTCCTGGTAGGTTGCCCCGCGCAAGCGCATCAAAAATTCATTGCAGCGGTTTCCTGCAAAGATCAAATGGGTATGTGCATCCACAAAGCCGGGAAGAAGCACTTTTCCGGAAACGTCGATTCGTTCTGCCGACGGATATGAGGCAATCGCCTCTTCGGTAGAGCCTACAAACACAATCAAATCCTGATCGTAGGCAATCGCGCCGCGATCCACGATGCGGAACCCGCCGCCGGTCAGGGGCGTGATTACCTGCGCGGCGTTGTGAAGGATGATCATGAATTCAAGATTTTCGCGAGCATTGTTTCGTCGGCGCCATAAATACGGAGACGCTTTGTGCGCGCATGTTCGCCGGAAACGATTTCGATCTGGCGAACCGGAATCGATAGCTTCCGGGAAAACACCTCGAGAAGCTGTTTGTTTGCCGCGCCGTCCACAGGTGGCGAAGTTAATTTGACGCGGTAGTTGTTGAACCCCTGGGGAACGATCGCTGTTTCAGAAGAGCGGGGAATTACACGCACCGAGATCACGCAGCTCCGGCTACTTGGGATCCTGTGCTTTGGCATAATACAAAACTTTTTCCGCAGCCTTCTCTTCTTCTTTCTGATACTCAAGCATCTTCTGCATGATCTGAATCGAAGTCTGAATTTTGTCCTGCAACGCCTTGCGCTGCAGCCGTAGATCAAGCATGTCTTTCTGAATCTTCAGCACCTGGCTTTGTGCGTGTTCCATCAACTTGATTGCCCTAAATTCGGCCTCTTTGACGATCAGCTCTGCTTCCTTTTTCGCGTTTGTCGCCATCGACTCGCTCGTCTTTTGTGCTGTGACAAGGGTATTTTTTAGGATCTTATCGCGCTCTTCGTAGTCCTTGAGCATTTCTTTGAGTCTGTCAATTTCTTGTTTGTACTCATCATTTTGACGGCTGAGGTCTTCCATCTGTTCCGCGATTGTTGTCAGGAAATTGCGGACCTCTTCCTGATCAAACCCCCGGAGAGAAGTCTGAAATTTTTGACGCTGGATGTCGATGGAGGAAATTCTCATAGCTGCTCCTAATTGCCTTGCAAATACTGGTTCCGGTAATAAAAAGCGTAATCGAACAAGCTGCCTACCACCACGATCCTGAGAACGATCAGGATCAAAAAAATGATTATCGGGCTGAAATCGAGCCCGAACTTCACCGGCATCCGTTCGCGAACCGGGCGAAGCATCGGTTCCGTGATCTGGGTAATCAGAATGGTGATTTGATTGGACGGGATGCGGATCCACGAAAGCACAATGCGCGCGAAGAGAACAACGAGCAAGAACGTAATCACGTAGTCCAGAATATAGGCAAATGCCGTGATTACGCGCAGTAATATTAGCATGATCGTATTATATCACCGCTGAGCCGGACTCGCCCTCTCCCCAAATAACGCAGTCCCGATCCGCACGATGGTGGCCCCTTCTTCGATCGCCGCAACATAATCGTGCGACATCCCCATCGATAGCTCGGTCACCTGTGGGTATTCTTGCAGGTATAACTGCTGCAGATCGCGGAGCCGCTTGAAATAGGGGCGAGCCATCGTTACGTCTTCTAAATAAGGAGGGATCGTCATCAGACCGCAAATTGTGCACCAGGAAAGCCCTCTTCCGGCCTCCAGCAATTCCGGCAATTCCTTCTCAGTGGCTCCTGACTTGCTCTCTTCACCGCCCAAATTGATTTCCAGCAGGAGGTTCATCCGTTTGGATTGTTTCGCCGCTTCCTTCTCTACATATTGGAGAAGCCGGATCGAATCGATTGAGTGAATCCAGGAAAAGAATCGCACGGCATCGCGGCTCTTGTTTGTCTGCAAGTGACCGACGAAATGCCATTCAATCGGCAGAACTGAAAGCTCCTGAATTTTTGGAACCGCCTCCTGGATTTTGTTTTCGCCAAACACACGCACGCCGGCTTGAAAGGCTTCACGCAATCGCTCTGCCGGATGTGTCTTCGAAACCGCAACGATCTTCACGTTTCTTTTGCCAATGGCACCAAGTATCTGTTCCCAGTTCGCTTGGATTCGAGCGCTCATTTCATCCTTCATCCTTCCGCCTTCATCCTTTCCTTTATGATACAATCAGGTGCCGCTGTTATGAAACCTGGTTTGCTTATCACCTTCGAGGGGATCGAAGGATGCGGGAAGTCGACTCAGCTCCGGCTCGCGGCAGAGTGGCTCACGGAGAAGGGGATTCGTTTCTTCTGTACCAGGGAACCGGGCGGCAGTCAGATTGGATCCGAGATCCGGAAGATCCTGCTTTCACAAAAGACCGTGGCGCTCGCTCCGATTTCAGAAGCGCTTCTCTACATGGCGGACCGCTTTCAGCATATTGCGGAAGTCATCACCCCGCGGCTGGCGGTGGGGCAGTTGGTTCTTTGCGACCGCTATCATGACAGCACAGTGGCGTACCAGGGATATGCGCGGAACATTTCTCTGGACCTGCTGGAACAAATCTGGAGACAATCGGGCATGTCGATCGATCCGGACTACACGCTCTTGTTTGATCTGGATCCGGAAACCGGGATCGGACGTTCGATGCAAAAACTGCAGAGACTGAACCTGGATGAATCAAGATTTGAGCGCGAAACGCTGGAGTTCCACGCGAAAGTGCGCAACGGATTTCTTGCTTTGTCGAAGTTGAACCCCGGTCGCTTTGAGGTTCTGGACGCCTCCGGTTCGGTGGAAAAGGTCCATCAGCAAACCGTCTCTGTTCTGGAACGCCGGCTGCGGTTAAAAGGGTATCTATGAACTTCAAAGAAATTCTCGGAAACGAAAGAATTGTCAATTACTTCCGGAAAGCGATGGGCAGCGGCCGTCTTGGACACGCGTACCTGTTTTACGGCCCCCGCGGTGTTGGAAAAAGTTTGCTTGCGCGACTGATCTGCAAGGCTCTCTTATGTCTTGATCCTTCTCCGGAAGGACCATGCGGCCGGTGCTCAGCCTGTCACAAGTTTGATTCAGGGAATCATTCAGATTTTCATTCGTATGTTCCGGAAGGACTCTACTTCAAGATTGAGCTGGTGCGTGAAATCATTCACCAGGCTTCCATGAAACCGGTGGAAGCGCGATGGAAAACGTTCTTGCTGGAAGGCGTGGATTACATGAGGGACGAGCCATCCAACGCTTTCCTAAAAGTATTGGAGGAACCGCCGGGCCAGACGATTTTCTTTCTGATTTCAGAGACACCGGATGTCCTGCTTCCCACAATCCGGTCGCGGTGCCAGAGTTTTTCGTTTCAACCATTGCCGGCAAAACTGGTCCAGCAGTGGCTGGTTGAAAAGAACGACTGCACCGAAGAAGAAGCTGCCGCGATTGCGCCTTACAGTCATGGCTCTCTGGCGCGCGCTCTGACGTTAAACGCCGATCAGTACAGGGAT
>CAZDDB010000012.1:23873-24741 GCA_964504105.1 uncultured Acidobacteriota bacterium
ACAAAGTATTCACAGCGCTGGAGGCCGCTCTGCTCGCAAAGAGTTATGCGGTCCTGCTGGATGCCACAAAAGGCATCGCCGTGGATCGCGCTGAAATGGCGGAACGGCTTTCCATTCTGGAAGAGCTGGTGCGCGATCTGATGTTGCTGAAGGAATCGGACCAGGCAAATCTAATCCATCGAGATCTGCTGGTGAAGCTCAGACCGCTGACCGCCGCTCTTGGCAGGTCGACACTGCAGGCATTTTACGAAGATCTCCTGGAAACACGTGAAGCCATCTTGAAGATCAACGCCAATATTGGTCTTTCGCTTCAGGCGCTTCTGCTTCCGCTCAAGAAAAGAGTGGAAGAATCGAGACAGAAGGATTTGGGCGCATGAACGTTGCCATTATCGCAGCCGGCGGAAAGGGAGAGCGATTTCGGAACTCACCTCCCAAACAGTTATTTCCGTTGAAGGGGAAGCCGATGCTTTCCTACACCCTCCTGCCGTTTCATCTGGAACAAAAAATTGATGAAGTGATTCTGGTTTATCCGTTTGGCGAGCCGGAAGAAATCTACCGGCGGATCCTGGAACAGGAGAAGTTTCAAAAAGTCCGGTTGGTTTCGGGTGGGAAATCACGGTACACCTCCGTGCGCAACGGATTTGAAGCAATCCGCAACGCGCAGCCGCGCGATGTTGTGTTGATCCACGATGCTGCACGGCCGCTGCTTTCTTCTTCGCTGCTAACCCGATTGCTGGAAGTCGCTGCGGTGAAAGGGGCTGCCGTTCCGGTAATCGCAGTGGGAGAAACAGTGAAAAAGGTGGAAAATCAGTCCGTTACGGAAACTGTTCCCCGGGAACATTTGTTTCTTGCCCAGACGCCCCAGGGC
>CAZDDB010000012.1:24751-27915 GCA_964504105.1 uncultured Acidobacteriota bacterium
TTCTGGTATGAGGTCTTGAAGCGGGCCTATGATCTCGTTCCAGCCCATAGTTTCACCGGCTATAGTCTCACCGATGAAGCGATGCTCGTAGAGCAATCAGGCTTTCCAGTGGCAGTTGTCCCTGGAGAAAAGCAAAACATCAAAATAACTGAGCCGGAAGATGTATCGATTGCCGAATGCTACCTGGAGAAAGGAGGCCTGTGATGTATCGCGTTGGAGCCGGTTTTGATGCGCATCGCTTTGCGGAGGATCGAAAGCTTGTGCTGGGCGGCGTCGTGGTGGAACACGGACGCGGTTTGCTGGGCCATTCGGATGCGGATGCGCTTCTCCATGCGCTGGCCGATGCGATGCTTGGCGCCGCGGGACGGGGAGATCTGGGGAGCCATTTCCCGGATAGCGATCCGGAGTGGAAAAATGCTTCCAGCACGATTTTTGTCCGCAAGATTCACAATGATCTTCGCGCAGACGGGTGGTCATTGGTCAATGCCGATCTCACGGTGATCGCGCAGGAACCGAAGATTGCGCCGTACCGCGAAGCGATCCGTTCTTCGATTGCTACATTATTAGAGGTGCCTGTGGATCGCATCAGTGTAAAAGCTACCACCACCGACAGAATGGGGTTTCTGGGACGCGGGGAGGGGATCGCGGCGCAAGCGGTTGTCCTGTTGAAGCGAGACGCAGATGGCGCGTGAGAATATTGTCTGGGGGTTTCACGCCGTAGAGGAAGCTCTGAAGAAGGACGCGCGGCGGGTCAACCAGGTTTGGACTTCACAAACTCGTTCTTCCTCACGGCTGGCCCGGTTGCTGCGAGCGGCGCGCGAGCGGAAGATCCCTGTTCATGTCGTGGATGCAAAGGCTCTGGTCCGCCTAACCGGAGATCAGCGCCACCAGGATATTGTTCTCGAAGTCACACCCTATCAATATCACGATGCAGAATCGCTGCTCGAGCAGGTGACGGAGCACTCTTTGTTTTGCATCCTGGATGAGATTCAGGACACTACGAATCTGGCTGCCCTCATCCGCACCGCGGAAGGCGCGGGTGTTTCGGGAATCTTTCTTCCTGATCGCAGGTCGGCTTCTGTGACTTCAGTGACTTCCAGGCTTTCCGCAGGGGCGCTTGAACATATGAAGATTGCGCGCGTAGCCAATCTTGCTCAATGGATTGAGAAAATGCAGCAGAAAGGGATTCGCGTCATTTGCGCCGATGCATCAGCCACCAGACTCTGGCACCAGGCGGATTACACAGGCCCTGTCGCGATTCTCGTGGGGAACGAATTCAAAGGAGTGCGCCGTTTGCTAAAAGAGAAGAGCGATGAACTGGTACGGATTCCCATGCTCGGTAAAGTTGAGAGCTTGAATGTAAACGTCGCTGCAGCGATCCTTCTTTATGAAGTGGTGCGCCAGCGGCACTGCCGCAATTAATTGGGTCGCGTCAGAATTGCCATACCAGAATGCGTTTGTTATAGTATCGTTCGATGAAGCGCTGGCGTAGCTCAGTTGGCAGAGCAGGGGTTTTGTAAACCTCAGGTCGGGGGTTCAAGTCCCTCCGCCAGCTTTTCGACACCCACCAGGCTTTTGATAGACGCGGGAGACCTGGTCTGCCCGGCTCCGGCCAAGGCGAAGACTGCCGCGGCTGTCCGCCGGCCTCGTTGAGTGGGAAAGCTCTGCGGACTGGAAGTCCGCGCTCCCACTGGTTTACGGATCCGTCTCTAGTCCAATTTTGAGAAAAGACAGGCAGCGTGACCCAGGATGCGGTCCCCATTCTGAAGCGCAGAAGAGGTCGGCGTCCATCCTTCACTGAGCCGCGCTTGAAGCAGTTCATCAGCAGCAGGCCTGTGGTCCCATACGGCAACTGCCGTCACCGATCCCAGTCAGGTAGTCCCATAAACCAGAAACAATCCTTGCCAGGGAACAATCAGGTCGTGGGTGAATTCGTCCTGAATGACCAGCTCTGCGATTACACCGGGTATGAGGGCCCCCTCAGGTTGTACTTGCGCCCACCGGAGAAGATCCTGGAGAGAAACATGCGATTCGAACTCCCGTCTGCGATTCTCAAATTGAGTGTCTGGCAGATTCGCCCGGTTCGTAACGCGCATCAGCTAAATATCAAATATCAAATTAAGAAAAATATCAAAAATCAAAATAGACAGAAAGTCAATAAGCAAAAACCTCAGGAGGGCGCTTTTGTCGCGACGACGGTACCTATTCCTGTCTGAAATTGTTGTAAAGCGCAACCGGATACGATAGAATACCGGCTCCTGGTTTTCGGGCGCGGCACCCTCTTGCAAAGCCGGTTCATTTTCAGTATTATACTTGACAGCGGTAAGGGGAAGTTTGCCTCTTTGGCCGTTTGTTTTTTTCAGCGGACGCCACGGCGAGTTTCGGTAACCGGGTGAAAAATCAGATTCAGGGCAGGTGCCCGAGTGGACAAAGGGAGCAGACTGTAAATCTGCCGCCGTACGGCTTCGGAGGTTCAAATCCTTCCCTGCCCATTAGAATGAATATATTAGTAGTTTTTTGAGAAGCGGGAATAGCTCAGCCGGTTAGAGCATCAGCCTTCCAAGTTGAGGGTCGCGGGTTCGAATCCCGTTTCCCGCTCCACGAGAAACTGCCGCGGAAGAGATCTGCAGAAATACAGAATCGACAGCTTCTGTGTTTGTGTGGTTCGTTTCTTTCTGGGTTGCCGAAACATTTGCCTGCGCACATCCGGCGGCATACGAGGGCTATCCAACAATTGCGGATTACGGATTGTCGATTGCGGTATCTGAAAATCCGCAATCTGAAATCTGAAATCTGCAATTGGAATGCCCATGTAGCTCAGTGGTAGAGCGCTTCCTTGGTAAGGAAGGGGTCACCGGTTCAATCCCGGTCGTGGGCTTTCGGAATCGAAATCAAAAGCTTTTTTCTGAGTTGAGTTATGCGAGAAATTATCCAATTGGAATGCGGTTCATGCAAACGTCGCAATTACAGTACGACAAAAAACAAAAAAAATACTCCCGACAAGCTGGAACGAAAGAAATACTGTCCCTGGTGCCGGAATCATACCGCGCACAAGGAGGTCAAATAGCGTCTATCGTGCCGTCGAGTCGTTGTGTCTATCGCGATTGTCGCGATGATCCGACGATGCAATAGACGCGACGACGCAAACAGGCCAGTAGCTCGAA
>CAZDDB010000013.1:0-27836 GCA_964504105.1 uncultured Acidobacteriota bacterium
CAAAGAAAATTAATCCTTGCGCCTTGGCGTCTTTGCGTTAAAATTTCTTTGCTTTTTGACCTACCGCGCGGCGTCATATTCGCAAAACCCGGCGGACAGGCCGACCTGTATCTACTAAGCTATTAGCAATTTAGGTGATCAGTTTTTGAAGCTCGGCGAAATGCCGGATGGAGATGTCCCCTGGACGTTTGTATCCGATAAACAACACACCCGCCACATGTGCAGCTTTTTCATCGAAAATGGAATCGCCGACATAACACGCGCGCGACGATTGGACATTCAGTTTTTCCATCGCGGCAAGGATCAGATCGGGCGCGGGCTTGGCTTCTTTGACTTGTTCCACACCAACGCTTACGCCGATCAAAGAGCTAAGACCGGCCGCTTCCAGCAAACTGCGAATGATCGTGGTGGGAGAGTTGCTTGCAACCGCAGTCTTCTTTCCGGCATCAGATAAGGCATGGAGAAGATCTGCCATCCCCGGTTCAAGGTTCGCAAACCGGGCGTAAGCCGGAAAACGGTTCTCATAAAACTTCAAAACTTCTGCAACCGAGAGCTCCGGAAAGAACATCTGCTGATCCTCTTCCGGACCTTGCCCCCAGCATGCATCAAATTCGGACAGCGACAGAGTTCTGCCGCGTTCTTCGAGTATTTCCCGGATCATGTTCTGCCAGCAATGGTACGAATCCACCAGCACGCCATCCAGATCAAAGATAAAAGCTTCGATGTTCTTCAACAAATCCATCTGGCTAAGACAACATATAGACAACTGCATCTTCTGCGTGCATCCGGGTTGTGTCCAGGAACGGAATCCCTTGATAGGCCGTGTCTCGCAGAAGTAACGGCAGTTCTGTTCCACCCAGAACCAGGCCTTGAATGTCCATCTTTTGCTTCATCCGGTCCACGATCGCCAGCAAGCCTTCCCGCGTTTCAGCCAGAAAAACACCGTTGACCAATTCACCCATGTATTTGTTGTGAACGTAGTCCTGATCGTCCGGATCAGGTACCACCATCGTGATTCCCTTTCTTGTGAAAACGTCAGGGTAGAACTGTCCTCGCATTGTGAAACGCGTGCCAAACAAACCAACTCTTTTCAATTCCAGTGCCATTGCGGCCTTGCATGCTGATTCTACAATGCTGAGGAGCGGAATCGGTGACCGGAGTTGGATCTCCTCAAAAACAAGGTGTGGTGTATTGGCAGCCAGCAACCCAAAATCTGCCCCGGCAGCGGCAAGTTTCTGCACTTCGCTCAGCAGATATCCTGTGACAACGGCCAGATCATTCGCTCCGAACAAGTCCAGCATCTTCTTCACGTCAATACTGTTGATGATCAGTGGCGGATAACTGCCATCCGGATTCAGTTTGCGGTACGACGCGATAATCAAGCGATAGTACTCGATCGTTGATTCCGGCCCGATGCCCCCAATGATTCCCAGGGTCTTCATTCGAGACGTGAGTCCTCTACACGGGGGTTCTGATGTTGTAACGCTTGATCATTTCGTTCAGAGTGGTGGGCTTGATGCGCAGGAGCCGCGCGGCTTCTTTCTGGATTCCGTCCGCTTTCTGGAGCGCATCCAGAATCAGAAGTTTGCGGTACTGATCCACTTTTTCTTTAAATGGCAGGTTTGCTTCCGCAATCATATACTGTCTGGCTTTTCTGCTGAGTGTATCGGGCAGAAGGTCCACGGTCACAGCGTCTCCGCGGCAAAGAACGACAGCGCGCTCGATCACATTCTCCAATTCGCGCACGTTCCCGGGCCAGTTGGTATCCATCAGAGCGTTCAGCGCCTGCGGCGTCAGATGAAGGGGAGGCTTGTCATTTTCCTTGCAGTATTTTTGGATAAAGTAATCTGCAAGCAGCGCCACATCATCCATGCGCTCTCGCAACGGAGGAAGCTGGATACTGATGACATTCAGACGGTAATACAGATCTTCACGGAATCTACCTTCCTTCGTCGCGGCGTACAGATCGCTGTTTGTGGCCGCGATGATCCGGACATCCACGTGGATTGTCTCTACTCCGCCTACGCGCATGAACTCCTTTTCCTGGATCACCCGTAAAAGCTTTGATTGCGTATCGGGATTGATGTTTCCAATTTCATCAAAGAAAATGCTTCCGCCATCCGCAATTTCAAACAACCCCTTCTTCGTCGCAAAAGCACCTGTAAACGATCCCTTCATGTGGCCAAACAGATTACTTTCCAGTAAATCGGGAGGCAAACTGCCGGAGTTTACGACAACAAACGGATTGCCCGAACGGGGGGAATGAAAATGAATCGCCTTGGCGATCAGCTCCTTTCCCGTGCCGCTTTCGCCGTTGATCAGGATTGTGCTGCGGCTCGGCGCTACCTGCGAGACGAGATCAAACACCTTTCGCATCTGTTCGCTGTGACCGACGATATTCTCAAAGCCAAAAATTCCCTTGAGCTGCGATTTGAGGTTCTTGTTCTCCCGGATCAGGGAACGCTGCTGGATCGCTTTCTCGATGGCGAGGAGGACTTCGTCATTTTTGAACGGTTTGGTGATGTAATCGAATGCGCCCTGCTTCATGCACTCGATCGCATTTTCAAGCGATGCATAGGCAGTCACCATGATGACTGGAATGTATTGCTCCGCCTTGCGCAGCTCCTGAAGAGTACCGAGGCCGCCGATGCCGTTCATCATTACATCGAGAATGACGGCATCGTATTCGCGTTCGCGGCTCAGCTTCAGTCCTTCTTCTCCGGAAGGCGCAAAGTCGGCACGGTAACCTTCCGATTTCAAAAGGCGCTGGAAGATTTCGCGAACGACGTCTTCGTCGTCAATCACCAGAATACGCTCTTGATTGCTCATGCACTTCCTTCTTTGATTTCGGGAACTTGATCTGGAAATGGGTGCCCTTCCCTTCTTCGGAGAAAGCGTCAATCGTTCCTTTGTGTTCCTGAATGATCGTATAGGTGATTGCCAATCCCAGCCCGGTACCTTTCACGCCTTTCCTGGCTGTGTAGAACGGCTCGTAGATATGCTTGAGCGATTTCTGATCGATCCCCACACCGGTGTCCACCACGTTGATCACCACCTGGTCTCCATCGATTTCCGTCCGTGCCAGCAGACGACCCTCTCCTTGCGTAGCTTCCTTGGCATTCAAAAACAGGTTGGTAAAGACCTGCTGCAACTTCCCTTCGTTGCCCACGATAAACGGGTCCGAAGGATCCAATTCCTGCACAATCTCGATGGGAGCGTCTTTGAAATGAGGCTTCAAGAGAGAAAGGGTTTCTCGAAGAAGATTGTTGATGTCGATCTGCGTGAACGGCACAGGTTGCTGGCGGGAAAGATCCAGCAGAGTGCTGATGATTTTGGATGCACGAAATGTTTGCTGTTCGATCCTTTGCAGGATCTCGGCCGTTTCCGGTCCGGTGTTTGGCTGCTGCTGCAGCATCTGAGTGTAACTGGAGATTCCGGTCAGCGGTGTATTTACCTCGTGCGCAACACCCGCAGCCAGCAACCCCAGCGCAGAAAGTTTCTCGGATTGCGTGAGCTGCTCCTCCAGCTTGGCTTGATGTGTCACATCATCCAGAATCAGGATGGTGCCGTACTCCACGTCCGATTCGTTAATGAGAGGAACAAATGAGAGATTCATCACATAGTCTTTGTGCCGGAAACTTTCCACGAGCGTTTTGTAGAACCGCGTGCCTTCCAGCTTCTTGCGAGAAGTTTTCAAATGATAATTGCGGTAACGGTCCACGATTTCCGCAGGGAACAGTTCCTGCAAAGAACGTCCCAGGATCATCGTCCGGCCCTGGCCCAGAAGAGATTCAATCGAATGGTTGCAAGCAACGACCTTTCCGCTTTCATCCAGTGTCACGATCCCAACGTTCAAGCTCAGAAGAATATTTTCGTTAAAGTTTTTTACGCGCTCGAGCTCATCAGCTTTTGTTTTCAGGCTGTAAAAGAGGTGATGGTTTTCGATAACAATCGCAAGCTGGTTTGCAAGGGTCAACAGAAGATCGAGATCTTCGCTGGAAAGATAGTCCCCTTTTTCCCGTTTCGAAAGAGCGAGGATGGCCATGATATTGCGCTGGAACTTACAGGGGATGTAGTAGTTGAAATTCAACCCACGGAGCATTTCCTGGTCATCGACCAGCTCCAGATCGAGACTTTCGGATTGGTCTACAAACACAAAGTGCTCTCCGGTCAAACGCGTCAGCAAGCCGAGACCCGGATTGATGCGCGTGGCGTGGTCCGTAAACGATTCAAAGCGGTTGAGCGAAACTTTCAACAGGATGTCGGCCCGTTCGACCTTGAATGTGGAACGAATGTGAGAAAGCATCAACCCGCTGAGTTCCTGCAGATCGAGAGATGAAGTCATTTCGCGGCTGAACTGCACCAGCGTCCGGCGGTAATCATAACTGTCCTTGTAGTAAAAACGGTCCACCAGTGCACGAACCCGATCGCGCAATGGCTGAAACAGCAGGGCTGCCAGAAGAGTAGTAAGCGAAGCAACGGCGGCAATTTTTCCGCGGCCCGCCTGCGGAAGAACAAACTGTACCCAGGAGATGGTCAGCAGAAGATACATCACAAACAGCACAAGGGTCGTGACGGTATAGATCATGCCGCGCTTGATCAGGATGTCGACATCCATCAGACGGTACTTGAATAGCGCGTACGTCAGCGAAAGCGGAATCAGAACCTGAGGCATCAGCGCAGCTTCCATCGCCTGCTGGGGCAGACGCACTACAAGCGAAATCAGCCACAGCAGACAATATGGCCCGAACCCGGCTACCATACCCGCAAGAACCAGCTTGAGCTGCTTTTTTTGAATAATGTCTTCGACGCTTACGTACGATAAGAATAGTACTATAATCCCTGCAAGCAGTCCCGCGAACAGGTAGGACAGCTCCACGTTTTCGAAGGCCAGGTAGCCTTCCACGGTGGTCATCCAGGAGCTGTCGCGCCAGAAATAATAGAAGAGCGTCAGGATAATTCTTGCTGTGAGCAAGAACAACGACGGAATGTAAAGAAAAAAGACCTTTTCGCGCGGGAACCATCGCCGTTTCTCGGGAAAATAGAGAGCAAAGTGCAGGAATACGGGAGCCAGCGCCAGAAGAAAGACTTCATCCGCCCAGAAAAAGACCCAATCGAGAGTATCGAGCCTACCGGTTGGCGAGAAGGCATAGGCGCCAAAAAAGGCCATGCATAACCAGTAGAAATGGAAAGCAAACGAGCGGCTCCGGCTCTTCAGAAACGCAAAAAGTCCAATGGCAAGAATGACAAATCCGACACCGGCCAGGTAAAAATAGAAGCTGTTCCAGCGGCGCTTTGGAACCACGAGTTTGACGGAGATTTCCGTTCCTGTGGAAATTTCATACTGGAGCGGTTTCGTCTGCTGCGATAGTTCCCTGAGGATTTTCCCCACATCCTGCGGAAACAGCACAGGTTGAAAATTGATGTTGCGGAGCACATCACCGCGCCGGATGCCCGCCTCATCGCCGGCAGATCCAACGGCCACGTCATCCGCCACCAATGCACCGCTGGAAAATACCCACCGGACACCATCCGTTTTGACTTCCGTAGTCCATTGCGAAACGAAGTTGGCAACCCCAAGCGTCGCGATCGCCAGCGTAAAAAGAAGCACAAGTACCTTTACGCCTTTCGTATGCTGCGTCAGCGGATGATTCAAGACAAAATACTCCTGCAATTCAGGTAGCAAATTACATACCACTCATCCGGTTTTCCAGATATCCGGTAACCTATTAATAATAAACAATTTATATCCGATCATCAAGAGCCGCATGGACTGCATGATTCAAAATATTGGAAAATCCAATATTTCCAATTCAAAGATTCCTCGTGAGTGGTTATCGCGGTTCTTAGAAGCGCACGGCGAGACCACCGGCAATTGTGCGAGGTACGTTATAGAGAAGGGCGCGTTCAAAATCCGCGTTACTGATGCTATCTGCGTTTTGATCCAGCAGATTCTTGATGGCGAGCAGAAGTTTTACTTCCGTTTGAGAGAAGATGTGAACGGGAACTCCCTGACGCACTTCCACATCGATTGCTGAGAGACCCGAATCATGGTTCCGGCCGCCAAACACGAGAGGGGTCCCCGAGCTCCATTTCCAGTTAGCGTCCACCTGAGTGCCTGTTTGTCTGATCCTGGCAGCCACTCCGGCCTGAACATCATGAAAATCCTCCACGTCAGGGCCGGTAAGAAAGAACAGCTTTCGTCCGGTAAAACCGCGCTTTTCGATGATATATAAGGGGATCGCCTGCCGCACATTGTATGAGCCCATAAGCGTAATGAGCGGAGAGATTCTCTTGCTCACCTGGGCCCCGACTCCGCGAGCGCGCAGGTCGCTGGCATTAAACACGACAAATGGACGGTTTGTCTGCAATTCTTCCGAAAGAAACGATTCCTTCAAGTCCACTGCAGCAATCTTGTTTGCTACGTTCTCCACACGATAAAAGACCGAAACACTAAAATCTTCATTCTGTAAGTCGAGACCTGCTTCGTATCCAACAGTCGTTTCCGGATTCAAAACATCCTTGTAAGGGATAAAAGCGACATCATGGATGTAAGGGCGAACCTCATCCGGCTGCAGTGAATAGTTTCCAGGAGCGGACTGGTCCCGGTAGTAGAGCGCGCGCACCGACATGCGAGGAGTTAGATGATAGGAAACTTCCATACGGGGAGAATAGATGAAAGGTTCTTGCAGATATCCGTAGTAATCGATGCGTGTGCCGTAATCGACAGTGATCTGCGGAAAGAGTTGCCACTCATCCTGGAGATCCACGGATGTGACCCAGAGTTTCGCATCGTCCGATATCTCCGCAATGTCAGCGGAATCAACAAATTTGCGAATCAACTGTCTTCCGGGATAGGAAGCTACAATCAGATCATTCGCCGAAAAGCTTGCGCCAACCTGATGATCGGAGAGACGGTACCGGAAATCACCCGAAGCGATATAACTGGATCGGGGTCCGTCGAAAACATTGCCATTCACTGACCACGCGCCGTGCCTCTCGATTTTTCCCTGCATCGCAACCTGGGTCATCTGGCGGTTCCATCCGGAACCGGAAAATCCAGACCCAACGTTCAGATACTCAAGCTCGCCATCGATGTTCTTAAAGAATGCGAAGGCCTCAGACGAAAAGGAAGCAGCGGCTGTCTGTGAAACCGGAGTTTGATCGTCCCGAAGCGGGTTCCTTTCGGCAACACGAATCGTCCATTTGAATTTGTCCCATGCATCGTGTTTCTTCAATTCATCTTCGCTCAGTACCGAGCGTAGATCGATCAGTGTGGGGGCGCCGGAAACTACCTGCACTCTTTTCATCAAACGCGGCAACAAGGGAGATTCAACCGATAGCAGATACAGGCCTGGAAGAAGCTGCGAAAGAGCAAACTTACCATTCCTGTCGGTTACCGTCCTGGCAACCTCAGACAGAAAGAATGAGTCCAGCACTCGGACGGTGATCCCCGCAAGGGGAACGTTCGACGCGCCGATGACGCTGCCAAGAATACTCGATTTCTCTTCAATCAATGCATTCGAAGAGACAGCGAAAAAGGAGAAGGCCAGAAAAAATGCGAACAGTTTAAAGCCATCTTTCTTCATAGCGGATCTTTGGTTACTGTTTATTATATGTGGTAGGTTTTGATGGTGTCAAGCAACGACGCGATTGTGATCTTCAGCAAATCGGCCGAACTCGGAAGTGTAAAAACGCGTATGCGCCCTGTGCTCAACGATCTACAGTGCCTGTCTCTCCATCTGGCGCTTCTAAAGGATACGATCGCCAGGGCAAGAACATTAAACACGGATCTGTTTCTTTTTCTCGCCGGCTCCACCCCTCTCCCTTTTGATCCCGGCATCCCCACTTTTCCCCAGCAAGGCGCGGATCTGGGAGAAAGGATGAAAGCAGCATTTACGGATATTCTGCAGACGCACTCCCGCGCGATCGTAACAGGGACCGATTCCCCGGTATTTCCGCCGGAATTGTTCCGGAAGGCTTTTTCCGGTGTGGAGACAAACGATGTAGTGCTGGGTCCTGCTGAAGACGGCGGCTACTATTTGATCGGGTTGCGCAAAGTCATACCGGAAATTTTTTCCGGCGTGGATTGGGGTTCGCCATTCGTTCTGCAACAGACACTCGTAAAACTCGAAAATCGCCGGGTGCTGCTCCTGGAAAGTCATTCTGACGCCGATCAACCGGAAGATCTAATCCGTTTGCAACGGGACGTGGCGCAGAGTGATGCTGCGTATTTAGATCACACGCGACGTTGGTTTTTGGAAAACTATTCTGCCAGATGACATGCAGCCCAATGGTTTGGCCGCAGCTCACGCAACAGCGGTTCCTCGATTTTGCAGCGGTCGATTGCCAGCGGACACCGGGGATGAAAGCGACAGCCGGTGGGGGGATCTACCGGAGTGGGAACCTCCCCTTTCATCGGTTCGCGTTTCTTCCGCGCACCCGGATCCGGAACCGGAATGGAGGCAAGAAGCACTCGTGTGTACGGATGGAGCGGTTCGCGAAAGAGATCCAGGCTGGGGGAAAGCTCAACCATTTTCCCAAGATACAGGACACCAATCCGATCGCTAAAGTGTTGAACAACACTCAAATCATGCGCGATAAATAGAAAGGTCAGTTGAAGCTTTTCCTGGAGTTCTTTCAACAGATTGACGATCTGTGCCTGTACCGATACATCGAGCGAGGAAACCGGTTCGTCCGCAATAATCAGCCGTGGATTCAACGCAAGCGAACGCGCGATTCCGATTCGTTGTCTTTGTCCACCGCTGAATTCGTGGGGATAGCGGCGCATCGCAGCAGGTTCCAATCCCACGATTCGCAGTAATTGCGCAACACGCTCCAGCCGCTCATTTTTCCTTCCCATGCGGTGGATGATCAATGGTTCTTCAAGAATGCTGGAGATGGTCATTCGGGGGTTGAGGGAACCGTAGGGATCCTGAAAAATCATTTGCATGTGCCGCCGCATGGCGCGCATTTCTTTTCCCTTTAGCACAAGCAGATCCTGGCCATCAAACCGGACCTCACCCGAGTCCGGCTCGATGAGCCGCAAGATGCAGCGTCCGGCAGTTGTCTTTCCGCATCCCGATTCCCCAACAAGCCCCAGTGTTTCCCCCTGCTTGACACCAAAGGAAACACCGTCCACGGCCTTGACTGTTTGGTTTGAGCGGCCAAACAGTCCCCGCCGCACGGGATAATATTTTTTAAGGTCTCTTACTTCCAGTAAGTCCATATCAGCAATATTTGTAGCACGCCACCCGGTGTTCGGGACCAACCCAGACCTCTGCAGGAAACCGGGACGAACACACCTCCATTCTGTCTTTGCACCGGTCCTGAAAGGAACATCCCTGGGGAAGGTGAGCCAGATCGGGAACTGTTCCATCGATCGTGCGAAGGCGCGCCGCCTTTTCACCCCGCATCGTGATCTTTGGAATCGATTCGAGCAATCCAACCGTGTAGGGATGTCTGGGAGCGGCAAACAATTCCTTCACGGGAGCTTCTTCGACGATTTTTCCTGCATACATTACGATCACACGGTCTGCTACTTCTGCAATCACACCGAGAGCATGGGTGATGAACAGGATCGACAGCCCGTACTCCTCCCGGAGCCGTTCCAACAGTTCCAGGATTTGCGATTGGATGGTCACATCCAGCGCCGTTGTCGGCTCATCGGCGATTACGAGAGCGGGATTACAGGCAATCGCCATAGCAATCATTACACGCTGTCTCATGCCGCCACTCAACTGATGGGGGTAATCGCGAATCCTCAAATGGGGATCGGGGATACTTACGGCTTTCAGGAGATCCACAGCTTGCGCCAGAGCTTCCTTTTTCGGCATCCTTTTGTGAAGAATCAAACTCTCAGCAACCTGATATCCTATCGTCATTACCGGATTCAGGGAAGTCATCGGTTCCTGAAAGATCATGGAAATTTTGTTTCCGCGCACAGACTGCATCTCGGTTTCTGAAACTTTCAGGAGGTCTTTCCCTTCAAAAAGGATCTCACCCGCTACGATCTTTCCGGGAGGCGATACCAGCCTCAGAATGCTGAGCGATGTTACGCTCTTTCCGCAACCGGACTCCCCCACAAGACCAAGAATTTCCCGCGGCTTGATAAAGAACGAAACATCATCCACCGCGGGAACGTTGCCGTCTTCAGAAAGGAAAACGGTTTTCAGTCCGTTGATCTCGATCAGTTTCTGCGTCATCACAGGACGGTCGTCTCTTTGTATTCGCCAAAATGCTTCCGCAGCAGATCGGACACTTCTCCCAGAGTAACGTAGACGCTCAACGCGTCGACAAGCGGCTCCATGATATTTCGTCCGTTCAAAACCGCCTCTTCCACAGCACGGAGCGCCTCCAGTACTTTGCCCTGATTCCGGCGCTTCCGAAGTTCGCGCAACCGCCGAATCTGTTCCTGCTCGATTTGCGGATCGATCCGCAGAATTTCCCGAACGGGTTCCTCTTCCGATCGGAACGCATTCACACCCACCACGACTTCGTCCTTTTGCTCCTGGGCGCGCGCAAGCCGGTAGGCAGCTTCCTGAATCTCGCGCTGGACAAACCCGCTTTCGATCGCCTTCAACATTCCTCCCAGATTCTCGATCCGCTGGAGGATATCGCGAACGCCCTGTTCTATATCATCTGTAATACGCTCTACATAGTATGATCCAGCTAGCGGATCGGCTGTGTCCGCGGCGCCGGATTCGTACGCGATCACCTGCTGTGTGCGAAGGGCCAGGAGCGCGGAAGATTCGGTAGGAAGCGCCAGCGCTTCATCCCATGCATTGGTATGCAGGGACTGTGTTCCGCCCAGCACGGCTGCCAACGCCTGCAGCGTGACGCGGGCAATGTTGACCTGCGGTTGCTGTGCGGTCAGACGGGATCCGGCCGTCTGTGCATGAAACCGCATCTGCCAGGACCGCTCCGACCGGGAGCCGAACCGGTCGCGCATGATCGCAGACCACAAACGCCGCGCGGCACGAAATTTGGCGACCTCCTCAAACAGATTATTGTCCGAACTGAAGAAAAAGGAGATTCGCGGCGCAAACTCATCCACGTCCAGTCCCGCATCCAAAGCCGCCTGCACATAGGTCATCCCGTTTGCAATCGTAAACGCAACTTCCTGAACCGCAGTGCTGCCCGCTTCCCGGACGTGATACCCCGAAATGCTGATGGTGTTCCACTTCGGAACATGCCGGCGGCAAAACGCCATGATGTCCGTGACCAGTCTCAGAGAAAATTGGGGGGGATAGATATACGTGCCACGCGCAATGTATTCCTTCAGAATGTCGTTCTGCACCGTGCCGGAGATTTGATCGAGCGGGATTCCGCGTCTTTTTGCCACACACACATACAATGCCAGTAGAATGAATGCAGTAGCATTGATCGTCATGCTGGTGCTGACTTTTTCCAGCGGGATTTCCTCCAGGAGGCGTTCCATGTCTTCCAGCGAATCAATCGCAACACCAACCCGGCCCACTTCTCCGCGTGCCAGCTCGTGATCGGAGTCGTACCCCATCTGGGTGGGGAGATCGAAAGCTGTGGAAAGCCCCGTTTGTCCCTGTTCAAGCAGATAACGAAACCGGCGGTTTGTGTCTTCCGCCGACCCGAATCCGGCATATTGCCGCATGGTCCAAAAACGCGAACGGTACATCGACCCCTGAATTCCGCGAGTAAATGGGAATTGCCCGGGGTCCCCCAATTTCGATTCGTACACCCAACCGGAGAGGTCTTCCGGATTGTAGAAATCCTTGATCTCCTGTTGAAACGAAGTCTGGAATTTCGTCTTACGCGGTTTTATTTCTTGGGCCATATTCCTAATCTTTGCGTACTTCCGCGTCTCCGCGGTGAATCCTATCCGCCGCTGAGCGCAGCAATGATATAGATTGCGTCCGTCTCGTTCAGGCGAACGCTCAGATCCGAAATCTGCGTCTGATTCACGAAAATCTTGATATGTTCTCGAATCGAATCTTGCTCATTGATCATGCGAAAGCGAACTCCGGGATACTGTTGATCCAACCGGTTTAGTAAATCCGCAACTGTTTGCCCCTCCGCTTCCACACAAGCTTGTTGTGATGTATACGAACGAAGCGGCGAAGGAACGTGTACCTTCATTTACCAGACTGCGGTTTCGACTGTGGTAATGTGTGGAAGATGCCGGGTGAGACAACCGATTCCAGATTTCATAACTGCAAGATTATTCTCAAGAGTGTCCCGATGTCAATTCGCATGTCTTGCCGCCGCCCTTCTCCGGTAGATCTCGGCATTCACCTCCCCTCCAAGCAATGCAGACAGGGCTGTCAAATACATCCAGCCCATCAACACAATGAATACACCGAGAGTCCCGTAAGTGGCATTGAAATAAGGAAAGTTTCTCAGGTACAAGCCAAATCCGAATGTCGATAGAAACCAGAGCAGACAGAAAAACAACGCGCCCGGTAAGATCTCAATCAACGCTTTTTCGACGTTTACAATTGCCCAGTAGACCAGCGAAGCCACTGAAGTCGTAACAAGAAACGCAACGGGCAGACGTAACACACGGATCAAAGAGGCAAACAGATGAGCGTATCCGAGGGTATGCTCAATGAACCGGGCGATCTGCAATCCAAAAAGAAGCAGCACGAGCGTGATCCCGATTCCCATCGTAGCAAGAATGGCGATATAAAACACAATCAAACGCACCTTCCAGAATGAGCGGGTTTCCTTGATGTGGTACGAGCGTTCAAAATTTTTTTTCAACGTGTATACCAGAGTATTCATTGTCCACACCGTGCCGGTCAAACTAAAAATAAAAATTCCGCCGGGCTCTCCCTGAACCATGTCCAGGATTTGTTTGCGGATCAGGTGATACAGCTCGAATGGAAGAAAACTACCGAAAAAATAAATGATGGAGTTGAACACGTCGGGCTGTGCGCCCAAAATACTGAGCACGGAAACAAAAAGAAGCAACGCCTGAAAGAAGGCAAACATCAGCACGAAGCCAATTTCCGCAGCCATACCCCAGACATCGTGACGATTTGCCATCCCGAAAACATGTCCAAGGAAACTGAGGCCGGGTTTAAAATGTTGGCGCATTTGCAGAGCTCAATCTGCTAGTCTAAACGATTTCCGCCCGCGCGGGGAGAGATAAGCGGGTATAATTCAAGTGAGATGGATTTCTTGATCCGGATCTGTATTCTGTTTCTTTCTGTTCTTGCCGCTTTCGTGCCGATGATTGCGTACCTCCTTCTGATCTGGTGGATGGATCGTTATCTCAGGCAGCCGCTCTGGATGGTTGCACTCGTTTTTGTCTGGGGAGCTGTGGGAGCGATTTCCGTGGGCGTTACTGGATCCCAATTCTTGGAGTATCCGGTGGCCCAGGTGTTTGGACGGCAGGCGACCGATGCCATCGGCGCCATTTTGATTGCGCCGCTTGTGGAAGAGATTGCCAAGGGGTGTGTCCTGCTTCTTGTGGCAATGCGGCGGGACTTCAACAGTATCGCTGATGGTGTGGTCTTTGGAGCAGCCGCCGGCCTCGGCTTCGGTATGACTGAAAATTTTCTTTATTTCAATCAGGTATATGATTCCGCGGGGTTTAGCGCATGGCTTCAGAATGTTTATGCCCGCACGTTTTATTCTGCCGTACTTCATTGCGTGACAACTTCTACATTCGGTATGGCTCTCGGTTATGTGAAGTTCCGAAGAGAGACACCGCACAAGATTTGGATTGTAGCCGGCGGATACCTCCTTGCGATGATGATTCATGGATTCTGGAACGCGTGCATGGTTCTTGGCTCCGCGTTTCACAGTCCTCTGCTGGTACAGGCGGGCCTGTCGATTCTGCCGGTGCTTGTGGTCCTGCTGTTCGTAGCCTATCAGATCTCGTTATTCCTGGAAGGACGAATCTTGAGTATGGAACTAATGGAGGAATCGGACATGGGAACGATTCCTGTACCACATGTAGCAAAACTCTGTTCCTACTTTGGCAGGAAAGGAAAGGACTGGTGTCCTCCCGGTATCGACCGGGAACAGTACATCGCGCTGGCCATGAGATTGGCATCAAAACGCCATCAATGGAAATCAGCTACTGGAGGGCGAAAAGCCCGGCTCGAATCTGCGCTTTCGGAATTGCGATGGAAGCTAGGGCAGTTGTTGAATCGAACGGTGTAGCAGGAGGTGGGCAAACATACGGATTTACTGGAAATTGTCGAGAACGGAATTGATTCGGTCCGGCCGTCCACGATCTTTCCTTCGCTGTTCGCGGCGCCCCCATTGGAAGAGCTGAAGATCTGGCTCGCCGCATCGAAGCGTTTCCTTCTCTGTATCGGCAAAGCATCCATTCAATCTGCCGAAACCATTCTTTCGGGACGAGCGTGCAGCGGCGTCTTTATCATTTCCCCCGCAAACACCACCTCCACGAGGTTGCCTTCCGGAGCGATTCACTATGGCGCGCATCCGGTCCCTGATGAACGGAGCATTGCTGCCGGACGTGATCTGCTCATGTGGCTGGACCAGCTGCCGGAGAATGAGCCGCTTTTGGTGATCATCTCCGGCGGGACCTCCGCATTGATGGTTGCTCCCGTCCAGGGCGTTTCACCGGCATCGAAGTTTCTCATCAACGACCGGCTGATCCGCTCAGGGGCGGCAATCCATGAGATCAACACGGTACGGAAACATCTGTCCGCGATCAAGGGGGGGCGGCTTGCTCCCCGGATCGGGAACCGCCCGTCTCTCGTTCTCGTGATCTCGGATGTGATCGGGGACGATCTTGCCACGATCGGATCCGGACCCTTCTATCCGGATCATACTACGTATTTAGAAGCTCGTGAGATTTTGATCCGCTACGACCTCTGGATGCAAACCCCCGAGGATGTGCGTCAAACGATCGAAGACGGCGTTGCAGGCAAGATTTCGGAAACACCAAAACCGGGGACCACTTCCGCCCCGCACTACGTTGTTGCTTCGAACCGGATCGCGCGTCTGGCTGCAGCTGCAAAGGCCCGAGACCTGGGATACCGCGTGGAATTGGTGGAGGAACCTGTGGAGGGACTTGTGACTTCTGTTGTGGAAAAGATCTTCACACAGATTGCTCAGGCGCCGGCGGGAACGGCGGTTGTGATGGGCGGCGAAACAACCGTGCAGGTGCGCGGAAACGGAACAGGCGGCCGCAATCAGCATCTCGCCCTGTTGATGGTTGAAAGATTGGCGCGGAAGGACATTATTTTTGTAGCCGCAGGCACTGATGGAATCGATGGCAACTCCACCGCCGCGGGAGCCTGGGTTGATGGCAGATCAAAAGACAGAGCGGAAGCCCTGCGGCTCAGTATCGCTTACGCAAAAGAGCAATTCGATTCCTGCCCGTTCTTTCAGCAGCTCGGACAGAGCATCGTCACCGGGCACACGGGAACAAACGTGATGGATCTCTACATCGCATTGACATAAACCCCAGGGTGCACGTCAAATTTGTTAGGAGAAGGCATGTTTGCGGTTTGTAACGCCAGCGTCCCGCTGGCAGAGCTCGAGCTGGAGTTTCTGTTTTAGCCGGCGAGACGCCGGCGGTACAAACCGTTTTTCAGTCACTCCAACAAATTTGTCGTGCACCCTAAACCCCACCCGCCGGTTGAAAACGCACCCTGATTTCGATATATTCCAGTCTCACATTTGGAAGTTGAGTTCCGATTATGAGCAACAAGAAAGAAACATTTGTGCAAGATATCACGCCGAAAAGCCAGGACTTCAGTCAATGGTACACCGATGTGGTGCGCAAGGCAGAGATGGCAGACTACACGATGATCAAAGGGTGCATGGTCATCCGTCCCTACGGCTACGCGATCTGGGAGCTGATGCAGCAGGCCATGGACCGGAGGATCAAAGCAACCGGTCACGTCAATGCCTACTTTCCGCTTTTCATTCCCGAATCGCTGCTGAAGAAAGAAGCAGAACATGTCGAAGGATTTGCGCCGGAAGTAGCCTGGGTGACACATGGAGGCAAAGAAGAACTGGAAGAACGACTGGCGATCCGGCCTACCTCGGAAGCGATTATCTGCAGCATGTATTCCAAATGGGTGCGCTCCTGGCGCGATCTTCCCATCCTGATCAATCAGTGGTGCAACGTGGTGCGCTGGGAAAAAGTGACGCGTCCTTTCTTGCGCACGACAGAATTTCTCTGGCAGGAAGGACATACAGTTCACGCCACTGAAGAAGAGGCGGAGGCGGAAGTTCTGCGGATGCTCGATGTCTATCGTGATTTTGTGGAAACGGAATTGGCAGTCCCGCTCATTTACGGACTGAAGACGGACCGGGAGAAATTTGCGGGAGCCCTCCGCACATATGCGATTGAAGCGATGATGTGGGACGGCAAAGCGTTGCAAGCGGGAACCTCACACCATCTGGGTCAGAATTTCTCAAAAGCCTTCGACATCCGCTTTGAAGATCAGAACCAGCAGGTTCAATATGCCTGGAGCACATCGTGGGGGTCAACAACGCGTCTGATCGGCGCTCTCATTATGGCGCATGGAGATGATTCCGGACTGATTCTGCCACCGCGAGTGGCGCCCGTACAGGCGGTCATTATCCCGATCGCAGCCGCGAACTGGCAGGAGACCGTACTGCCGGTTGCGCAGAGACTGCTTCGCGATCTGCTCGTGTCCGGCTTCCGCGCAAAGCTGGATGACCGCGATGCTTACACGCCCGGGTGGAAATACAGCGAGTGGGAAATGCGCGGTGTTCCCGTGCGTATCGAAATCGGGCCGAAAGATATCGCAAAAAATCAGGTGGTGCTGGTGCGCCGGGACAACCGCAAGAAGGAATTTGTTCCGATGGAGGAAGCCGGCGTGCACCTGAAATCGATGCTGGATTCATTGCAGCAAGATCTGTATGACCGGGCGAAACAGCACCTGCAGACACACACCTTCGAGATTGATTCGTACTCAGAACTTGTGAAAGCGATGGAAGAATCGCGTGGTTTTGCAGTATCTCCCTGGTGCGGATCGGAGACCTGTGAAGCAAAAGTCAAAGAGGAAACAAGCGCAACAGTGCGCGTGATCCCTGTCTCGCAGCCGGGTACAAAGAAAGCGTGCGTTGTTTGCGGAAATGCCGGCAAGTATCACGTCTACTTCGCCAAATCGTATTAGCTCAAACGCAATGAAAGAAACTTCTGCGGCTCGGAGACGGTACAAAGCGCGGAAGATCCCAACAATTCAGTATCCGATAAGACCGCCGGAAATTGCCGCCTCGATTGAAGTTCTCTACCTTTCGGCGGACAAGTCCATTCTGGATTCCGCATGCTCCCACTTCCAGGACCAGATCGTGGCAAGCCACATTCACTACAAGCCGGCAATCCTGGCCATGGCAAGGCTCACCTTCCAGGGACGCTGGAATATCCATAACGAACGCGACATCATTCGTGTGGTTTCATTCCCGGCGGCCTCCAGACAGGCCGAATGGGACAAGAGCCTGCTTGGAAAATGGGACAGCAGAGATACGCAGTCGTCTCCGGATGAAATCTCGTTCTTCATCTTTGATCCGGCCTGCGACTTCTCGTCCGGACGGTTCGAATTGCTTCAGGAAGAGTTCATCCACTCCATGATTACCCAGGAAGTGCTGACGCTGAACTTCAATCCATACCTCAAAATCTACCGACGGATCGATGAACCGGAGGAGGAGTTCTTCGAACGATGCATGGAACAGATCAGGGAATCTTTTTCGCAAGAAATGAACACGCTGCAAGACACGATCCAGCGGCAGCAGTACCGTTTGAAGGAAAGATTGAACCGGGAAGTCCGGGAAGTCCGGGAAATGGAGAACGGACAGGAAGAAGCGTCCAACCCGGAAATCGCGGAGATCAAGAAAGAGTTGCAAACTCTGGAAGAAACCCGCGAAACAAGAGTCAAAGAGTTTGAAAACTCTCTTCACGCCCTTTCGCGGGACCAGGAAATAGACATCATGCGGTTGAGCCGGAACAATGCCGAAGTCTTGCGGTTTGCGTTCGTCTGGTTACCTTATACAGAGTTTGTGATCCAGGAGAGAGATCGCCGCAGGGTAGAACTCATCCAATCATTCTGAGGCAAACCATGAAACATTCTGTACCGCCGGGTCTTTTCGATGCCGCTCCTTCGGAGAAAGCAAAATCACCGCTGGCGGACCGAATGCGTCCCCGGAACTTCGACGAATTTCTGGGCCAGGAGGAGCTTACAGGTCCTGGCCGCTTTCTGCGAAAACTGATCGAGAAGCCGCGGTCGGTCATTTTCTGGGGACCACCGGGCTCCGGAAAAACGACTCTCGCCCGTTTGCTGGCGTCCGGATCCAGCGCGCACTTCGTCCCCTACTCGGCTGTCATCTCCGGCATCAAGGAAATCAAGACCGTCATGCAGGAAGCCGAACAGCAACGGAAATACTATGGGAAAAAGACGATCCTGTTCATCGACGAGATTCATCGTTTCAACAAGGCGCAGCAGGATGCTTTCCTTCCCTACGTGGAACGCGGAGACATCATTCTGCTCGGCGCCACCACGGAAAATCCATCCTTCGAAATCAACTCGGCGCTTTTATCACGTATTAAAGTTGTAGTATTACATCCATTGCAGCCGGAACATCTCCGTACGATCATCCGTAGGGCGCTGGAAGACCGCGAGCGGGGCCTGGGAAGTCTGGATCTTCCTCTTCACGACGAAGCGCTGGAGGTGCTCGTCCGCATGTCCGATGGAGACGCAAGGATGGCACTCAACCTGCTCGAAATTGCGGCCGACATGGTGAGCTCGGAAAAACAGAAGGAAATCACGCCACAAGATCTGGAACAGGCTTTCCAGCGGAAAACTCTGCTGTACGACAAGCACGGGGAAGAGCATTTTAACGTGATTTCAGCGCTGCACAAAAGTCTGCGCAACAGCGACCCCGATGCGGGCCTGTACTGGCTGGCACGCATGCTGGAAGCGGGAGAAGACCCGATGTACATCGCCAGACGCTTGATCCGCTTTGCCAGTGAAGATGTGGGAATGGCCGACCCGCAGGCGCTTTCCGTGGCGGTCGCGGCGCAGCAGGCAACCCACTTGATCGGCATGCCCGAAGCAACTACGGCTCTCGCACAGGCGGTTGTGTATCTGGCAACCGCGCCCAAAAGCAATGCCCTCTATACCGGATACAGCCGGGCGGCGGAAACAGCACAACAAAATCCGAATGATCCGGTACCGCTGCACATCCGAAACGCGCCCACACCGCTGATGAAAGACCTGGGTTACGGAAAAGGATACAAGTACGCCCACGACTACGTTGATGCGGTCACAGACCTTTCCTGCCTGCCGGATTCTCTGATGGGAACCCAGTTCTACGAACCCACAGACAGAGGATTCGAAGCAGAAATCAAACAACGAATGAGAAATATCAAAAATCAAATATCAAAACTCAAAAAAACAGAATCCAATCAGTAAAGAATCACCAAATGAAAAAAATCTACATTATTATTATAGTAATACTACAATTATCGTGCGGGACTCCGGAGAAACAGAAGGCCGCGCGAACTCCGGATCCCTACCCGCTGCCCGAAGATGCGTTGACTCTTCCCATTACCGGTGAATCCGGAGGAAGAATCATTACCGGCATGTTGAACGATCCTGAGACGTTTCATCCCTTGCTTTTCAGCAGTGTCGATTCACAGACATTCAATCAATTGATGAACCCGGGGCTTACCCGTCTGAACTTGGAAACGCAAGAACCGGAAGCGTCCCTCGCGAAATCCTGGGAATCCGGAGATGACCATTTGAAATGGACCTTTCATCTGCGAAAAGGGTTGACCTGGTCCGACGGACGACCCTTTGGCGCTGACGATGTGCTCTTCACCATGCAGACTGTAAATGACCCGAAGATCACCTCCTCCGCTCACGATGCCCTCACTTTGAACGACAAGCCGGTGATGTGGGGAAAAATCGATGACCTGACCGTCACCGCAACACTGCCCTCTCCTTTTGCCTCTTTCCTGCGGCAGCTGGATGGAGGAACCGTACCCATCCTTGCAAAGCACAAATGGGAAAAATCGTATCGTGATCAAACCTTCGAACAGCAATGGCAGATCAGCATGAAGCCGTCTGATTTTGTCGGGATCGGCCCGTTTCTGCTCAAAGAGTACCGCCAGGGACAAATCGTGAAACTGGCCCGTAATCCGCGTTACTGGAAACGGGACCAGACCGGTCAGCGCCTCCCGTATCTGGACGAGATCATTTTTCAAATCTGCACCGATTCGAATCAACTCCAGCTGAAGATCGAGAACGGCGAAATAGACACCTTCTACACGATCCGGGGTGAAGATGTGGAACGGCTCAAGGGAAAAACCTCTTCCTCAGACGTCAAACTGATTTCCGCCGGCCCCTCGCATGATTTCGAGGGCGTTATTCTGAACCAGAATGGAGACAAGAACCCAAAGACGGGCAAACAGTACATGGATCCTATCAAAAGGTCGTGGTTCAGCAACGTCAACTTCCGCCGGGCAATTGCTTACGGCATCAACCGGGATGCGCTGGTACAAAACGCATATTTCGGAAAAGCGGTTCCTTCGTTCGGGCCGGAAAGCATCAGCAATAAACTCTGGTATAACGATCAGATTGCGCGTTATCCATACGACACGGTCAAAGCAGTTGACCTGCTCAAGGAGTCCGGCTTTCAACAAAAGAGCGATTCCGCGGGAAACCTCACGCTTACCGATTCAAAAGGACACGAAGTCCGCTTCTCATTGCACACAAACGCTGGAAACACAACACGAAATACCGAATGCACACTCATCGCGAGCGATCTCATGAAGCTGGGAATCCAAGTCGATTACAGTCCCCTGGATTTCAACACACTCGTAACAAAGGTGACTGAAACCTTCGACTTTGATGCCATCCTGCTGAGCTTGAGTCACGATGATATCGATCCGGCGGGCGGAATGAATGTGATGCTCAGCACCGGAACGACGCACCTGTGGTGGCCTCAGCAAAAGTCGCCGCACACCGAATGGGAAAAACGGATCGATGAGCTCATGAACCTGCAGTTTGGAACATTCCAGTTTGAACAACGGAAAAAGTACTATGACGAAGTGCAAAGCATTCTTGCGGATCAGCAGCCGATGGTGTATACAGTCACGCCCCTAATTTTTGTTTGCGCGAAAACGCGAATTGGAAACCTTCGGCCCGTTGTATCGAGACACCGCACCCTGTGGAATGCGGACGAATTGTACTGGAAGAAAGATTGAGGAATTCACCGGGCAGACGCAAGAAGCGTCTGTCGTGACATATAGATCCTCCTGGTGAAACCGCCTGGATTTTACAGACTCTTTCGATAAGCGCTTACAAACAAGCGCAAACAATAAAGATAGACGGCGCTCCCGAATTTGTCAGGGGATTTCAGCAGCTCGTTCATATATTTTTTCTTGATCCTGAATCGCTGCTGTAAGATGACATCTTCCATTTTCCTAGTCACCTTGCTCTCTTCCTTCTTCATTTTGGTCGCAATCTGGATATATTCGACCGGATCGAAGTCAAAATAGCCGGCAAGTTCATAAAGACCGCCGTCAGAAACGTGCTCGTAATCGCTTTCTTCGGCAAAATTTTTCATAATTTCCGGCGCTATTTTCGGACTCAGCTCGGCCTTCAGTTTTTCGCGAAAGCGCTCCAGATTGAAACCACTCGCGTAAACATTACCGGAAACTTCGATGTAGTGGTCGGAGTCGACTTTGAGTGCCTTTAACCCGAAGGTGTATCCCATTACGGTTACGAGGGGCGCCACAAAGTCCGGACGCGTGCGCAACGGCACACTGTATTCATCCATATTGATGCCCGGACCAAGAAAAAAATTGCGATACCGGTGCATTACCTGCACCAGGACTGCATCAATTCGTTCAGACGTCGAGTCTTTCTTTTCAGACACAGGGTCTTTCATGGGGTCTCCTGCAATCAGGAAGGGTTCAGAAGTTCATTATATCGACTGCGCTGCATCATCGCAAATGACGCTACCGCTCAATTGCCACTGCTTCCAATAAATCTCACCTTTCGGATTTTCAACGCCGGTACGACAGAACTGCTTGGAATCAGCGCGCCATACCCTTCCGGATCATGGACTAGAACGGGATCAGAAAGCATCTCGATATGATTGAACGCTTCCACTACTCCCTGCAGATACCGGAGATTTACAACCGGCGCGACGATCTCTCCTTTCTCGATCAGGAACGTTCCATCTTTCGTCATTCCGGTCAGCACAACGTCCCTGCGGTCAGCGATGTTTGTGTAATGAAACCGGGTCACGTAAATGGTCGGCTCTTCCGAAGACGCGATCATGTAATCCAGAGATTGCTCTCCTCCTTCCATAAACAGGTTCAACGGCAACGCGCCCAGATGCCGTTGTCCTGCCCCGAGCGAGTGCCCGGTGGTGGCGACATTTTCTTTGGCGGCGAGCAAGCTATCATAGGCAACATTACGGCCGATCCCTTTTTCGATAAAGAATGTTTTGCTCTTGGGAGTCCCTTCAAAATCAAACGGGAGCACGTATCCGGCGGGATCATTTCCGTCATCCCAGATACTGACGTTTTCTCCCATAACCTTCTGCCCCAGTTTGCCGCACAGGAAGCTCTCCTCTTCGTGATAGCTCAGACCGTTGAATCCTGTGTAAGCTAGAAAATCGAGCCATTCGGAAACGGCCGCCGGTTCAAGAATCACATCGTAGAAGATTTCATCTCCGGGTTTTTTCCCCGCAAACAGATCGCGGGGCCTTTGACTTTGAAGACGCGCCTTGCCGAGAAGATCTTCGATAAACCGTTCTAGATTGAGCTCACCGGCGTCTTGCGAGGCAGTGGAGGAGTAGACACTATCGTTCGTGCCTGTCAGGATTGCGCTCAGATTTGCATCGGTGAAGCAAGTGTGGACCAGAGTTCCCTGCGAGTTGGCAACCGCGATTTCTCCGGCGCCGGTCTGAAATTTTGCGGAAGTAATCAGACCCGCTGTCCGGGCATTGTCAATTACGTTCTTCAGCGTTTGTGCGCGGTCGAGTGGGGAAAACTCCGCAGTTCTCTCAAAAAACTTCCCTTCCTTCTCTCCCTTCGGAAATTCCTTCAACCGCAGTCCGGCAGGCAATTGCGCCTTATGTTTTGTCGAATCAAAGGCTACATCAATCGTTTTACGGATGGAGTCCTCCGTAAGAAGATTTGTGGAGGCGGAACCGATCCGCAGATTATGAATCACATCCACGGCCAGAACGGCTTCCGATTCTGAAACATTCTGATGGATCTGAGAATTGGCAACGCGAGTGAGACTGTTCTGCCAACTCATCAAGAGAAAGTCGAAATAGTCTGCCTTCTTCGACTCTGCATATCGCAGAGCCGACCTCAGGATCTCAAACGTATGTTTTTCGCCAATCATAGATCGAGTTATCTACTTCTTCCGGGTGCCGACTTTCACGTTGCGGAAACGGGCAGGGGAAGCAGCGTGTCCCACCTCCATAATCTGTCCGGGTTGTCCCTTTCCGCAGTTCGGCGTTCCGAACATTTCCCAACGGGTCCTGTCGCAGACTGCATCGCAGGAGTTCCAGAAAACCGGTGTAATTCCCGTGTACAGCGAGTTCTTGTAAAGCTGTCCGATCTTGCCATTCTTGATTTGCCGGGCCACTTCAAGACCAAAAGTAAAATTCTTGCGAAGATCATCGATACTCCAGCTGAAATTTGTATCGAACAAGATTCCATCTTCCGTCGACGCGATCAGATCCTCAAATTTGGTTTCTCCCGGCTCCAGATAAATATTCGTCATCCGGATCAACGGGATCCGGTTCGATGACGATGCTCGCATCGTTCCATTGCTTGATTGAAAATAATCACGGCCGAGTTTTTCGTTCACTTCCGCCACCGTCTCGCGCGAAGTCAACAGATTCTTCAAGACTCCTTCCTGGATCAAAGGAAATTTTTGCGCTTCCACTCCTTCATCATCGAAGCCGAAGCTGCCAAGTCCTCCGTCTAGAGTCGCATCCGCAGTAATATTCACAAGCGGTGAGCCATAGCGGAAACTGCCAAGTTGATCCAGCAAAGGGGTGAGAAAACTCCCTCCCGCATAGGTGATTTCGGTTCCCAGAATGCGGTCGAGCTCCACCGCATGACCGACCGATTCGTGAACCTGGAGACAGAGCTGCGAGGGCATCAGGATGATACTGGTTTCCATTTCCGGACAATCGGGCGCGGTGAGAAGCTCTTCGACCTCCTGGGCAACGCGCGGCGCGTGCTTGAGCAGATCCATCGCCTCAATAAACTCATAACCCCGCGTCGCAAAGTTGCCGCGAAAGCTGTTGGGATAGGACCGGTTTTGAACCTCATCCCCCTCGACGGCCTTTGCGCTGATTCCGCCACCACTTACGGTAATTTCCTGCGTGATGTAGGATCCTTCCGTGGAAACAAAGACTTTTCGGAAGCGCTCAAAAGTCATCTCGCATTCCGTGATTTTCACTTTCTTGCTCTGCTGTCTCATCCGCTGATCTGCCTTTACAAGTAAATCAACCTTTTCTTCCAGCGAGACTTTAAAGGGATCAATCTGCACGGAGCTGACGTAGCTCGCTTTCTTCCAGATCAACGCTGAAGACAATTTTACTGGCCGCTGCCGCGTAATTGCGCTTGCCTTCGCAATCTGGATCGCATTCTCAACGACGGTAGCCATCTCCTTTTCATTGACACGCGAGCTCGAGGCAAATCCCCAGACTCCGTTGAGCAGCACGCGAACTCCGAATCCGCCGGATTCACTGTATTCCAGATTCTCCACCACTCCGTTTTTCACGGAGATGTTTTCCGATACCGCATGAGGAATCAGACGCACATCCGCATAATCAGCGCCTTGCGTGACGGCCAGCTGAAGAGCGTTCTCGCAAAAATCCCGTTCGTCTTGCATGGAGGATGTTACTTTCCTTTGAACTGCGCGGCCCGTTTTTCAACAAAGGCGCGTGTTCCTTCCTTCATGTCTTCGGTCGTGCAGCTGAGACCAAACAATGTAGCTTCCAGGTTCAACCCTTCCGCCAGCGACATCTGGCTGCCGTGAACGGCGGCCTCCATCGTCAACCGGACGGCGACAGGACCGTTGGCCAGAATCTTCCGAAGCCAGTTTTCCGCTTGCGAAATCAACTCCAGTTGCGGATAGACCGCGTTGACAAGTCCGATTTCATAAGCTCGCTGAGCGGTGATCTGCTCGCCGGTCAGAAGCAGTTCCAGCCCACGCCCTAATCCAACCAGCCGAACCAGGCGCTGCGTCCCGCCGTACCCGGCCACGAGTCCGAGTTTTACTTCAGGCTGCCCCAGCTTCGCGTTTTCCGAAGCGATCCTGAGCGTGCATGCCATGGCAACCTCACACCCGCCGCCAAGCGCATAACCGTTGATCGCGGCAATCACGGGCTTCCCGAGATTTTCAATAATCTCCAGAATGTGATGCCCGCGCCGCGATCGGTCTTTTCCCTCGATCGGTGTCGACGTGGCCAGCTCATTGATGTCGGCGCCCGCAATAAATGCCTTCTCGCCTGCCCCGGTCAGAATGGCTCCCCCCACATCGTCACGGCGCCGGACATCCAGAAACACCCGGCGTAATTCGTCCATCGTTGCGTCATTGAGCGCATTCAACACTTTCGGCCTGTTGACCGTTACGGTTGCAATTCGATCGCGAACTTCATACAGCAGATTTTGCAGTTCCATAAAAATGTCCCCTACTTCTTCGAGTAATCGTAAAATCCCTTGCCCGATTTTTTCCCGTATTGCCCTGCCAGCACCATCCGTTTCAAAAGAGTGGGAGGAGCGAAGCGCGGATCTTTGAATTCATCGAACATAATATTAGCAATATAGTACGTAGTATCAAGACCCACAAAATCCAGAAGAGTGAACGGCCCCATCGGATAGCCGCAGCCGAGCACCATTCCCTTGTCGATGTCTTCGATGCTGCCAAAACCATTCTCATACGCACGGATCGCATCCAGAAGATACGGAACCAGAAGCCGGTTCACAATGAATCCCGGCTTGTCGGTGGCGGCAACCGGTTTCTTACCGAGGGATTCGGCAAACGCAAAGACCTGCCGGAACACTTCCTCGGAGCTGATAATTGTCCGGACCACTTCCACCAGCTCCATCCTGGGAACCGGATTAAAGAAATGAAGACCCACAAACCGCTCGGGATGTTTTGCCGCCGTGGCCATTTCGACGATCGAGAGGGAGGAAGTGTTGCTGCAGAAGACGACGTCATCGCTGCAGATGCCGGAGAGCGCCTTATACGTTGATCTCTTCAGGTCGATGATCTCCGGAACCGCCTCAATGATCAAGTCGCGATCCGACATATCTTCTAATTTAGTAGTACCACGCAGGTTCTTGAACAGATCGTCCACGCTGATCTTGAGTTGTCCGCGCTCGGCCATCTTTCCGGCAAATTTGCGAATGCCGTCAAGACCCTTTTGCAGCAGCACCTCATCGATCTCCCGCACGATCGTGTCATAACCCGCCTGGGCGCAAACCTGCGCAATTCCCGAACCCATTAATCCGCACCCCAGTACTCCCACTTTCCTTATTTCCATAGCAGCTCCTTATGATTAATCACGGAATACACGGAAAGGAATTAGTGCAATATTTTTCCGTGTATTCCGTGCTTTCCGTGATAATTTCTTCCTTTGGTCTCTGAACGGTGTAGATTTTCACAATGATTCAACGATCATGGCGATGCCCTGTCCGCCACCGATACAGGCCGTGGCCACTCCGTACTTGAGGTTTCTGCGGCGCAGCTCGAGTAACAGGGTGAGTATCAGGCGCGTGCCTGTGGCGCCCAACGGATGACCGAGGGCGATCGCGCCGCCGTTTACATTTACTTTATCCCGGTCGAGCTCCAACACCTTTTCCACAGCCAGATACTGACCGGCAAACGCCTCATTGACTTCAATCAAATCGAGATCGGAAAGTTTCAGCCCGGCCTTCTTGAGAGCTTCCTGCACGGCAGGAACGGGACCGATTCCCATGATCTTCGGATCAACCCCGGCATAGGCCCATGATACGATGCGTCCCAAAGGTTTTGCGTTTCGCCGTTCCGCCTCCTTTGCGCTGCAAACAACTACGGCAGCTGCTCCATCCACAATTCCACTTGCGTTTCCAGCTGTGACAAAGCCCTCTTTGCTGAAATGTGGCTTCAACGCTGCCAGCCCTTCCATGGTTGTGTCCGGGCGCATATGATCGTCGCGATCTACAATGGTCGTGCCTTTGCGCGACGGGATCTCCACCGGTGTGATCTCATCTTGAAATTTGCCGGCTTCGAATGCCGCAGCTGCGGCTTTTTGACTGCGGTAAGCAAAGGCATCCTGTTCTTCTCTGCTAATGCTGTACTGTCTCGCAAGATTGTCGGATGTTTGTGCCATATAAAAGCCGCAATATGGATCCATCAGGGAAACCATCAGTAAGTCTTCCAACTTTCCTTCGCCCAGGCGAAGACCTTTTCTCGCGCCGCGAATCACATGCGGAGCCTGGCTCAACGATTCCATGCCTCCAGCTAGAACAGGGTCTGCTTCCTCCAGCTGGATCAGGTGTGCGGCTTCCACAATGGATTGGATCCCGGATCCGCACAGCCGGTTGACAGTCAACGCCGGCACCTGAATCGGAACCCCTGCCTTCAGACCCACGTGTCTGGCGCCATAGATCGCATCGCTGCTCGTCTGCAATGCATTTCCAAACACAACGTGTTGAATCTCGTCAGGCGAGACCCCTGTCTTTTGCAGCACACTCTTTGCGGCAATCGCGCCCAGATCCAGGGCACTGAAATCACTGAGAACACCGTTGTACTCGGTCATCGGTGTCCGCATTCCACCCAGAATCACTACATCTTTCATGATCAAAACTCCAACAAATT
>CAZDDB010000014.1:0-26429 GCA_964504105.1 uncultured Acidobacteriota bacterium
ATTTCGAGTGACTGGGATTGACGTAGACGAACAGCGCGTCGAGCAGTTGCGGGCGGGCAAATCCTATATCCTGGATATCAACGATGAGACGCTTGGCGCAATGCGGACGCATTTCGATGCAAGTTCCACTTATCAACCGTTGCAGGAAGCGGATGTGGTCATCATCTGTGTGCCGACTCCGCTCCGGAAGACAAAAGATCCGGACCTCTCTTACATCCTTTCTGCTTGCTCTGAAATCGTTAAATATCTGCACCGCGGACAACTCATCATCCTGGAAAGTACGACCTATCCCGGAACGACCGATGAAATCATCCTTCCCGAAATGGAAGCGTCAGGCCTGAAGGCGGGATCCGATTTCTTTCTCGCATTTTCTCCGGAGCGAATCGATCCGGGAAACGCGCGGTATAACATCAGAAACACACCCAAGATTGTGGGTGGACATACTGCGTCATGCGGTGAGCTGGCGGGACTTCTCTACAGTGCGATTACGGAGAAAGTGGTTTGCGTTTCTTCTACAAAGTCAGCGGAGATGGTAAAACTCCTGGAGAATACGTTCCGCGCGATCAATATCGGGATGGTGAATGAAGTGGCCATCATGTGCGACAAACTGGGAATCGACACCTGGGAAGTGATTGACGCAGCCGCAACCAAGCCGTTTGGTTTCATGCCTTTTTATCCGGGCCCGGGTCTGGGCGGTCATTGCATCCCGATCGATCCGCACTATCTTGCGTGGAAACTGAAGACGCTCAACTACTCCGCCCGCTTCATCGAGCTTGCCGGTGAAATCAATGCGGGCATGCCGCGCTATGTTGTTGCAAAGATTTCGGACGCGCTCAATCAAGACCGGAAAAGCGTTAAGGGCTCGCGAATTCTGCTGCTTGGAGTTGCTTATAAGAAAAACAGCAACGATGTTCGAGAGTCTCCCGCGCTCGATATCTTGAAACTGCTTCAGGAAAAAGAGGCGGACGTTTCCTATCACGATCCATATGTCCAACAGCTGCGGATAGATTCCGTCGTTGTGGGAAACCGGGATCTGAATCCTACGATTCTAGAGCAGGCTGACTGTGTGGTGATTGTTACGGATCACGATGCGTTTGATTGGCAGTTTGTGGTGAAGCACTCACGGTTGATTGTCGATACGCGGAATGCAACCCGCAAGACCCATCCGGAAAGCTGCCGCATCGTAAAGTTGTAAGAACGGGATCTTCCCGTTTGTAAGAAGTCAGAATCGCAACGCCGTTCTCTTCGAAGACGGTTTTGAACATCTTGCTCAAATCTCTGTTCGTGAGACTGCGTTCCTCGCGCCCCCAGAAGACGTATCGAATGCCGTTCTGCCGCAAAAATCCCGGATCCGGACTTGAGTAAAACTGTCTCATTTGATCCCGGCGTTCCGCTATGTCCGGTGTTAGGGCCGAGTGACCCAGATAGACAGAGCATCCAGTGTAGCCTGGAATAAAGTTCCCCGTCACAAAGCCGCTCAATACGGCGTCCTTTTCTTTTCGGGAAGCCAGCCAGTCAAATGCATGTTTGTATTCCACCGGCAGATAGAACGGCATTTGTGATCCGTTGATTTCCCGGATCTGCTGCCATGTGACGAGCAGATTCCCCGATGCAAACACAAGAAGCCAGGCCGCAGTGAGGAGGCGCTTGTTGAACCGGATAAGACCATATGCTGCCAGCAGCGCAAGCGGAAATTGAACCCCGCCGATCAGTCTTCTTTGAAATGGAAACGGAAAATATGTGAGAGCAAATTGTGCAACGATCCAGACAACAAGGAAGAAAAGCAGTCTATTTGAGTCCTGTTTGTGTTTCAGGAAGAATCCACCAGGAATGGCCATCACAAGAAGCGGGAAGAATCCGGACAGCAGCGCAGCGGGAGTGGGGGAGAGCATCCGGTTTTGGGCGGACCATCCTGCAAACGCGGGCAACCTGTTTAACGAGTTGTAATACAAATACGGGGCAACAGATAACACAATTGTTCCGGCAAGAATGAGCGTGCGTTGTTTTCTCGAATCGGACAGCCATAGCGTTCCAATTGCGACTGCGCTTAGGGTGACAGCGTCAAATGGATGTTCCCACCAGAGGATGGTCAGACAAAAGAAATAGACCCAAACAACCTCACGGCGCTTTCCAGCGGCAAGATACAAAGACGTTGTCCCAAGCCAGAGAAATAACAGCGAATACAGAAAATGAGGCGCTTCCCCGAGTGCAAGAAACAGAACTGACTCTGGAATAGTGAGATCTGTGGACTGCGGAACCCACTGGCGAAAGAAAATACCGGCCCCGGAGGTAAAACAGAGAATTACAAATGAGAGATTGGCTGCTCTTCTATCTTCCGTAAACTGCCCCAAAAGGGGGAAAAGTGCCGTAAGCAAGACAACTCCACAGGCAATTCGAAGGATGTGGAGTACCGCTGTGTTGGAGAGCGGGATCTTCGCGAACGGAATCGACAGCAAATAATAGACAGGACGGATCAGGAACCCGTGTTGAGGCTCTTGCGTATACAGGTTTCGAAGCAAGAAATGTCCATTGCGGAACTGTTCGATCCATGAAAGATTTACGTTGTAGTCCGAAGCATTGAGACTCCGGATTCCCGTGTAGACGCTTCCTTCGACATGGTGAAGGAAGCCGTAAATGTAGCAGAGCGAGGTGAGGAAGAGCGCCGCCGCGATCAGTGCGGGCCGAAGTGAGTCCGATTCCTTCATTCAAGGATACTATACCGCCTTTTGGAACGCCGACAGCATGATTGGGTACGGTCCTAATTTGGAGCGCGGGCGTCCCTGCCCGCGACGGCGGCCACGGAGGGCCGCCCCCCAAATTAGGACAGCACCCCTACCGGCTATATGGTACGATGTTTGAATCTTATGGAAGGCTATCTGGTTACGGGTGGAGCCGGATTCATCGGCTCGCATATTGTAGAAGCGCTTCTGGGGCAAGGTCATTTCGTGCGGGTACTGGACGACTTTGATACCGGCAGCCGCGAGAATCTTGCGGCATTCTCAGGCGTTCTGGAAGTGGTCGAAGGGAGTTTGGAAGACGCCGGGACTGTCCGCAGCGTGATGGATGGAATCGATTATGTGTTGCATCAAGGTGCCCGCGGATCTGTGCCGCGTTCGGTTTCGGATCCGGTCGGAACACATAACGCGAATGTCACAGGCACGTTGCATGTTCTGATTGCCGCACGCGATGCGGGTGTGCGCCGCGTTGTCTGTGCCAGCTCTTCTTCCGTTTACGGAGAAACTCCAACGCTACCCAAAGAAGAATCTATGCTCCCCGTAACTCTGTCTCCGTATGCTCTCAGCAAGTTGACGATGGAACAGTATGCAGCATTGTTCACAAGTATGTACGGCCTCGAAACTGTATCGTTGCGCTACTTCAACATCTATGGTGCCCGGCAAAATCCAAATCTTCAATATTCCGCGGTCATTCCGATATTTGTCCGGAACATGATGAACGGCACTCCCTGTACGATCTTTGGCGATGGGGAACAAACTCGTGATTTTACGTACGTGGATGACTGTGTCCGTGCGAATCTGCTCGCATGTAAAGCAGACCGGGTATCCGGTGAGGTGTTCAACATAGCTTGCGGGAGCCAGACAAGCGTGAACGAGCTTTTCCGGATCCTGAGCGATATTTTGGAATACCGCATCCCACCGTCCTATCAGCCTCAGCGACCCGGAGACGTGCGGTACTCCTATGCGGACGTGCGAAGAGCCGGAGAAGCGCTTGGATTCAAGCCCCACACGACTCTCCTTGACGGACTGAAAAAGACTGTGGAGTGGTACAAACGTGGAACCACAAGCGCCAATCGAGCCTGAAAAGGACAGGACGCTGCTGAATCTTCTTCTGGCCGGATGCGGTTGTCTTTTCCTCATCGCGGCCGCGCTCGTGTTCCTGTTTGCAAGAACCTTTGTTTTTACAAAAGCCCCTGCCGGCGTTGTCAAAGCCCATCTGGACGCGATCAATCGTGAAAACTATGCGCTCGCCTACAGTCATTTCACGCTTGATTACCGCAAAGACACCTCTCTGGAGGATTTTCGCAGGCAGATTGCTCCTTTCACAACCCTGCTCCCTTATCGCGAGGTCAATCTAAACAATATCCGGATTGCAAATAACAGTTCGTCGATAGACGGGCTCTTGACCGGAAGAGACGGCTCACTTTTTCCGGTCCGCTACGAGCTAATCCGCGATCAAGGAATCTGGAGGATTGTTTCTTTTGAGTGGATCTCTCCAGGGGATAAACAAACCATCTAAATCGATCCCCTATTTTGGCTGTGGCACAATACGGATGTACGGCTTTGGCGACTTCCATCCGTTCGGGTATTTCTCCTTGGCCTCGGCGTCCGAGACGGCCGGCACAATGATTACGTCTTCGCCCTGCTTCCAGTTGACAGGCGTAGCCACCTTATGCTTTGCCGTCAGCTGACAGGAGTCCAGAAGCCGCAGCACTTCGTCGAAGTTGCGGCCTGTGCTCATCGGATAGGTCAGCATTGCTTTGACTTTCTTGTCCGGTCCGACGATAAACACCGATCGCACCGTAGCGTTATCGGCTGCGGTACGGCCCTGGGACGTAGTGCCGGCGTTGTCCGGCAGCATGTCGTAGGCTTTCGCCACGCTCAATTCGGGATCGCCGATTAAAGGATAGTTGATGGCCGCCCCCTGAGTCTCTTCAATGTCCTTGGACCATTTGTGATGGTCAGTCACAGGATCCACACTGAGACCAAGAACCTTGCAATTGCGCTTATCAAACTCGGGTTTGAGTTTCGCCATGTAACCGAGCTCGGTCGTGCAGACCGGCGTGAAGTCCTTTGGATGGGAGAAAAGGATTGCCCAACCGTCGCCGATCCATTCGTGGAAGTTAATTTGACCTTGCGTCGTCTCCGCTGTAAAGTTCGGAGCTTCGCCGTTAATTCTCAGCGCCATAATTCACCTCTATAATTAGAATACTTTTCTTGATTAAAGCACGATCACTAGGAAGGCGTCAACACGTGCTTATTTGATTTTTTATTTTTTATATTTGATATTTAAGCAGTGCAATACGACGACATTCTTCAAACCATCGGAAAGACACCGCTCGTCCGGATCAACCGGATCTGGTCCCATCCGCAAGTAGAGATCTGGGCAAAACTCGAAGGCTGCAATCCAATGGGAAGCGTCAAGGAGCGTCCCGCACTTTACATCATTGAAGGCGCTGAAAGAGACGGTACACTGAAGAAAGGCATGACGATCCTGGAATCCTCCAGCGGCAACACCGGGATCGGTCTCGCGCTGATCGGGGCAGTGAAGGGATACGCGGTCACGATTTGTATGCCGCAGAAAGTCTCTCCGGAGCGTCGAAAAATTCTGAAGGCACTGGGTGCAGAAATCGTGTTTACTTCAGAAAAGGGAGGAAGCGACGAAGCCTGGGACATCGCAGAACGGCTTTACCGGGAGAGTCCGGACAAATATTTTTATGCCCGGCAATACTCCAACACCAACAATACCCTCTCCCACTTTGAAGGAACTGCGGTGGAAATCTGGGAGGATATGCGCGGAGACGTGGACGCGGTTGCCATCGGACTGGGAACCTGTGGAACCATCATGGGGATTTCAAAACGGCTCAAGGAGCTGAATCCAAATGTCCGGATCGTTGCCATTGAGCCGCAACGCGCTCACACACAACAAGGGCTTCGAAACATGGAGGACAGCCGCGTGCCGGAGCTTCTGGATTGGAAATGGATCGATGAGAAGGTCGTAATTGAGGACAGCGAGGCATACGATCTCGCGCGCAGGTTGACGCGCGAAGAAGGAATTTTTGCCGGCATCTCCTCAGGGACTGCTCTGGCTGGGTCGATCCGGGTCGCCCGAAAAATGAAGCGCGGAAAGGTCGTTACGATTTTTCCCGATCGCGGAGAAAAATATCTCTCCACTTCGCTGTTTGACTGAGAAGAAATACGAGACATAGACGGGGGTGGGGGGAAGCTGTTTTGTAGCGCCGGCGTCCCGCCGGCCGGTGATTGAAGTGCACTTTTTTGTGCCGGCGAGTCGCCGGCGTTACAAGAATGGATTTTTTGGCGACATGCGGTGAATCACTCCGGTTCGGCAGGTTGGGGCTGAAGATGGATACGCACCGTCTTAATTCGTCTGTGTGCCATTTCCTCGACTTTGATCAATGCTCCAGGCACTTCGAGGACATCTCCAACGCGCGGAATGGTACCCAATTCCTGCAGGATGTAGCCGCCGATCGTATCCGCCTCACCGGGCTGCAGTCTTAGTTTGAGTCGTTCGTTGATTTCATCAAGCCGAACACGCGCCCGCATCAGCACTTCATTTTCGCCCAAAGGAATAATATCGCGGTCGGCCGGATGATGTTCGTCATAAAAATCTCCAATAATCTCCTCCACTACATCTTCAAGTGTTACCAGTCCGGATGTTCCTCCGAATTCGTCCACCACCACCACCATCTGGGTATGCTTCTGTTTGAGGAAAGTGAGGAGTTGGACAATGGGCATCGCCTCGGGAACAAAATGGGCTTCTTTCATGATCTTGCTGAGTTGAAACGGCCCGCCACTCTGGACCTGATGCACAATGTCCTTCATATGCAGGATGCCGGCAACGTTGTCGATATCTTTCTCGTATATCGGAAACCGGGTATGTCCTGTTTTTGCTGAGATATCCACAACATCCTGGATGCCGGAACTTACCTGAATGCATGACATTTCCGTGCGAGGCACCATGACCTGTCGCGCAACCAGATCGCCGAACTTAAAAATTCGCTGTAACAAATCCTTCTCCGTGGTGTCGAGCGCCCCTCCTTCATGGCTTGCATCAATCAGTAACTTCAACTCCTCTACGGAATGAACCATCTGATGACCACGCGCAGGACTCAGACCCATCCAACGCAATACTCCATTCCCGGCTCCATTGAGTACCCAAACGAATGGCTTGAACACGGTCATGGCAATCCGCATGGGTTGTGAGACGAAAATCGCCATCCGGGTAGGATATGAGATTCCTACGCTTTTCGGGATCAACTCACCGATTACCACATGCAAGAACGTGATAAACGCGAACGCCAGCGCCGCTGCCACCGAGTGGGATACGACTGCCGCCCACTGGTCCGGCAAAAAGTGGAACAGTGTCATGAATAGATCGGCCAGGGTCTGCTCGCCGATCCAGCCTACAAGCAAGCTGGCAACCGTGATCCCCAACTGTGTGGCCGCGATTACTTCATCAAGGTTGTGCAGGAGACTTTCAGCAAGTTTTGCAAGACGGTTTCCCTGGCTTGCTTTTTCCCTCAGACGCGTTGGCCTGGCGCTTACCAGCGCGAATTCGGCAGCCACGAAAAAAGCGTTGATCAAAATCAAGACAAAGACAACCCCAAAACGAAATAACACGGTCTGCCAGGAAAGAGATTCAGCTTCCATCAGTTCCATTATAAACGCTCATGCCCCAAGAGAATATCAAATAGGGTTTTCCTCCGGTTTAGGGGTAAAATAAGACCCTTGGGAACCGAAACTTTTCCATTCCGTATATACAAAGAGCATAAAACTTGCAGGAGTTCTTTATGAAATGGTTTGCCGTTGTTGCTTGTCTGGTACTGATTGCGCCTGTTGTGATGGCGCAAGACGCCGCCATCGAAGAGTTATCGTTGAATCAGGCGATCGATTTCGCATTAAAAAACAATTTGAGCATCCAGATTGAGACATACAATCCTGAGGTGCGGGATACGAATATCCGGTTTGAGCAGTCCAGGTTTGAACCTCTATTTTCCTCCCTGGTGAACTACGAAGATCAGACCATCCCGACCGGATCGCTTCTTGTCGGGACGAACCAGGTACAAAACCAGACCTACGTCTACAATTTCAGCTTCCAGCAGCTGCTGAAGACGGGAACCTCCTACAGCGTTGGGTTCAATAATGGACGCAACGAAACAAACCAATTGTTCACTTCGGTGAATCCGCGTTTTGATTCCTCTCTATTTGCCGGCATCACTCAACCGCTGATGCGCAATTTCGGCAAGGAGATTACTCTCACTCCACTGAAGATCGTAACCCAGAATCGGATCGCGTCCGATTACAGGCTGCAGCAGAGAATCGCTGATATTGCTCTTCAAGTGGAGCAGACCTACTGGGATCTTGTTTTTGGCCGTGGACAACTGGATGTTGTGAAACAGGCCCTGGCGACGGCAAAAGATCTGTACGAAAGCAACAAGAAGCAGGTTGAAGTCGGCACCATGGCGCCTCTTGAGATCGTGGTTGCAGAAGCCGAAGTAGCTCAGCGCGAGGAGCAGATTATTGTAGCTGAAAGTTTCATCCAGAATACGGAAGACAGACTGCGCGCACTGATGTATGGAAGTCTAGAAGCAAGCGGATCGTTAAATGAGATTATTCCGGTGGACAAGCCGGATGTTCGCGAAGTCACCATGTCCTACGATGAAGCGATTCAAAGGGCCCTTGTTGAAAATCCTGATCTGAAGGCACTGCAGGCGGATCTGGACAGCCGGAAACTCAACGTCAAACTTCAGTCCAACGCACTCAAACCACAGTTCGATTTTCGCGCCTCGCTCGGTGGAAACGGACTCGGCGGTGACAGGCTGATCTTTGGCGGTGACGACCCGTTCAATCCGATCATCATTGGAACCGATCCCGGCGGATACGGCGACGCCCTCTCGAATCTCTGGGACAATTCAACCTTTAGCTTTGGTTTTGTGATCGGAATCCCGATCGGAAACGGAACGGCACGGGCAAATTATGTCCGCGCGGACTTGCAAGAAAAACAAGCCGGCAAGATTGTGGAAGATGCAAGGCACCAATTATCGATCAATGTGCGTATTGCTGTGCGCAATCTGGAGAACAGTTTGAAGGCATTGGATGCGGCCCGTGCCTCGCGCGTCCTGCAGGAAAAGAAACTCGACGCCGAAAAGAAAAAACTGGCTGTGGGATTGAGCACCAACCATGTTGTGCTGGATTTTACAAGCGATCTTGCTGAAGCTCAGTCCGGCGAATTACAGGCTCTGGTTACGTTTAACAAGAACGTCGCACAGCTCAAACGGTATTTCGGCACTGTCACAAAATAAAAACCAAATATGTGGGGGGCGGGCCTCCGTGCCCGCCGAATGGTCCGTCGACTAAATGTTCCGGCAGGCAGGGACGCCCGCCGCTCCAAAATTAGGTTTACTGAATGTAACCCAAGCTGCGAAGGCGTTCGAGTTCTTCCTGGCTCAATCCTATGGATGATTCAGCATCCGGTTTTAGTCGTTCGGCAGAGGCTTTAATCCGCCATGCGGCGAGTTCTTTCGCGAGACGGTTCACGATTTCCGGATGCTGGGTAGCAAGATTGATTTGATCCAACGGATCCTTTCGTTCCTCGTATAGCTCGTACTCCGGTTTTCCCGAGGCACGTTTTGGATTATGGATCAGCTTCCAACCATCCAGGATAATCGAGTAGGATTCCGTATTGATGGGTGGGGGTGCGCCGACTGAGGTTGTCGTCATCGCTTTTTCTGTGACAGCAGGACGACTCCATCGCGTGACCGCTTCCGCTTCCTTTAAAGCGGCTGCTGAAGTCGCTGCCAGAAGAGGCGTCAGGCTCTCACCCTGCACTCCGGCAGGGACGGGCAATTCGCTAATCGCGAGTATTGTCGGCATCAGGTCAATGGTTTCTACTGTTTCGTTTATTATCTTGTGAGGCGGTACGATTCCGGGGCCCCAGAGAATGAGTGGAACATTGGATAGCTCACCGTAAACGCTTTGACCGTGAAACATCCGGCCATGCTCCAGGAATTCTTCACCATGATCTCCTAAAAACACAATCAGGGTCTTTTTATCCAGTCCGAGCATTTGCAAACGCTCTATGAGTCTTCCGATTTCCGCATCCATGGCGCGAATCGAACCGTCATAGAGATCACGATCCACGGCTACGTACGCATCGGGGTCGTAACCCGCTTTTGTGAGCTCCTCTCTGGTTGGCATTCCGAAGAGCTTGAGCAACGGTTCTGCGATAAATTTGCGGACCTCCTTGCTCTGGCGTTCATGTTCCTCCAGCCGCGAGGCGTCGGCCCACATCGTGTCATACGGCGGATACGGGCGGTAAGGATCATGCGGATCGGAAATATGAAGAAAGACGAAGAAAGGGACTTCCCGGTGGGTTTCCAGCCAGGGAAGCAAGCGGTCTACATAGACTCGTGCCGTCTTGCTCGATCTGAGATCCGGAAGAGACCGGTCTTCATGCACTTCGTCAAAGCCTTGATGCAGATTCGTAAACTTACCGGTAAAGAGAATCGAGGACATCGAAAGCGTGGCGTAGCCCGCCTGTTGAAAGACTTCCGCAAGAGTCGTCGCCGATACAGGGAGCCGGTCGAAGAAGTCATGGACTCCGTGTGAAGTGGGATAAAGCGACGTCATCAGGGAAGGGGTTGCGACTTTGGTCCAGGTGGCCTGGCTGACGCAATCCTGGAACAGGGTGCCATCGGCTGCCATCCGGCGAATGTGCGGAGCAGTGGGACGATTGTATCCGTACACATCCAGGTGGTCCCGGCGAAGCGTATCTGCCCAAACAAGAATCACGCCTTGCGGCCGTTGAGCGGAATTCCCGTCTGCCGCAAAGACGGGCGGCATCGCACCAGCGTTGCGGACTACCGGAGAACCCCAAAATCCAATGGCGCCTTTCTTCCCTGATTCCAGAGAGAAGGATACGACGACTGTTTGATCTGCAAATCTTCGCAGGTCCACATTAGACGACTCCCAGCGATGAGGCGTTGTGAGCGTTTTTTCAAGAAGCAGATCTTCCCGTGCGCTGTTCTTCAGGCTTACGGCAACGCGAAAAGTGACCGGCTCGTTTTCCACGGTTCCCAGAGCTAGATCGAGCCATGGACGTTTTCCCAGCTTGACCGGCATCTTGATCTTTTCAGGCGTGCGCGTAACCAGAGTTTCACGATAGACTTCTGACAAACCTTGCCATCCCACACCGGAAGGTACCCCTGCCAGATATTCTTTCCGGAAGATCAATCGGATGGATTCGATTTCAAATTGCGCGCCGGATGCATCCGTGGGACGAATGAAAATGTGCTTCATTCTGGAGGAGGCTTCACTGTACGGACTCCGCAAGGTGTATGTCTGTATCCGGTCACCGGGAACGATGGGAGTCTTAATATCCCAAAAATCACGTGCATAACTGATGAGATCATTGAAATCAACTTTCTCGGAATTATCGAAAGCCACAGTGAGATTGCCACCCGCTGAGACTCGCAATCGCACCTCGACCGCATGAAGATTGTCTCGATCTTCCAGTCCTGTACCTCTTTCCAAATGCAGGATCGGTAAATCGCTTGCTGTGCGTCCGGTCAGGCGGCCGTTTTTGATCGCCAGATCCGCGATTCCTGATCCCGCTTCCCAACCGCGTGTGGCGGAAAACTTCTCGGGTGGCGGCATGGGAGCAGGTCCATCGAAACGCCATTCAGTTCGGGGCGGCGGAAGCACCGATTGAACGCGCCCTTCTACCAGCTCGGGTTTGTAAGAATCCGCCAGACGCACTGCGACCGGTGGAGAGGAAGTTCCGCGGCAACCAGCAAGCCACAACAACGAAAGTACAGCAGCAATTGAAAGAGAATGCCTTCCATCTGCAAAAGTGGGCAGTTTCATTCCCATATCCTAACCCGAACGAACCTGAACCAAACAGGTATCCGGTGTTTCGATTTTAACGCAAAGACGCAAAGACGCAAAGACGCAAAGGCGCAAGGATTCTAATTCTTTGCGTCTTTGCCTGGGAAGCGTCGTGCTTACAAGCCATTGACCACGCGGTGAATACTGTCTAATATCCGAATTTTTCGCTGATCTCCATAACAATGGCGGCCAGGCCGAAGCGGACATATATTGGAATCTGCAATAAAGGAGTGTGGAGAGTCAATGACGTCAATCGGTCGTGTTCTCGTAGTTGATGGCGACGAGGACATTCGAACTCTCATAGAAATGTCCCTGAAGGGGCATGGTTTCTCTGTTACCACTGCCTCTACCGGCAAAGAAGCGCTTGTCAGGATCGCCCTGGAAAAGCCCCACCTTATGGTTCTCGATGTGATGATGCCCGAAGTTTCCGGTGAAGATGTCTGCCGTATGATCAAACAGGATCCTTTGTTGCGCGACATCATTGTTGTGATTTTAAGCGCCCGGAATGACCTGCAGACAAAACTGGAATTTCTCAAAATCGGAGCGGAAGAATATTTGGTAAAGCCCATTGATATGGAGGAACTCGCTGCGCGGGTAGATCGCCTCTTGAGAATGCAGAATGAATGGCATGCATCGTCTAACTCTCCTTCGCCGGATCAAGCGGGATTCGAGGCAACAGAGATCATCGAAGGTATTCCTTTCCATGAAAAGACTTCTCCGACAATCCTGTCGACTGAATCATCTTCCGATCCCTCCGGGTCCGCAGATCCACAGCCTGCCCCTTCCCGTCCGAAAGGATTTCCAGAAGGATCGCGCCCGAAATATGGAGTCTACCGGATTGAATCTCTTGCGGGAAGAGGAAGCATGGGGGTTGTTTACAAGGCTCTTGATGAAGTGCTGGACCGTTATGTTGCTGTAAAGGTTTTACCGAAACAATGGTCCGATTATCCAGAAGTTCTGGAGAGATTTCACACAGAAGCCAGAGTCATCGCGGCGATCAACCATCCGGGCATCGCGCAGGTGTACACGTTTAGTGAGGAAGAAGGGGAGTCCTATTTTGCGCTGCAGTGGTGCGCCGGCGGTTCGCTCGCGGACCTCATCCGGAGAGAAGGGCAGATTGGGCTGCTGCCGGCGATCGACATGATTCTGCAATGCGCCGCCGCGCTTCTGGCTGCTTCGAAGAAGGGAGTGGTTCACCGGGATATCAAGCCGAGCAACATGATGTTTGATGAGAATCAGCAAATCAAGATTGTTGACTTTGGCGTAGCGCGCATCGAAACAGGCCCCCAGAATCTCACAACGGACGGAGAGATCGTTGGAAGTCCTGCCTATATGTCTCCGGAGCAGTTTCGCGGAACACACACGGATCTTCGGGCGGATATTTACTCGCTTGGAATCACGTTTTACCGGATGCTTTATGGGAAGCTCCCTTATTCCGCAACGAACATGGAAGAGTGGATCGCCAGACATGCAACGGGGCTATTCCCTTCTTACGATGATCTTGACGGGAAGATCCCTCCAGACGCGTTTCAAATCATTCTGAAGATGACCCAGAAGAATGCTGAAGCCCGGTATCAGGCATATACAGATCTGATTGGAGATTTGGATAATCTGCGCACAGAACTGTACAGCCAGTCTCAGCTGAAAGTGCCGCATGTTGTCCGGTTTCTCCCTGAAGCGCCTCTGACAGGCAAGAGTCTATTCGATCTGCTGTCGGAGGTTTACAAATTGCAGCTCTCGGGTGTTCTGAAAGCTTCCTGGGGGCCGTTGCACAAGAAGTTCTGGATTCAACGCAAGGAGATTGTCCTGTTTGAATCGCCGCAGCCGGAAGAAAATCTGTGGACTGTTCTATTGAAAAAGAATTTGATCACTCAAGAAGCGATTCCTCCCACCGCGACGAGTATGGAGCAAGCGTTAAATCGTATACTTTTTCTTCATGCATGTTCCCCGGAAGACCTGAAATCCACCTATCGTGAATTGATGAAGACATCCATTCTCCAGGTGTTTCTCTGGCCGCATTTTGAAGGTGAATTTCAAAAGGCAGAACTGGAACATGATGCGTTCACACGAATTTCTCTGGGCACGGTGTTGCTGGAAGGAGCCCGCAGCTACATCCCGTACGAATTCGTGAGAGATGAGGTTCCACTTGACCGGTTTATTGTTCGCACATCGCGCTTTGACGAGGTACTGAACCCCCTCAATCTTCCGAGAACCGAAAGTTTTCTGGCATCGCGTCTGGAAGGAGATCACGTTACCGTAGACACTCTTCAATTGATGACGGGCTTTTCCACCGAACAGATCGTGCGTTTTGTGCATGCATTGAAAGGCGTGGGCGCGGTGCGATACCACTCTCCCGCGAAAAGGCCGTCGCGCCCGCGTGCAGTGTCTCTTCACCAGGAGTCTCCAGCAAAAGAATCAGTGGCAAATCAAGAGGTAAATTCTGAACGCAACGCTGTGCCTCCACAGCAGGTCATCCCGCAACAACCCCCCGCCCATCCTGCTCCTGCTCCTGCTCCTGCTCCTGCTCCTGCTCCTGCTCCTGCTCCTGTACATGCTCCGCGGGAAGCCGAGAGTTTTTTTGAGAATGCTCAGGAGAAATACGACAGAAAGGACTTCTGGGGAACGGAACGGTTGTGCGCACAGGCAATCAAACGGAATCCATCCGTGGCGAAGTATCATCATTTGATGGCTCTGGCGCTTGCGCAATATCCCCACTCCAGGGCTGTATCAAAAGAGTCGTTCTGTGCGGCAATCGAATTAGATCCATGGAATCCGGAATACCATGTCGATCTCGCCCTTTTTTATAAAGACCGCGGAGATGTGGAGGCGGCCTTTACGGAGTGCGAAAAGGCACTTCAGGTTTCACCCGGCCATGAAAGGGCCAGACAAGTGATGCAGGATCTTGATTTCTAGCCCTGGCGGCTTTCGAGATGATGGCAACCGCACAAAGCGCGCCCTGAGAGACTCGAACTCCCAACCTTCTGGTCCGTAGCCAGATGCTCTGTCCATTGAGCTAAGGGCGCGTACAAGGATTGCGGAATGCGGATTTTGGATTGCGGATTGTCGTTCCACAATCTACCGGGAAGCCATAATATTAACAAATGAGCATAGATGCTGCAACACAGAAGAGAGTTGCTATGCGACGGAACGAGTTTGATATCGGAGTCATTGGAGCAGGGATTGTCGGCGCCGCAGCGGCGTATCAGCTTCGGGATCGCGGAACGATTTGCATCCTGGAAAAGAATGAAGCGGCCTGCATGGAAGCATCGGGGAACAACAGCAGCGTTTTGCATCCCGGGTTCAATCATCCCCCCGGTTCGCTGAAAGGCCGCTTGTGTGTGCGCGGGAACGCGTTGCTTTACGAATACTGTAGAAGCAAACGGATTCCACACATCCGGTGCGGCACATATGTGCTTGCGATGAGCCGTGACGATGAGGAATCGCTGGAGAGATTGCGCGAAAACGCGTTGGAATTGGGTGTGGAATTGCAGGTTCGGATGCCGGAGCACCGCCATGCATCGGTCAGGTCCGCGGTATTTGCTCCGGCAGGTGGAATCGTGGATGTTCCGGGGCTTTGTGGATCGCTGATTGTAGAGAGCGGCGCGGATCTGCGATGCGGGTATCCAGTTCGGGAAATCAGATACACCGAATCGGGTTGGCGGCTGGTCTCAGACCGCGGCACAGTGCGTTGTCAGATTCTGGTCAACGCTGCCGGGCTTTACTCTGATGAAATTTCTGCCATGTCCGGCTATCCCGGTACCAGAATCTTTCCGTGCGCGGGCGAGTATTACGAAATTGAAGGGTGGCAATCGCCGCATCTGTTCTATCCCGCGCCTAACGAAGGACCGAGTCTGGGATTGCATCTCAGCCCGACTCTTCGAGGCACAACGCTGATCGGCCCGACGGTGGCCTATCTAAGCTCCAAAAACGATCCGGCCCGGTATACCAAGGAAGACGAATTTCGTAATGCAGCCGAGATGATGTTTCCCGGATCCACGGCGTATTCCGTGCGGATGGCGCATCGCGGGATTCGTCCGAAACTTGCGGAGAAAGGATTTCGGGATTTCGTGATCCGGAAAGAAGACAGGCCGTTGGTTCAGTTAATCGGAATCGAATCGCCCGGCTTAACATCGTGTTTGGCGATCGGAGAAGTCGTCCGTGAAGCCCTTATGTAAAGAATCAGGGGGATGGCCAGAGCGACCAGAGTTCCACCGATAATTTTTGCTTCATAAATCAGTTTTGCCGATGAGTCTGCATCGGACGGAGGCATCAGGCTGATGATGATGGAGATCAAAGTTGAAGAAAATCCAAGTACGCAGCAAACGATTCCCGAAAACGTCCAGGGCATCTGTTTCTTACGCATAAAAGTGAAATAGGCGACAAACAAATATAAATAAGGAATGAAGTAGATAATTACCGTTGCACTCAGCAGAAGTTGCCAGAATTGTTTTACCGTGGATCCTGCGGCGAGGATCATGAAAAGAGAAGAGATACCTCCCTGAATCAGAATGGAGACGTACGGAGTCGACCATTTTGGATGAATTCGGGAAATGACCGGAGGGAGATATCGGTCCACACCGACCGCATACAGCACCCTGCTGGAGCCCGACGACCACGCTCCGACTGCTCCAAAATTACCGAGCATCAGCATGACTGCAACAAGGATCGCAAGAAGGGGAATGTGAAACACATTCGATTGTTCCGCCACAGCCTGCACCACGCCGCTGATCAGGCTGATCTTTTCATGCGGGAGGGAAACAACCAGCGCCAGGGTTCCCACAATATAGATAATGGTAGCAATCACGCCTGCCGTCAGAATCGACCGCGGGATGTTTGTTTCCGGATTTTTTACTTCTCCCCCCATCACTGTAATCAATTCGAAACCCGCGAACGCGAAACAGATCAGAGAGAAGAACGTGATCGTATCCAGATTCATCTTCGGGATCAGATCCGGAGCGGAAAACGGGGTTGCCGCGCCGCGATGAAACAAGTAAAGCGCCCCCAACACAATCACGATGCCACCTGGGATCCAGGTAGCGATTCCGCCAATGTTTTGAACCCATTTGCCGATGCGAAGTCCGATCATGTTCAGGATCAAAATGACCCAAAGCCAGATAAAACAGAACCAGAAAACGTAAGTCGAATTTTCTTCCAAGCCCGCCCATTTTGTGTACCAGATATATGTGGCATATCCGGCTGCGGTAGTCAGGACGGTGGGATAGTAGGTGAGATTGTTAAAGAAATAGCACCAACCGGACATGAAACCGTGAAACGGTCCAAGAGCATCTTTGGTCCACTGGTACAGGCCACATTCAGCAGGCCATTTCCGGGACAACTGCAGCAGGACAAAAGCCTGCGGAAGGAAAAAAGAAGCAAACGCGAGAATCCATAACAGAATGGACGAGTATCCGTTCGCGGCTGCAATACTCACCCACCGCAATCCGACAATCGCGGTAATGTGGAAGAAGACCAGATCCCAGAAGCCAAGTTCGCGTTTCAGTCCGCTTGCCACTGGGCTCATTTAACCACAAACGGCGCGTCGAGGATAGAGGATAGAAGATGGAAACCGCTGCTATCCTCTATCCTCCATCTTTCATCCTCGCGCTTCCACTGGCAGCGGCGAGAACCTGTTCCACGAACATAGCTTCAGGCATGGCGCCTTCGATCACGGCACGGTCGTTAATGATTATGCGCGGCACGGCCATCACCCTGTATTTGCGTGCCAGATCAGGGAATTCGGTTGCTTCAATCGCTTCAGCAAGAATCTTCTCGCTTTCCATCGCCATCTTGTGTGCCAGCAACACGGCCGACGGACAGTGAGGTCACGTCGGAGTTACGAAGACTTTCAAATGAAGTGGTTCGGCCAGAGCGCGGATCTGTTTCTTGGAAGCTTCGTTAAGCCCCGATTCGCGTTTTCCAACCGCAACAAGATCTTCCAGGAGACTTGCAAATTCATAACCACCCGGCGCTCCGAAATAACGAATCCCATAGTCGCGATCCCCTTCCACGATCAACGCCGGCACACGTTCTACCTTGTATTGTTCTGCCCGCTTACGATCTACATGCGGGTTCAGGATTTCCAACTTCAACCTTTCAGATAGTTCGCATAGAGCTCGCATCAACGCTTCCGTTTCGACACACGTATCGCAATTGAATGTCTGAGTAAAAAGAACCAGCTTTACATCATTCGTAATTTCAGAAAGCCGCTTCTTGATTTCCTGTTCATCTTCCGGGGTAAACAACATGTTTCTCCTGAGAACAAGATTATAATAAACCGTGCTGCTGAAATGACCAATATTGAAAGTTCTCTTCTCGATGAGGTGTTGCCGCATTATGATGTGGCCGCTGCCTACTCAATCCGAATTTCCGCTTCCGCGGAACGGATTTACGAAGTGTTACAACGAGGAATTCCAAGCGGAGTAATCACCAAACTCCTGATGACTTTGCGCGGCTTGCCCCGGCGTTTTCGCGGCGAATCGGAACACGTACCCGAAGACGCATTTTATCGTTTGAAGCAGCTAAAGGACCGTGAAGTAGTTGTGGGAATAGCCGGTCAATTCTGGAAACCTGTCTCCAATCCTTTGCGAATTCGCAGTCTGGAGGAATTTCTTGCGTTCCAACGCGATGGATATTGCAAGGCGGCAATGAATCTTCGCATTCATCCGCTGGGTCCGCGTGATTGCAAAGTCATCACCGAAACTCGCGTGGAGGGATTTGGATCAGCAAAGCAACAATTCAAACGCTACTGGCAAGTGATCGGTCCATTCAGTGGAATCATCCGCCGCGAAATCCTTAGGAAGATCAAGAAAAAAGCGGAAATCTCACAAATGTGACAGTTAATCCGGTTGAATCTGAGCCTAATTCTCAAAAATGTGACACCGGCTACCATCAACATTTTACCTTTTAGAAACTAAAATTCACTTGCAAAGCCCCGATTTTGTGCTAAGCTGACTAAGTCTTCAGCAATCTCGTGGCTTGGTTTCAGAACTGGCTCAAGAAAAACAACCAAGAAAAGAGTTTCACTGGGAGGTGAACTTTGAAAAAGTTAGGACTCACTTTGCTTTTGTGTTTTGCGCTTTCGGTGCCGGCTTTCGCCGGGGGCGTCGGCAATCTCTGTGATGGCAAGTTCATCTTTAAGATGAACATCATCGGTACAAAGGAGAAGAATCCACCGATGAACAACATCAGCAGAAAGACGATCTTCGTTGGGCTGGGGAAAACCGGCGCCATTTCCAGCACGGACATTTATCTGACTCAGGGCCCTTTCGCGGTTTGCGACGGTAATGGATTCGACGCAGCTCGCGATTGCAACGGTAATTTCATCACGAACAACGGTTCGACCAAGATCGGAGCTGTGTTTCAATTGCCCTGCAACCTGAATATTCCTGCTGACTTTGCGTGTGACGGTGGAGAAACGGCATGCTATGACATATTTTTCCGCGCTCTTGGAACTCCGGGCGGAAAAGTAACCATCACCACGTGCGGACTCTTGAGTGACGGGACTCGTGTATGTTCCAGTGAGAATACAGGACTGCTCGTCCGCGGTCACGGAACGCCGACGTTCACTAAGGTGACCAATGAGCTAAGCTCTCTGGTCGGATGTGTTAACAGTATTTGCGGACGTTATGCGTTGTTCAGAAATGAATTCGAAGACTTTCTGTGGCAGTATGACAATCAGGGATTAAGGAACGGTATGGTTGTTTTCTGCGGCGCAGAGTGCGACTGATACACAAACTGCAAGTTTAGAAAATAGAGACCGAAGCAATTCGGTCTCTATTTTTTTTGGAGAATTGATTCCACATGCGTATTCGATTCAGGGTGATTTTTCTATTCATTGTTCTGGCCGGCACTTCAATCGCTCAAGCCCAAGGCACTCCTCGGGCTGTTCTTGGTGAGAAGGCATATAGTTTTGGTCATGTGAAACAGGGTGAAGTTGTTGTTCATAAATTTACAGTCAAAAACGAAGGAACTGCTCCTTTGATACTCGATCGTGTTGACTTCAACCTGCCTGGCCTGACGTCTAGATTCAAGCCAAACATTGAACCGGGGACAGAAGGCACAGTGCAAATCGAAGTGAATACGACTCACTTTACAGGTGACCTCGACCTAGAGGCAGATCTATTTATGAACGACCCCGTTCAGCCGAAGGTCAAACTAACGATGAACGTTATTGTCGATCCGGTGATCGAGATTCAACCGCTTCCCGCCGCATATTTCAGCATCTATGCCGACGAAAAAATGGAACAAACTCTACGTGTCGTAAATCATGAAGAGCAACCCCTGAAGATCACGGAAGTTGAACCCCAAGGCACGCATTTCAAGGCCAACCTGAAAGAAGTTCAGGCCGGGAAAGTGTATGAACTCATAGTCACAGTCCCTGCTGGAACGGCGCCCGGGCGTTACGAAGAATCGGTATTGTTGCACACGAATCATCCCAAATTTTCGACAATTGAAGTTGGAGTCAATCTTTTTGTGAAGCGTGATCTTTACGCTAATCCGGAAAAGGTTGACTTCACCGGTATAAGCTTATCGACTTTGGATGCCAAACCGGAATTAATCGATCAGCTGTATGAGACCATTATGTTGAAAAAACGTCAGGGTGATTTTGAAATCAAGGGCATTCAAACAGACATACCTTTCCTAAAGATTACACAGTCTCCCGATTCCGGCAGAAGCTCAGCCTTTAAACTGGATATTGCCGTCTTGAGAGAAAAGCTGGTAATCGGAAAAGCATCGGGAAGCATCCGAATCACGACCGATGATAACAAATTCCCGGAAATTCTGATTCCGGTCACCGCAGAAATCCAATAATCGATTTGGAAGAGGGAGGGGATGAACTATTCGTAGGTCTGCAGAAACCACTTACCGGCGCGGTGCACAAAGATGAACGTTGTGCTTCCCGTTCCGTAAGAGCGGGAGGTGGAATTGGACTCCAGATATTTTTCAAAAGGAACGATTACTTTTGCCTGGTACGGGGTGACGGGATCATCGGTGCGAACCAATCCATAAATCGCCTTCTTCAGGTCATAATCCTGGCGCATTCCAAACTGTGTCCCTTTCCTCGGCGTTTCTGCGGCGCCCTTGATCCTGACGATCAAATCCGCCAGGAATGGTTGTAACTCCACTTTCATCCGCTCGATCGTCATCTCCTCCTGTTTCACCGGCGTCTCAGAGCTGGTCAACGTCGCTGTCTGTGCAGCGCTTTGCTTTTCCAACCCCTGGCGCAACGACTGGACCTCCTGCCTCAATTTCTCATTCTCCTGAATCAGTGATCGGACATCCCTTTGCAGTTCTTCCATGCGCGAATCCTTTTGTTCTTTCCGGCAGCCCGGGAACAATAGAAAGCAAAGTAGAAGAAAGGTTAAAGATCTCAGAAACGGTTTCATGAAAATTTGGTGGAAGGAATGATTGGCCGGGAGCAGCGCGTATTGCGCCGCCCCCGGCTTTAAAAATGGAACGATCCGAAAATCGTACTACTTCATCTTGGAAACAAGCTTCTTCAACTGTTTGCCGGGCTTAAACTTCGGAATGCGCTTGGCAGCGATCTTAATCGCCTTTCTCGTTTTCGGGTTCATCCCCATTCTTGCCTTGCGCATCGCGGTTCCGAAGGTTCCGAAACCAATCAGAGCCACCTTCTGACCTTTGCGCATGGTGTCACCAATCGCATCCAGAGTTGCCTGCAGGGCAGATCCTGCCTGTTTCTTGCTCAGCTTTGCACTCTTCGAAATCGCTGCAACTAAATCGGTCTTATTCAAAATGTTCCTCCTGAGTCATAGTTTAAAAGTCTGCGAGACACTGCATTCTACCAGCGAAAGCGCAAAATGCAAAGAGAATTTTGCCGGCATTGACTTTCAAAAGCAGCTTACTAGAATAAGTAGCGTTGTTGCTGACGGGCGGTATCGTCTAGGGGACCAGGACGGGTGGTTCTCAGCCATCAAACCGGGGTTCGAATCCCCGTACCGCTATCAGAACTCACCGCAGAGACGCTGAGTACGCAGAGGGAGGACGGAGAAAAAATCTGCGGTGAATTCCTATCCTCTTTCCGACATGGGGATATAGTCGCGGCGGTCCTGACCCAGATAGATTTGCCGGGGCCGCGCGATCTTCTGTTCCTTGTCTCCGACCATTTCAATCCACTGAGCGACCCACCCTGCGGTTCTTGGAATCGCAAAGAGCACCGGAAAGATCGTGAGGGGAAACCCCATCGCCTGATAGATCAGGCCTGAATAGAAATCAACGTTTGGATATAGACGCCGTTTGATGAAGTAATCCTCTTCCAGAGCAATCCGTTCCAATTCGAGAGCGATTTCTATCAGCGGGTTTTTGCCGGTAATTTCAAATACTTCGTCCGCCATGCGTTTAATGATGCGCGCGCGCGGATCATAGTTTTTGTAGACACGGTGGCCAAATCCCATCAGGCGGCCTTCTCCACGTTTGACGCTCTCAATATAGGATGGAATCCTATCTTTGGATCCAATTTCCGCGAGCATCCTCAGCACAGCTTCGTTCGCGCCTCCATGCAGCGGACCATAGAGTGCCGCGGCGGCAGCTGCAGTGGCGGAATACGGATCCACATGGGAGCTGCCGACATTGCGCATGGCGTTGGTGCTGCAATTTTGCTCATGGTCGGCATGAAGAATAAACAACACATCCAGAGCGCGTTCCAACACGGGATCAGGTCTATATTTCAACTCTGTCTTCTTGAACAGCATGTTCAAAAAATTCCCTGTGTAATTCAGATCGTTATCCGGATACGCGTACGGCATGCCGATGCTGTGCCGGTACGCAAAAGCGGCAAGCGTGGGCATCTTGGCTAGAAGACGATAGGTTTGCATCGTTCTGGATTCGACGTCCATGATGTTGTGCGCATCCGGATAGAATGTGCTCAACGCTGCGACCGTGCTGACAAGCATTCCCATCGGATGAGCATCGTAATGAAAACCGTCAATGAATTTTTCGATATTCCGGTGGATGATTGTGTGATGAGTGATGTTGTAAGTCCAATCTTCCAGCTGTTTTGGATTGGGAAGTTCTCCGTAAATAACCAGATAAGCCGTTTCAACGAACGTGCTTTTTTCCGCAAGCTGCTCAATCGGGTATCCCCGGTAGTTGAGGATGCCTTTGTCCCCATCAATATATGTGATCCGGCTCTCGCAGGAAGCGGTGTTCAGAAATCCGGGATCGTAGCTGACGAGCCCGAGGTCGTCTTCGCCTGTTCTGATTTGCCGCAGGTCGGCGCAACGAATGGCGCCGTCGTGAATCTGGATGGAATACGTTTTGCCTGTCCGGTTGTCCGTGATCGTTAGCGTATCCTCGTGCATCCTGACTCCCGTTGTGCTTCCCGCTATTTAGAGCGGAGGCTCTTCCTGCTCCTCTTCAGCGGAGTCATCTGGGGCAGCTTCTTCCTCCGGCGCCGTTTGTTCGACTGGTGCGGGAGCCCGGCCTGCAGTGGGTTGCGGAGGATTCCAGCCCTGGAGTTTGGAAATTTGCGCGTTTGCCAGACCGGCAAGTTCATCGGTCCGCGATTTATAGAAACTGGAATTCTCGACAGAACCGTATCCGATCACTGCATTGTAGTAATTGCGCATGCCGGAGACCGCATCGGACAGAGCCTTGTATCCGTCTTCATAACCTTTGGGGGTCTGGGAAAGGCGTTGTTGCATATCTTCAAGAGAAAGGAGGCTCGAGAGAAAGGAATCCCTCATTTCCGAAGCGGATTCTGTAGCAAGAAAACCGTCAACTGCCTGTTTTGGATCGCCGCCCGTGCTTGCCGCCATTTCCCAACTTGTGAAGATGCCCGATGTAATTTGAGCCAACTCTCCCATGGCTTCGGTCATTCGCGGCGGAGCATCCTTTAATTGACGCGCATATGCTTCGGGTTTGAATACGCCCGGTTCGGAATAGTCTTCAACGTTTTCAATCGGTGTACCGATGTCCATGTCGCCGTATTTCTCTTTCAATCTATCGAGATCATCCTTTGTATAGACCCGGGCTTTCTTCTTTGGCTGAGGTTCCGGTTGAGACGATTCCGGTTGCACGGCGGCTTCCAAAGCCGGTGCCGCCGGCGCGGCGTTTGCCTCAGTCATCTTTTCCAGATCGAGGGAACTCTTTTTCAGAGAATACTGCGTTCCTTTATCGTCCTTAAACAGAACGCTCTCCGCTGATTCCGAGATCAGAGTGCCGGTCATGACCTTTCCGTTTTTCAACACAACGGTATAGCCTTCAGCTGAGGTAAGAGATACGAAAAACAGTAGAAGAACTGGCAAGTACAAACGTTTAGACATAGCTCCTCCGGTCGAACGAAGTGGTATCGATTGTATCATAAGGCTTGCAAAATCAACTGACGAGACCGATATTTTTTACGTTAATTCTTGGAGGTGTTTTATGAGTCGAAGTGGTGAAAGATTTGCCATGGCTTTTCTGGGCGCTCTTGCCGGGGCAACTGTAGCTCTCCTGATTGCTCCGCAAAGCGGAGAGAAGACACGCCGCCAAATTGTTAAGTACGGGAAAAAGACCGGCAGCCGCGCGCAAAAATTTGTTGGTGAAATCGCAGACGCAATGGATGATGTGCTGGGTGATGTTCTGAAATTCAGCGGAAATAAGATCGAGCGGGGAAAGGAACTGACCGGCCGCGCGCACTCGGAAATCCTCGAAGTTCTGGATGCCGGAAAGAAATACATCGAAGAAGAACGCGCTAAACTCGATAAGATCTTTAAATAATATGCAGCTAAGGGCGCGCAGGTTCGTGGCGGACAGACATGAACAGCAACAGGATTCCGACTCCGATACAGATCGATGAATCGGCAACGTTGAAGAAGGGCCAATGATAGTCAAACCAATGAAGATCGACAAAATCGATTACGTGTCCGTTTCGCAGGCGGTCAAACAGGTTCCCGAGCGCGCCTCCTAAAACCAGCGCCAGCCCGGTATACAACTTTGGATTTGTAGCGCTCACTCGCAGGAAGTACACCAGGATCACCGCGAGAGACAGGACTGATAGAATCGAAAGCAGCCACGACAAATACGGGCTGCTGACATCGGAACCCAGTCCGAACACAGCGCCTCGATTGTGAATGTAAGTTAGATTCACAAAGTTCGGAATGAGTTCAATTGTTTGATGCTGCACCATCCCCTGCGATACGATTTTCTTGGTAATCTGGTCCAGCAAGAAGACGCCGATGGATACAAGCAGATATTTCGAACGTTCTCTCCAGATACTCATCCCTTTTCCGCCATCAGCTGATCCAGCACCGAAGCGCACCGGGCGCAGACTGCAGGATATGCTTGATTCAACCCCACGTCATTCCGGATCTGCCAGCAACGGGAACACTTTTCACCAACGGCTTTCCGCACCTCAAACCGTGTCTCCGGTCCGTTCTGAAGCCCCACCTGCGAAACAATAAACAATTCCGGCAGGAAAGATTCAAAACGTTTCAACACAGTCTCATTGCCGGAATAGGCAACGATGGAAGCTTCCAGGGAAGAACCGATCTCTTTTCGCTGCCGCGCTTCTTCCAGCGACTTCAGCGCGGATTCACGGTATTCCACCAGTTTTGTCCAATCCTGCTTTTCCTGATCATCAAGCCATTCTTTGCGGGTTGTTTCAAATTCGGTCAAATGCACCGATTCCGCTTTCCCGGGGAAATGCGGCATCTCTTTCCAGACTTCTTCGCTGGTAAAGGAAAAGACCGGAGCGGTCATTCTCACAAGCTCATAGAGAATGAGGAACATCACGGTTTGTGCAGAGCGTCGTTTGATGCTCTTCGGATGCGAAACGTACAGCCGGTCCTTGTTGATGTCCAGATAAAACGCGCTCATCTCCACAACACAGAACCGGTAGATGGAGTGATACACAACATGATATTCGTACCGTTCATACGCATCGAGGACTTTTTGCGATAGATCGGACAGTTGCTGGAGTGCCCAGCGATCCAAAGACTCCAGTTTGTCGTCCGCTACACAATCTGTGTCCGGGTTGAAATCGTACAGATTAGATAAGAGATAGCGGAATGTATTGCGGATCTTGCGGTACGCCTCCGCAATTCGCGTCAGTGTTTCTTTGCTGATCGCGATTTCTTCCCGGTAATCTACCATGGAAACCCAGGTCCGCAAGATTTCCGCCCCCTGTGTCTTCAGGATGTCTTCCGGATCGATGAAGTTGCCGAGGCTTTTGGACATCTTCTTGCCTTCAGCATCCACCACCATTCCATGCGTAATCACGATCTTGTACGGCGCCTTTCCCCGAATTTTTACCGCGGTCATCAGCGAGCTGTTAAACCATCCGCGGTACTGATCATTTCCTTCCAGATAGAGGTCTGCCGGCCACCGCAGATCCTTCCGCCGTTCCAATACGGCCGTATGGCTCACTCCTGAATCAAACCAAACGTCCAGGATGTCGGTACCCTTCTCAAAATTTGTAGACCCGCACTTCTGACATCTTGCCCCTTCCGGCAACAACTTCTCTGCCGGATATATGTACCACGCGTCCGCTCCTTCCTTTTCATAGATGTCCGCAACAAAATCAAAAATGCGGTCATCCCGCAGAAGTTCCTTGCACTGTTTGCAGTAGAACGCAGTGATCGGTACGCCCCACACGCGCTGCCGCGAGATGGTCCAGTCAGGACGGGATTCGATCATGTTGTACATCCGTTCTTCTCCCCATTTTGGGAGCCACTGCACGCGTTTGATTTCCTCAAGCGCCTCACGCCGAACGGAATCCAACGAGATAAACCATTGCTCCGTTGCCCGGAACAGGATCGGATTGTGACATCGCGGACAATGCGGATA
>CAZDDB010000015.1:0-2760 GCA_964504105.1 uncultured Acidobacteriota bacterium
TTCGGAGAGTTGGAATTTCTGGTGAAGCAGCTCGGCGTTTTGGAAACTCGCAATAATGATTTTGCGCTTGTCCATCCCTTTCTGAATTGCGTAGCTCAAGAACTTCTTTCCATCAATCGTCGGCATCTCCAGGTCCACGATCAACAGATCGATCTCGGGTCTCAGAGCCGTGAGCGCTCTCAGGGGATCCGTGTAGGTTTCCACCTGGACGAGCTCGCCATAGCGTTCCGCGAAAAACCGGATCATTCTCTTGCAAAAGAGTTCGTTATCATCCACAACTACAACCAGCTTGGAATCCCGCGCCATGCGTCTCATTGTAACATGCTCGGATATTGCTTGTGTTACAATGACCGGAGAGGTTTCTGATCGATCCGGGATGCAACCAAAAGATGATTCTACAGGCGTAGTCTCCAACGAAAGGGATTCCGCCGATCCATCTGTTCGGACCGTTCGGAGCATTCAAAAGGAAGCTGCATTCTATCCGGAGTTTCAGAACTCGCTGATCGCGGCAGACTCGATTCCGGAACTTCTACATCTTGCCGCCCAGGTAATCGGCAAGATTCTTGAACCTACCTTTTTGTTTACCGCCGTTTCGGACTCGGATCAACCTGCCGGTTTCTGGGCTGATTCGGATGGGTCGATTCTTGAGAGGCAAAGTATCTCGGAATTCCTGCGAAATCTCGCGTCCACCGGATGGGATTCTATCTCTTACGGATTGGTCGATTCCCTTCCAGGGTTGCGCGGTCTCCCGATTCATTTGGTGAAGTCTTCTTCCAAAGGTTCGATTCGTTCTCTTTTGCTTTTGGCCGGGATACGCAATCTCTCTCAGGAGCGGGGGAAGACGCTTGCCCAATCGGCCTGCCAGATGATTCAGACGTATGCCGACTACCTGAGATCTCAGGATCGGATCCGCGAACAGGGAGTCTTTATGAACGGACTTCATGCTATTGCAGCCTCTATGAATCAGCGTGTATTCGAACTTGATCAGCTCCTGCTGGAGACGTGCGAACAGGCAAGAGAGATCCTTTCTGCAGCGGGAGTAGCGGTTCTGTATCCTTGCGATGAAACGAAGACTTCATATTCCGTTCAGGCACAGGCCGGGTTCGATTCCGGACAGATTCCGCTGTCAAACGCATTGTTTGCAAAGTTTTTCGAAGATCTGGACATGAATCGTGGAAACTCTGTCGTCTATCGTCCGTCCCGAAAGGAAACATTGCTGCTGGTGCCCTTGATCCGGCGCGAGGAAGCGAGCGGTATCCTTTTCTTTTCAGGGGAGGAGCCGGCGTTTGCACTGACAGCGCATCGAATTCTAACAGCCGAAATACTTGGTTATCGGATTGCGCTTGCGATTGAAAACGAAGTTCTGGTGAGACGCTTTGCCGACTCTCAAGTGGAATGGGAGAACACATTCGATTCCATTGCTGACCCGATTTATATCATCGACAGCGATTTCAGGCTAATGAAGATCAATAAGAGTCTTGCTACAATCGCTCAAAAAAATCTGAAGGTGCCCCTCGATCGAAATTGCTATCGTTATCTGTTTGGCCAGAACTCCGTATGCTCCTGGTGTCCGGTCCCGCAAAACTCCAGTGAGCCTGTCACGGTGGAGGCGCCGATGTTTGCGGCAGGACAATGGCAGCTTCAGTCGTTTCCTTATGTGGACAAGGCGGACCACCGGATCGGATCGATCCATATCATGCGGGATGTCACGCTTCTCAAGCGCATGCAGGAGCAACTGATTGAGCATGAGAAGCTGGCATCGATCGGCAAACTGATTTCGGGCGTAGCGCACGAAGTACGGAATCCCCTGTTCGGCATCTCTGCTACGGCACGCGCGTTATCCAACGAACTCGCGGATCTGCCTCAGATGAAACCGTATCTGGATATTATTACTTCCGAGACTTCGCGTTTGAACCGGTTGATGGAGGATCTGCTGGATTATTCACGACCGGTCAAGATTGATAAGAATCCTTCCGATCTCACGGAAGTCGTGCAGGAAGCAATCGAATATCTCAAGCAATTGCCGGCTACAAGTCATGCCACCATTCATCTTGTCGATTCGGACCGCATCCCCGCGATGAATTTAGACCGGAACAAGATGAAACAGGTGCTGCTCAATCTTCTTGAAAACGGAATTCAGCACTCCGCCGAAGAACCGCGCCTGGACATTTTTGTGGAGCATCTTTCCCTGGGGTCTCCTGCGCAGGTTTTGTTGGTCATCAAGGATAACGGCACGGGGATCAGTCCGGAAAACTTGCCCCGAATCTTTGATCCGTTCTTTACCACACGGCAACGCGGAACCGGTCTGGGACTTTCGATTGTTCGAAAAGTGATCCACGATCATGGCGGCCGCATTGCGGTAGAATCGCATATCGGAGTGGGCACAACCTTCCGGATCTCGCTTCCCGTTTCTCCGGTTCAGTGATGAAAGACAAAATTCTGATTGTGGATGACGAAGAATCCATCCGCTTCGGACTCACCCGGCTTCTTCAGCAGTCGGGCTATGCCTGTGTCGCGGCTGGAACCGCCGCGGAAGGCTTTCGCCTGTTTTCCGCAGAAAATCCCGGAGTGGTGCTGCTGGATCTGAGGCTTCCGGATGCGGAAGGCCTCGAGTTTATGAAACGGCTTAAGGAATCGGACAGCTATGTATCGATTATCATCATGACCGCCTATGGAACGATTGAAACAGCGGTGCATGCCCTGAAATCAGGGGCTGAAAATTTCTTGACGAAACCGATTGATCCGGATGGTCTTCTGGTT
>CAZDDB010000015.1:2770-5438 GCA_964504105.1 uncultured Acidobacteriota bacterium
CAAGGGAGATTAACGAATTCAAACGCCGGAGCGATTACCTGAGAATCCAGGAGGAATCCAAAGCCGCCGATTATTATGTCGGCGTCAGCGAAAAACTGCACAGAGTTCACGAACTCATCCGGCGCCTTTCGCAGAGCGACTCAACCGTACTGGTCCTTGGTGAAACCGGAACAGGAAAGGGGCTGTACGCGCGGCAGATTCACAATCTCAGCGCTCGAGCGAGCCACAATTTTGTGGAAATCAATTGTGCGGGATTTTCGCGGGAGCTACTCGAGTCCGAATTGTTTGGTTATGACAAGGGTGCTTTCACCGGAGCCGTGGGTAACAAACCTGGATTGTTCGAGGTTGCGAACGGCGGGACGCTGCTGCTGGACGAAATCGGCGAAGTGGAACTGAATGTCCAGGCAAAACTTCTGAAGGTGATTGAAGAAAAGCGCTTTCGCCGTCTTGGCGGTATTCAAGAAAAAGTTGTGGATGTTCGAGTGATTGCAGCTTCCAACCGCAATCTGGAGAAGGAAGTCCGCAACAAGAGTTTTCGCGATGATCTCTTTTACCGGTTGAACGTGGTGCAACTTACGATTCCGCCCCTCCGTGAGTTAAAAGACGACATTCTGCCGCTTGCAAATTATTTCCTGAGCTCGGTTTGCCAGAAACTCGGAAAGAAAGTCGAGGGCTTCTCTCTATCCGCACGACAGGCGATTCTGAACTACTCCTGGCCCGGAAATATTCGTGAACTCTCCAATCTGGTGGAACGGAGTGTCCTTCTTTGTAACCGGTCGCAGATTGAGCCCGTCGATCTCGGACTTCCTCTGTCCCGGGCCCGATCGAAGGATCAAGCTGCACTGACATCATTGGAAGAGTTGGAAAAGGATCACATTGAGAAGGTGTTGGAGGCAAGTAGGCGCAATCTCACTCGCGCCGCAGAGATTCTTGGGATCACCCGGGCCACACTGTACAATAAGATTCGAAAGTACAGACTGAACCAATCCGTTTAATTCTTATACACTCAGCCGGTATCCTGTTTATTTTCAATATCTTAAGATTATCTTGCGTATTGTTTTTAAACATACGGAGGGTTGTTGCTTCGAGCATTCTCGACGAGCCTTCATTTGGCATAAACCTTGCTCCTTATGCGGCGGGATGGGTATAAGGAGACGGATCTTAATTCTGGATGACGAACCGAGCATCACGTTTAGCCTGGCTTCGTGTTTGCAGTCGGAAGGCATGGATGTAATCACATGCAACGATTCCGTTGCTGCGATGAGAGCGATGGCAGGGTTGAAGGTGGATGCAATTATTGCGGACATCCGATTGTCCGTGATTAATCCGTATGAGGCAATTCAGTTTATCCGTCACGTTCGTTCGCTGCACTTTGACTTACCGATGATCATGATGTCCGGTACGGACGATATGAAGTCGGAAGTGATGCATGCAGGCGCGACGTGCTTCCTGCAAAAGCCTCTGGATGTTGATCGGCTGGTTGATTTACTCGGCCAGTTGGAAGTTCGCGACAGTCGTAGGCAATACGCGAGCTGATCCACGGATCTATGGGAGATAAGGGATCGGGACCTTGTTAGGGGGGAGGTACAGGTAAGATTCACTGTTAGCACCTCCAAGGAATGTCCCCTGGAAACAGGGGACGTTTTTTTTGAATGGGACGCGATGAATTGCGCCCCTAAGGAAAGATTCCCAATTCCATGTAGGACACGGCAACCTTGTTGATCGCGTTCATGAACGCCGCTGTTCGCAAATCCGGCACTTTCGGTGTGTTTTTGCGGATCTCCCTGATTTGATGGTAGGCGGAAAGCATCGTCTCTTCGAGGCCCGAATTCACCAGATCTTCTTCATCCGCTCCGCGGGCCAGCAATTTCTTTTCATCCTCGGGGATGCTTTCCCCGGTGCTCTTCTCGATGGCTCCCAATAACCTGTGAGCGCTCATCTCATCAAAGCGCTTTCCCATTCTTCCGAACCGCACGTGCGAAAGGTTCTTCAGCCATTCGAAGTAGGAAACCGTTACGCCTCCCGCATTCAGGTAAACATCGGGAATGATGAGGACTCCCTTTTCCGCAAGAATGCGGTCCGCTTCAAAGGTTGTGGGGCCGTTTGCGCCTTCCGAAATGATCTTTGCCTGGATCCTGCCGGCGTTTTCCGCGGTGATGACGTTTTCAAGAGCGGCCGGAATCAGGATGTCGCACGGCATCTCCAGCGCCTTGTCTTGTTCTAAGATATTAGTAGCTCCCGGATAATTCAGAATCGACCCTGTGTCCTTTCTGTGCTGGAACACGCGTTCCAGATCCAGCCCTTTTTCAGAGTAGATAGCTCCTTCGTATTCGGCGAGCCCAACCAGTATCGCTCCGGCTTCTTGAAAGAACTTCGACGTGTAGTAGCCGACATTGCCGAGGCCCTGCACGATCACTTTCTTGCCGGCCAGTCCCGGTTGGATTCCGAGCTTTGCCATGTCCTCCTTGATCGAACACGCTTCACGGGTGCCGAAGTAGACGCCGCGACCCGTGGCTTCTTTTCTGCCGCGGATCCCGCCCTGCGTCACGGGCTTGCCGGTGACACAACCAAGCGCATCAATCTGACCGGCATGGTAGGCCGCATATGTATCGGCGATCCAGGCCATTTCCCGCGGGCCTGTCCCATAATCGGGAGCAGGCACATCTAT
>CAZDDB010000015.1:5448-12515 GCA_964504105.1 uncultured Acidobacteriota bacterium
TAATTCTCTCAAGTTGTTCAAGGCTGTACTTCTTCGGATTGATGCGGACCGCTCCTTTTGCGCCGCCAAACGGAACGTCCACAATCGCGCACTTGTACGTCATCAGGGAAGCAAGGGCCTTCACTTCGTCTTCATCGGCATGTTCTGAAAAACGAATCCCTCCCTTCACGGGCAGTTTGTGGTGGCTGTGTTCTACCCGCCAGGCATAAACCACTTCGTACTCATTTCCCACTCGCACCGGGAACTTAAAGTGATAGACGCCGTTGCAGATCTTGATCTGATCCAGCAAACCCCGCGGATGCTCCAGGAAACGAGCCGCATTCTCAAAATAATGATCGACGGTAGAGAGAAAAGACGTTCCTTCTGCCATGCCCCAACTCCTTGACAGAATGATACACCACAAGGAGGGGAGAGGATAGAGGATGGAGGATGGCGTTCGTGTTATCATGTGCGTATGACCGATAAGATGAAGGGAGCGGGAGGAACACCGGGAGGCATTAGATATTTTGTGGTCGGTACGATTCTGGCAGTGACCGGCGGATACTTGCTTTTAAATCAGGTTGTAGTGCATTCCGGTTTTTGGAGCTACTTCGGCAACTATAGCTTTGGCATCACAATGATTCCGTTTCTTATAGGAATCGGATTTCTGTTTTTTGACGGGAGTTCTGTCCCGGGTTGGGGTCTTACGGTTGGGGCATTTCTGGTGATTATTGTGGGGGTTATCGCGAACCTCCAGATCTATTTTCGTCCCACAACTCTATATAACACTCTGATCATGCTGGTTCTGCTGGTTGGCGGGCTTGCGCTGATCGCCCGCTCCTTGCGCGCATTCCCCGAAACCTAGTCCAGTGTCTTGAGCTTTTCTCCAAACAAGGCGGGATCTGCTGAATCCAGGATCTGCAGCGGCTCAAACCCGATTCTTGTCTTTCCATCGGGACTCTCCTTCCATTTTGAGAGTTTCAAGGCGCCGTACTGTCCCCATTCTTTCCAGTTCCAGGATTCTTTCGCTTTTTCATCCTCCAGCAGGTATTCCCATCGATCCATCAACCCTGTCGTCTTGTTAACGTAAGCCCAGTACTGATCCCCCGGAGTCATTCCAACTTTCTGAAAGCTGAGATGCAGGACATCGTAACCGTCTTTTTCCCCCTCATGCGTCAGAGTCACACCTTGATCAAGGAGTTTGAAAGGCATGATGAGCCAGTAGGTGTCATTGATCCAGCGCCCGTAGGCCGTGTCCAGAGCTTTTTGAAGGGCTTCTCCATCGAGCTTCTTATCATCCTGCCATGCGCTCCCGGATCTCGTTCTGAGATCCACCCAGGCAATCGTTGTTTTTCCATCGCGGGACCATTCCACGTGATCGCGCGAGTTTTTCCTGTCCCAGAGGTGTTTCACGGAACGGGGAGGATTGCCTTTCACGGCCACGACAAAGTCAAAGCGAACGGCTGCCGTCGCTTTCCACTGATCCATCCCGCCCATCGCCTGGAACGTCTTTTGTGCAATCTGCACGGCGGCAGCATCATCTCCCCAGGCGCGATCGAACCAGAATAAAAGCGCTGCCATCAGAACAGCAAAGAATGTAAACGCAATCCAGTTGATCTTCTTCGAATACCGGATGTCTTCGATCATGTTTTTTCTCCTTGGAGCAGGTCCAGCAAAGTCTTCAGGATGCGGGCAGTAACGCCCCAAATTGTATGCGAATTCCACCTGTAATAGTAAACGGCATGTGACGCCCCATCAACCATCCTTTCTTCCTGATGAAAGATGGAAATATTTTCAAAATGATCAAAGGGAATTTCCAGAAGCTCTTCCACTTCCTGTTGATTCGGACGAAACCATGTTCCTGTTTGCAAGTAACCTACGTAAGGGGTGACAAGAAAGGAGCTGCTCACGGTGCGGATGTCATCCAATCTACCCAGGACCTCGATTCTGCTTTGAGGCACATCGATCTCCTCGCGCAATTCGCGGATAGCGGTCGCCTGTAAATCGGGATCCGCAGAATCGCGGGAACCTCCGGGAAAGCAAATTTCACCGCGATGGTATTGCAGGTGGTTCGTGCGTTTCGTAAACAACAGGTGAGGGGCTCCATCTTTATCGAACAGGGGCACCAGAACGGCGGCGGGAATGCGACCGTCAGCCTCGACCATTCGTGGTACATAGCTTTCCAGCCGGAGGCGGATCCGGTCACGCAAGTGATTCATCGTTTATATTATGGATATGTTCCACGCCAAAATCGAGCGACAAATCAAAGAGTACGCTCTCCGGATCGGGTTCAGCCATGTTGGCATCTGTTCCGCCGGTTCACAGGAAACCGTTCCTTTCCTGGAGGATTGGCTCAGAAAGGAGTATCACGGCGAGATGAAATATCTGGAGAACCCGAAGCGACTTTCACCTTCTCTTGTTCTTGAGGGACTCCGTACTATAGTTGTAGTAGGGTTAAACTATCGTTGGCCGGAGGAGGCTGATTTGCCGCAAGAAGGAATGATCAGCAAATACGCGTGGGCGGAAGACTATCATCGCGTGATGAAGCCGATGCTGGAAGATCTTTCCGCGTTTATCCTGAAATCAACCCCGGGTTGCATCACGAAGACATACGTGGATACCGGTCCCCTTGCGGAGAAATACTGGGCTCAGAAGGCCGGAGTCGGCTGGATCGGAAAGCATACAAACATTCTGAACCGGAAGGGAAGCTCCTGGCTGTTTCTGGGAGAAGTGCTGACGGATATCGAGATGGAGCCCGATGCGCCCGCACAGGATCATTGTGGCACCTGTGTTGCCTGTATTGAGGCGTGTCCGACCCGCGCGATTGTTGCCCCGTATGTCTTGGATGCCAGACTTTGCATTTCTTATCTCACGATCGAGCTTCGTGGTTCGATCCCCGTGGAACTTCGTCCGTTGATCGGACATCGTATCTTCGGGTGCGACGACTGTCAGGACGTTTGTCCCTGGAACCGGTTTGCATATTTGGGAGACTCGCGGTTCACGCCAAAACCCGAGATTCTGTCCGCCACCTTGAAGGAGTACCTCAATTTCTCACAAGAAGATTTCCGGCGGCGCTTTGCAGGCACAAATGTACTGCGCGCAAAGTATGCCGGTTTCCTTCGCAACTGTCTTGTTGCAGCCGGAAATTCAAAGCGTTCCGAGCTCCGGGAGGACATTCAACGCCATCTCGCATCGGATGACGAAATGATTCGGGAGCATGCGCTCTGGGCGCTCGAGCAACTGGGCTCTTGAATGCAGGGTCGCCCACGGCGCAATGAATTGCGCCCCTACATTTTCCAGAATCCGACAACGTTGCGGAAGCGTCCGTCGGGCGACAGATGAAACACATTTGTTCCCCGTGCCGCTTCGGCCCCATCGTTCTTCCGTACGATCCACGCAACGACCGCGGTTCCCTGACATTGCTGTACGTCTCCGTCGCGGGAGACTGTCAGACCCGGCATGAATTGCTTTCCGGCGGAAATGTGCGCATTGAGATCATCCGCGTTGTTTGTGCAGCTGTACCGGTCTTGAAAGGTCACGTTCGAATCGAGCAACCCTTCCATCGCATTTCGGCGCGCCACAGCATCCATCATGTTCCACATGGCAAAGTACGCGTCCACCCGTTGCTGAAGAGCCGCGTGCTGTTCTCGCGATGCGACATTTGCGAACAACGCAAGCTGGTAGCGCCAACCCTGCACATGCTCGTCTCGCACGGACGAATCGGCAAGTTCGTGCCGCAGCGTAAGCTTTGTTCCGTCCGGATGGTCCACTAACGTGATCGTTACACGAGAGCTACCCGGCGGCATCGGATTGCCGGAGTCGAAACCGTAAGTGAATACGATCCGTTCGTCTGCAGCGATTTCCAGAACCTCACCCGATGCGGTAATTCCATTTGGAAAAACGATTCGCAGAGAACCCCCCGGTTTTCCTTCAATTTGTGATCCCGTTCCCCACCAATCTGCGAAACGTTTTGAATCTGTAAAGTAACGGAAGACCGTGGAACGCTCGGCGCAAATCAGAATGGTTCGCTCCAGAAAGTGTTTCAGTTCAGTCATCGATGTTTTCTCCTTTTTTTTGAGCGAGGACCCCGGCGGGCCTGCTCCAGCTCGGCGCGAATTTTCAAACGGTAGAGGGCCGTGTCCCACATCTCTTCCAACCAGGATTGAAGCGAACCCAGATCCTCTTTGCGCGCAACGTAGAAACGATGCACGCCCTCTGCACGCTTTTGTACCAGTCCGGCTTCTTCCAGAATCCGAAGGTGCTGCGAAACCGCGCCAAAAGAGATGTCACTTTGTGCCCGGCGGATGTCTCCCACACATTGCTCACGGTTCCAGACCAGACGCAAGATTTCTCGCCTGCGCGGGGTCTGCAATGCCTGAAAGACTTCGATCATGATACATATTTTAGTAAATACTTAAATAATGTCAAGAGGCGTATGGAAATGTGGGGCGGGCAGGGACGCCCGCGGCCCCAAAATGCTTTTTTACAGGAATTCGATTTGGGGTAAAACGTCAGAATTTGCTTCTGGATCAGTTTCAAAGAAGTTCCGGACTTGCACCATGAGTTTTTCGCTGTTGATGCCGCCGTAGTGGGGCAAGTAAGACTTGAGGTAGTTGTTGGCTCTCTGGTAGAGCTTGTGCGCTCCCCTCGGATTTCCGCGCTGGTGATGTACGAAAGCGGCAGCACATTGGATCAGTCCTTTGTAGAAATCTTTTTCCTTTCCTTCAGTTTCAAGCCAGAGCAGTTCTAAGACTTCATGAGCTTCGAAGAACTTCCTGTTGTTGAAAAGGACTACAAATGCCTCCAGCCGTTGGTCCATCTTCAGAGCTGTAAGCCTGTGAGCCGCGAAACAACCAATCCAAGCAGATATCCGACGATTGCGGAAGCAGTTCCCACGAGAAGCATTTCCAATCCGCTGCGGACCCAGCTCAACTTTGTGATGCGTGTTTTGAAGGCGCCCAGCGCAAAGAGAAAAACGAGGCTGGCGGCCGTCGCTACAAGCAACGCTGCATGGGGCTTGAGGAAGAAGTAAGGGAGCATTGGAATGATCGAACCGGTTAGAAAACTGACGCCCATGGTCAATCCGATTTTTTCGGGGCTTTCGAACGCTTCGTCCCCGATTCCAAGTTCTTCGCGCAGCATAAAACGCAGCCATTGTTCTTTGTCGGCAGTAATGCGCCGAATCAGGATGTCAATTTCTTCATCTGTAAAACCGCGTTTGCTGTAAATTTCCCGAATTTCCGCTTTTTCATGTTCCGGATCGACATCGATCTCCCATCGTTCGCGAGCAATTTCTTTCTGGAAGAATTCGCGTTGTGATTTGCTGGAGATGTAGGCTCCGGTAGTCATGGAAATTGCGCCGGCGACCATCTCGGCAAGCGCCGCCAGGATGATGATGCGGCGGTCCATGATCGATCCTGTCACTCCAGCAACAAAGCCCAGTGTAGTGATCAGTCCGTCATTCAGTCCAAAGATCACTTCACGGATCGCCCGTCCTTTCGGGGTATGCCACTCTTCATCGTGATAGTTGATCACGGCTGAATAGCGCGAATGCTCAGCCAGTTTTTCTGTCATCTTATAGAGAATACGCCAAAATTCCTGTAGAGGCGAAGTTTTTTCCACCCACAGCTTCTCAACCCCTACTGAAGTGCGCCGAATTCCGATAACATAGACGATATGTCCGAGCTAGAAGAACAGAAGGAAGGGTTACGATCGTTCTGGCTCTATCCCAGTTGGTGGCCGAAGGAAAAAGACATCAACGTGCAACCCGTCTTGTTTCTCCTTGCCGGTCTGATTGGGCTGCTGGGTGGCATGACCGCCACCGCATTCAAATGGCTTTCCATTGTGGCGCAGCGAATTGTGGTTGGACCCGATCCGAGTTTTCTGCAGGCGGCTCTCGGTTTACCCTGGTACCTGAAGTTGCTCATTCCCGCGCTTGGCGGCCTTGTTGCCGGATTGGTGTTATATCTGCTTCCAAAAGAAGCCAAGGGACACGGTGTATCGGAAATCATGGAAGCGGTGATGATCCGGCGCGGCGTTCTAAGTCTCCGCGCCGCTTTTGTCAGGTCGCTTTCTTCGCTGATGAGTATTGGAACCGGAGCATCGATTGGACGTGAGGGCCCGATTGTTCAGATCTCCGCGGCACTGGCTTCGAAGAGCGGACAACTGCTTCGGTTGCGCAAAGAGAATGTCAGCATTCTGGTTGGTTGCGGTGTAGCGGCCGGACTCGCGGCCGCCTACAATGTGCCGATTGCCGCTTCGTTTTTTGTCATGGAAATCATTCTTGGCAATTTCGCTGTCGATATTTTTGCTCCCCTGGTGATTTCATCCGTTGTTTCTACGTTGGTCTACCGTAAATGGTTTGGCAATGACCCGGTTTACGGGACGCCGCATTTCGCGCTGGTTTCAGAGTGGGAGCTCTTGCTGTACGTCGTCCTGGGGGTACTGGCGGGAATCGCGGCTGTGCTGTTTCGCCGCTCGATGGCGGTTTCAGACCGGTGGTTCAACAGGATTCCGGGGCCCATTTTTGTGAAAAGTACCGTGGGCGGGTTGTTGATTGGTGTGATCGGATTGATGTGGCCGCATGTGTGGGGAAACGGATTTGATGCGGTAAACATCATCCTGAGAAACGGAATGGCATTCCAACTTCTTGCGATCCTGTTCGTATTCAAGATTGTGGCCACTTCCATCAGTGTCGGCTCCGGGGCGTCCGGTGGTGTATTCACTCCCACGCAATTTATTGGAGCGACTTTGGGCGGAATTGTGGGATTTATCGCGTACCATGTTTTTCCAGGTCGCGTCGCTCTTCCCAGCGCGTACGCCCTGGTTGGTATGGGTTGTCTGACGGCAGGCACAACCTATGCGCCGATCATGGGTATTCTGATGGTTTTCGAAATGACACTCGATTACGAAATCATCTTGCCGCTGATGCTGTCGTGTATCATCAGCAGCACGGTTGCAAGACAGTTCTTCCACGATTCCATTTATACGGAAAAACTGCGTCTGAAGGGGATCCGGCACGACATGAGTCTGGAAGAGAGTGCGATGAGGTCGATTCGAGTGGCGGATCTTCAGAGGACCGATGCTCC
>CAZDDB010000015.1:12525-17724 GCA_964504105.1 uncultured Acidobacteriota bacterium
CCCATGATCGATGGCAACAAGCGGTTCAAGGAAGTGATCCATCAGCTCTTGAAATCACGCAACAACCTGATTTACGTTGTGGATGAAGAAAAGAGACTCCTCGGTTCGGTGGATATTCACGATCTGAAGGAATTCTTTAACGAAGAAGATCTGTACTCGCTGGTCCTTGCGCGGGATGTTGCCACTCCAACCGGGGCCGTATTTCCCGAACAGCCTGTGATTGATGTGATGGACAAGCTATACCTGACTGACGCAGACCAGATCCCTGTGGTAGAGAGCGCCGCTTCCAGAAAGTTTGTGGGGGTCATCACGCGCCGGGATATCATCGGAGCCTACAACAGGGAAGTATTGAAGAAAAAAATGCTAATGGCCAAGTTTGTCACTCGCGGAAAGGAGCAGGAAGGGATCGACTACGTGGAAATGCCCGCCGGATACCGTCTGGGGAAGATTTCGGTGCCGGTTGAACTGGAGAACAGGACCCTGGGCGAAGTCAATTTTCGGTCGCGTTACCGTCTTCAAGTTCTTGAACTGGTACGTCCATCGGATGACGGAAAGAGCCAGCGCCTGATTGCGGAACCCGGGTTGAAACTCCAGCACGGAGATTCGTTGATTGTGATCGGCACAGACGAAGATTTTCAAAACTATCAAACGAAGTGAAAGCAGGAGAATTCATGGCGAAGAAGAAAACTGTTGCAAAGAAGGCGACCCCGCTTGTTCCGGCAAAACCTGTAAAGCGGGTTACGCTTGAGATCAACACGAGCCGGATCGAAGAAAGTATCAACCAGGCAGTTGAAAAGGTCCAGTACTGGTACAAACAGGGGGTGATTCACAAGGTCCGTCTGAAGTATAAGGGGAAAGCGATCCTTCCCGATATTCCGCTTTCCTACTTTATGCTGGTGCAGGTGGCAACATTCTTTCTCAGCGGAGTCGTGCGCGCGCTGGCAATCAATATTGGCGCAAAAATCTTTTTTGAAGTGGAAATGATCAACGACGCCGAAGAGATGCTCAAGCGGGCGCGGGATCTTTATCTTGATGGCGAACTGGATGAAGCTGTCTCGATGCTGGAAAAGGTGGTCAAGCTTGATAAGAACTATGCAGAAGCCTTTCTTTACCTGGGTATTATCCACAAGATCAAGAAGGATCCGGTGGCGGCATCGCGGTATTTTGAACAGGCCCAGAAACTCGATCCCAGCGGCAGGGTTGGGGGTGAAGCCGGCAAGAATTTGAAGAAGATGCTGCCGGAAAGCCGGTAGGGGACACCCAAAACTTGTTCCTCCTGAGGATTGAACCACAAAGTGCACAAAATGGCTCCTTACACTCTGTCACCGTGCTATAATAAAGCCCTTTTTATGGAGTATTTCTTATGAGTCTTGATATTGATGTAAAAATCAGCGAAGCGCAGCCTTTTGCGGAACGTTGCGATGCATTGGTCCTGTTTGTTCCGGAAGGTACGAAAAAGTCGTTCGATACATTTGTCGCCGTAGACCGGAGGATGAAGAAGGCGCTCTCCGGTGTTCTGAAGGAGGAGCAGTTTCAGGGCAAGTTGGGGGAGACGATCCTGTTTCACGGCCGCGGAGGAATTGGCGCCCGGAATGTTCTTTTGACTGGAATTGGGAAGACCGGGGAGATTACCGAAGAAGTATTTCGCCGTGCTTCAGCATCTGCGGTGCAGGCGGCGCGAAGAGCTGCGTGTGGACGTGTTGCGTTCACCGTTCCCGCCGGATTGAAAGTGGACGAGATATCGGCGTCGCGCTCGGTTCTGGAAGGCGCTCTGCTGGGCGCTTACCGTTTCGTAAAGTTCAAGACGAAGCAGGAAGAGATTGAGCCGGGCAAAAAGATCAAATCGATTTCCTTGTTGGCGCGCCGGACTCCTATGCTCAAAGAAACGATTGCTCGAGTACGTCTGTGTGTTGAGGCTACGTACAAGGCACGCGATCTCGTAAACGAACCGCCAAACGTCTTGAATCCCGCTGTCCTTGCCGATATTGCAAGAGCTACTGCAAAGGAGAAAGGTCTCAATGTCCGGGTGATCGAAGCTCCGGAGCTCGAAAGCCTGGGTGCCGGCGCGATTCTTGGAGTGGGTTCCGGATCGCGAGTTCCACCGCGTCTGATTGAACTTTCTTATTCTTCAGGAAAAGAGAACGCTCGAAAGATTGCGCTTGTGGGAAAGGGAATCACGTTTGACAGCGGCGGCCTTTCCTTGAAGCCGGCGAAATCCATGGAGTCGATGAAGTGTGATATGGCCGGGGCTGCAGCCGTGCTGTGCGCCATGAGCGCTCTTTCGGAAATCAAACCGGATTGCGATGTGATCGGGGTGCTTTGCGCTGCGGAGAATATGCCGAGCGGTTCGGCAATCCGTCCGGGCGATGTGCTGCTTGCGATGAACGGCAAATCGATCGAAATCATCAATACCGATGCGGAAGGACGGCTTGTTCTGGCTGACGGTCTTGCGTGGGCGGTGAAACAGGGTGCAACCGAAATCATCGATCTGGCAACGTTGACAGGCGCCTGCGTGATCGGACTTGGTCCTTATATTGCCGGAGCAATGGGCAACGATAACGCTCTTTTGAAACGGATTCTTGATGCGGGCAAGATTGTCGGCGAAACGTTCTGGGAACTTCCGATTCCCAATGAATACGATTTTATGGTGAAGAGCGACATAGCAGATATCAAGAACCTGGCGGCAAACAACGAAGCGGGCGCAATTCAGGGAGCTCTTTTCCTGCGCGAGTTTATCGGCAATGCGAAATGGGTGCATCTGGATATTGCGGGCCCCGCGTGGTACGAAAAAGAATTCTTCCATATTCCGAAAAACGGCACCGGGTTCGGAGTGCGCACGCTCCTGCAATACCTGTCAAGCTCGTCAAAATGAATTTCTCGCAAAGTCGCAATGAAATATCCTTCCCGCGTCTATGGTGAGACGGAAGTATGTATAACGTAACGTTGATTCCTGGTGATGGAATCGGGCCGGAAATTTCCGAAGCTGTGCGCCAGATCCTGGATGCAGCCGGCGTTTCCATCCACTGGGAAGAATACGAAGCGGGCCAGACTGCTCTGGTCAAGTATGGCAATGTGCTTCCGGGTGAGCTGCTCGATTCCATTCTTCGAAACAAGGTTGCTCTGAAAGGACCCTTGATGACACCCATCGGCGAAGGGTTTGCCAGCATTAACGTAACGCTGCGCAAAACTCTCAACCTCTACGCGAACACGCGTCCGGTGCGCAATATTCCCGGTGTGGAAGCAAGATACAGCGGCGTGGACCTGATCGTGGTCCGCGAAAACACGGAAGACCTGTATTCAGGGATCGAGCATGTTGTTGTTCCCGGAGTTGTGGAGAGCCTCAAGATCATTACGGAAGTTGCCTCCACGCGGATTGCGAGATACGCGTTTGAGCTTAGCCGGAAACAAGGAAGAAAGAAAATCACTGCGGTCCACAAGGCCAACATCATGAAACTTTCCGACGGCTTGTTTCTGGACAGCATCCGGAAAGTTCGCAGGGAATATCCCGAAATCGATTACACCGAAATGATTGTGGACAATGCCGCGATGCAACTGGTCCTGAATCCGCATCAATTTGATGTCGTGCTTACACAAAACCTTTACGGCGATATTATTTCCGATCTTGCGGCCGGGTTGATCGGTGGTCTCGGACTTGCTCCCAGCGGGAATATCGGAGAGCAGGCGGCTCTGTTTGAGGCGGTTCATGGAATCGCTCCGGACATCGCCGGCAAGAACATTGCGAATCCCACGGCGCTTCTTCTTTCGTCTTTGCTGATGCTGCAGCATCTTGGAGAATCCAAGGCAGCGGACCGGATTTTCAATGCGCTGGTTGTAGTTTTCGCGGAAAAGAAGGTTTATACTCCTGACCTTGGGGGAACGGCCACTACACAGAGTTTTACGCAGGCCATCATCCACGAGTTGTAGCATGTACGAAGATTACGAAAAAATCCTGACCAAATTTGCTGAAGATCCCGACCAGCGGCGGATCGAAGGGTATGAGCGCAGTGGCGGATACCGCGCCTGGAAAAAAATAATCCACGAAATGACCCCGGAACAGGTTACCGAGGAAGTCAAGAAATCGGGGTTACGCGGCCGCGGCGGAGCCGGATTTCCAACTGGCCAGAAATGGAGTTTTGTCCCAAAAAATACAGGGAAGCCGATCTACCTGTGCTGCAACGCGGATGAAAGCGAACCCGGGACATTTAAAGATCGCGTGATCATCGAAAAAGATCCGCACCAGTTGATTGAAGGCATCATCATCGCAGCGTATGCGCTGCGCTGCGAGCAAGCGTTCATCTATATTCGCGGGGAATTTTATTACGGAGCGCAGTTGCTCGACATTTGTATCCGGCAAGCGAGAGCGAAGAAATTCCTGGGCACAAATATTTTCGGCAAAGGCGTGAATCTGAACATCACCGTGTTTCGCGGCGCCGGAGCGTATATCTGCGGTGAAGAGACCGCGTTGATGGAATCGCTGGAAGGGAAGCGCGGTCAGCCAAGACTGAAACCGCCCTTTCCGGCGACTGTGGGTCTCTACGGTTGTCCAACCGTAATCAACAATGTGGAAACGCTATCAAACCTGCCCCACATTATCAATCGCGGGGCAGATTGGTACACTACCATCGGTCCGAAGAATAATTACGGTCCGAAGCTGTTTTGCATGAGCGGTCATCTCAACAAACCCGGCACTTTCGAATATCCGATGGGCATTCCGTTGCGTCAGTTAATCGAAATCGCAGGCGGAGTGAAGGGTGGACGCGCATTGAAAGGGGTGATTCCGGGCGGTTCTTCCGTTCCGGTGCTGCCCGCCAGGGACATCGATACGCCGATGGATTTCGATTCGCTGGTCAAGGTGGGAAGCATGCTCGGCTCGGCCGGTGTAGTGGTGATGGATGACACGACGTGCATGGTGCGCATGGCGATGATCACTGCCCGTTTCTATGAACATGAGAGTTGCGGTCAGTGCACACAGTGCCGTGAAGGTACCGCCTGGCTCTACAAGATCCTGCACCGTATCGAACACGGCGAAGGACGGATGCAGGATCTGGATACGCTGCTGAGCGCATGCGAAAACATGAAAGGGCGTACGATCTGCGTTCTCAGCGACGCTGCTGCCATGCCGGTCGAAGGGTTTATCAAACATTACCGCGCTGAATTCGAGCAGCACATTACAGGCAAAGCCTGCCCGTTCAAACAAGT
>CAZDDB010000015.1:17824-25141 GCA_964504105.1 uncultured Acidobacteriota bacterium
GGCACGCGGACGCGGTTCTTTTCGCAATCCCAGACAAATACCCCCAGATCCACTTCCTTTTTTGTTGGATCCAGGACCACGGCAACGTGATACTTCTGGTTGAAGTAATTCTGATCGATAAACTGGTCTGCGCCGGAAAGAAAAATACCGTAGCCGGGATGGGTGTGAAACCAGCCGATGATCTTCAGGTCCTTGAATTCCGACTGCAGGATTTCGTGAACTCCCTGCTGTGCTTCGTTGGTGAACTCGAAGGAGGCACGCCGTGAAATCCCCTTCCGGGCCGCGATAAAGTTTTCGATCACGATATACAACCGTCTGGAAGATTTGCCGACGCGCCCCACCAGCACGCCGCCCAGCTCGTAATCCAGATCGGACGCCGCATAACGTCGAAGCGAATCCAGTACGGCAGCAGTTGCATAGACTACTAATAACGTAGATGGATAGCCGGGACCGATTTTGGCTGGAAGTTTTCCCTTTTCCGTTTTCGTCTTGACCGGTTTGATGCGGATCCGGATTTCGCCCGGTTCAGCCATGGTTTTCTTCACTTCCCTTGATGCGAATGACCATTCTGGCCACGCGATCCCGCATCGGACGGGCATCGAGCGGAAACAAATTCAGGTTGCGTTTGGCCCACTCGGCAGCCTTTGTATCCAGCGGTGACTGAAGATTGTACTTGGCATATCGCGCCATATCCGCAAGCTCCGAAACAAACTCTGCAAGGGACCAGCTCGGCGCCCACTGGCCGCTGTGACAAACCGCTTGCATCTTGATGTTCGGGTGAAAGATCTGCGTGATCCATGTGACATCCGGTGGTTGCGATGGGTATTGCGCGCCCAGGACTACCTGGCAACGATGTTCCTGGATGATCGCCGGTTTTCCTGCCTCATCGAGACGCATTCCGGCGCAGCGAAATGTGATGAGATAGCGGTATGGCGGATTGCCTGTGGTTTCGAAATCGATGATCGATGACTCTGCATCGAGGCGAAGCATCTCCGTATAGTCATTTTTCATCCGTACTTCTTTGCGGTTCATCGCTCTACCACGGAGACACCGAAGCGGATTTAAGCACGGAATGCACGGAATTCACGGAAAGGATAGCTTCTTGCCTCCCCGGCCACAAAAGTGGAAGTGAGCAACAGCATGTCGCCGTTTTTGGCGCCATACTCCGCCAAAGACTTGTTCTGTTTCAATTCCTGGCTGGTGCGTTTGTTGGAAAGCTGATAGGAGATACGGTTGCCGTCCGGTCCCACAAGCGGCAGGCCAAGCTGTTGTACGAGCTGGGGCAGCAGATCGTCCAGCTTCGCATTATCCGGCAACTCCACTTCATACTCTTGGTTTGTATCGGCCCGAACGACGGTAACAGTAATTTGCGGCATAGGTGTTAAAATTACCCTAAAAGCTGTTGGGAAGCCAGTCAAAGAATTCTCGAAGAATTCCCTACTTCTCCAAGACGTTCTCTATTCAGGAGCGGGAATATTTCCCGCCTCTTTTTGCTTCAATGGCAGTTTGGCATTGACGAATCATTTGCACAAGTTCAATCGATTCCTTTCTTTTCTCACGTACCACGGTCAGGTAAGGTAACGCTTCATCGCAGTTCCCCGTGCGAAAAAGGGTCAATCCCAAACCAGCTTTCGCATCCGTCCAGTTGGGATCGAGTCTCAAAGCGATCCTGAAGTTCTGTTCTGCGATCGCCGTATTGTCCCGTTGTAAATAAGCAAGACCGAGGCCCGTGTACGCGGCTGGATGCTTCGGATTGAGAGAGCGGGCAACGAGAAAATGGACGATTGCGCGGTCCGGTCCATTCTCCTGCAACAATGCTGTTCCCAGATTTACGTGCGGCCTGAACTTCTTTGGGGACTTCTGAACGGCGTCGCTCCAGAGAGTCACATTGGTGGCCCAGACTGCGTTGCGGCGAAGCGTGGCTGCTGTGAAAAAAAACAGGACTGCAATCAACGCAACAGCAATGCGCGCGGAACGACCGGTGTTTCGAAAAGCAACAAGCGGATATGCCGCAGCAGCGCAAATTCCAAGAGTGCTGATGTAAGACCGGTGCTCTGCCATAAAATCATTCAGCGGGATCAACGAAGAAGAAACCAACAAGTTCAGAAAAAACCAAAAACCCCAGAAGGACAAGAATGGGTGCGTTTTCCGCGTTCTCCAAAGCGCAAAGAGGATTGCTGCAACGCCGGCCGCGGAAAGGATCAGGCGGACACTGGCAAAGGAAACCGGCTGCACATCGTGATCGATGTTGAGCGAAACAGGGTAGATCCCGAGCCAGAGATAACGGAGCCAAACAGGTATTTCAGTGACCATGTAAACCGGTACCGGCACCGGGAAGTCTTCCACATAATGTTGATGCAGAACGAACCGGAGTCCAGCCGCAGCTACCACCGCAATGATCCCGGCCACATGGAATTTAGCGTGCTTGCGGACTGAATCTGTCCCAAGGAGGTACGCATTGTATAACAACGCAGCTACCGGGATCAGGAGGGCCTCCTCGCGGCTGAACACTCCGAGTGCAGTAAAAAGAACGAAGAGGTACAGAGGCAAACGCCTGTTGGTCCGCAGATAAGAATCGAAAGCAAGCATCGCGGAAAGATACATGGCTGCGCACAACACGATCGAACGCCCTGAAACATAAGCCACAGATTCGGTATTGAGGGGATGGATTGCAAACAGCCCTGCCGCAAAAAAGCAGGATAATCTGCTGAAAGAACAGCGCAAAAGGAACCGGTAAAACAGAAGGACTACAATCATGTGAAGGGCAAGATTCACGACATGATAAGAAAACGGATCTTTCTGACCAATCTGGTAGTTCACCGCAAACAGGACTCCCACAAGAGGGCGGAACCGTTCATATAAAAGGATTTCTTTCCAATATTTCCAGTCCCGGATCCAGAAATTGAAACGGATCAGCCTGAAATCATCGAAATGAAATTCATTGTAGAAAGAATTGGAGTAGGCAATCAGGCAAAGTGTCGTGAGCGAAGCAACAATCAACGGATCCCGGATGTAGCTCTGTGGTTGATTCTTTTCAAAAGTCATCTTGAAGTCAGTGTGAAATACACCCGCTCACTTGCTGCAACGGCGCAGTAGATGTGATCCGGAGGGAACCCGAGGTTGATGAAACTTCGATCTCCCCAGGGTTCAGTTCCGGTAAAGAAATTAGAGATTTCCGGCTTGTGGGTGCCGCCGCAATCGCAGGTCAAAGATCCGCGATATAGCGATTGTGTTCCTGCGAAATCGCTTTGTTTGCCGCAGGACGTGCAGTGCAGCGCCGTAATCAGATCGCGATCGAAATCCCAGGTGAGCGCTTCGGCGTTCCACTCTTTTCGCGCGTGGGACAGTACGGTTGCAAGCGAATCCTCCGGGGATGCAGAGAGAGTTCTTGTTTCCGGAAGAGGATCGATTGTTGAGTGAAGTCCGCACTCGTCCGAGATTTCCAGCTTCACATCAAAGAACAGGTCGCTTAATCCGTAAAGGCCCAGCCGTTTTCCCGCCGGAATTTCCAATCCGTGAAGCAGCCGGACACCGATTTGCGCCTGGAGACCTCCGATGATGGATGCGATCGTGGGCGCCGTAGGAATATGATGCTTGATCTCAGGGGCTACACTCTTCAGACACGAAATCCGTTTCTGCAGCTCTGCGCGATCCACGCTGCTAAGCGTGCACTCATAACATGCGGTTGCGGGCGGTTGAAATATGGAGACAGATCCGTTCAGCGTATCGAGTCCGCCATCGATGAATGTCTTTTTCAGCAAATAGCAGGATCGATTCACGTGATAGCGCGCTTCACGATTATCCAGGCAACCAAAGACAACATCGATCTGAGAAAGAAAATGGAGTCCGATGTCATAGCGGACGTCGCACCGGAGACTTTCCACGCGGCAATCCGGATTCAGATCCCTGGCGCGTTCGGCCAGCACATCCGCTTTCCACGCTCCGACATCTCCTGCGCGAAACATGGCCGAGCGCGTTAGATTTGAATGCTCGATCCGGTCAAAATCAACAATCCAGACGGATCCGATTCCGAGAAGAGCCAGGTTTTTCACCACTTCATTTCCGAGCGCGCCCGCACCCAGAACCAGCGCCTTTGCGCGGCTCATTCTTTCCTGCTCCCACCAGCGGATCAGTCTGAGCCGTTGATAGCGGTCTTCCTCGGGGTTGGTGATCCGGATGGTCATAGCTGTTCTTCAATTTGCGCAGTTACTGCCTGGATCTCCGTTTCCATTTGATGGAAAAGCCCCTTGAGCTTCGTGGTTACTTTGAGAAAGCTTTCTTCGTCCGTCTTCCGGGTAGCATGAAACGCGCGGACAGCTTCTCCCGATTCCAGCTCGATCCTGTAAAGAAAATCTGGGAAGAGAATGCGCAGGTTCGGATCCTGCTTATAGAATCGTTCTAATAGCTGAAAACCTGCGAGCACGGTCTCCACCCATTGCAGCCGGATGGATGCATTCTGAATTGCTGCGCCCACTGCGCGCAGGCCTTTCTCCAGCGTTGGAGGGCAATACAGCGGAAGTGGGGCATCTGCAGAGAAGAGGGGCGCGGCTGTTTTTCGGGATTTCTTTTTGGAAGTGCTGTCTGCGGCAGCGACCTCGACCCCGGCTTTCATTGCTTCCAGCGACTGTTTCCACTCTTCCAGCACTGCCGCATCCGTTTCGTGAATCATGGTCCAGGGCAATGTCTGGAAGGCTTTCTCGAAGTCGAAATCCTCCCGGCCGGCGAGGCTCTTCAGGGTCTGTGCGAGGTCGGTGGCGCGCTCCGGCGGAATGGCGATGATTTTGAGAGATGCAAGTTCCTTGTTGGTGGAAGCGATCTGCCCGAGACATTGCGGACAAAAATAATAAAAGGAGAGATACCGGTTCGCGCAGTGCATGCATGTGTAGGATTGCTTTTCGCGTGCCCGAATCACAAGCTTGCCCGGGGAGGGGCGGACCTGAATCTTAATCTTCTTTGGAGTGCTCATTGTTTCAGGAGCGCGGCTGCTGTTTGCCGGAATATTTCCAGCGCCGCCGAATCAAACAGGCAGAATCGGATTTCCTGGATCGATGTTTCACCCGCGCAATAGTTGTTCACTGTTTCCAGCATGATTCGTGCGCAGCGTTCGATGGGGTAGCCAAAAATCCCGGTGCTGATGGCAGGAAAGGTGATCGTAAGGATTCCTTTCTCGTCAGCCAGACGCAGACCGCTGAGCGTGGCGTCGCGCAGCTTTACGTCTTCGTCCCCTTCACCCATGCGGGGCCCCACTGCATGGATCACGAATCGCGCTTTCAAGCTGCCTCCTGTTGTGATTGCAGCGCTGCCCACGGGAACATAGCCGATCTCGTTTGATTCCTGCTGAATGATGCTTCCACCTTTGCGAACGATCGCGCCGGCCACACCGCCGCCGTGCTGCAGATGCGAGTTGGCCGCGTTGACGATCGCATCGGTGTCTTCTTCTGTAATGTCGCCGCGCTTCAGGATCAAAATCGTGTTATGGACTTTGTGCTGCATACGTCAGGCTTTCGATGACCGCATCTATTTTATTCCGAATTTCAGACCTTGACGTAGCCGGCTCTTGAGCAAGATCCAGAATCAGGGCACGTTCGGGCGCCTGAATGGAAAGGTGATCAGACATTCCTGTTTTGCGGTTCACGATCACTATGTCCGATCGAGCCAGGATCTCCTGAGCAGATTCTTTCCAACGTGAGGTGGCGATATGATTGGCAAAGACGTAAAACAAAAGATCCGGTTTACAGAGCGCCGTGATACTGCTGCCCTCCATCACGGCCAGTGCATGAGGGGGCAGGTGACTCAGCAAATGCTGATGCGCGATCGGCAACTGCGATTTCTTCGCGATTACCCAGATCACTTCCGTTGCGTTTGCTGCTGCGAGACGCTGCGTGTTCGTTCCCGGCTTTAACAAGATTTCCGGATCGCGAACGATACGAAAGTTGTCCGATAGATTGCAAACCGTGCAGGGCGCGCCTCGCGGGCAAGGGGAGGGCAGATCGGAAGTCGTGGTGAATTTTACGCCATAAACCGGCGTGTATTTCGCTGCGCAGTACCGGATGATCTGTTCCGCGAGCAGCGTCTTTCCAGCTCTACTCGTAGCTCCCGCAACCGAGATAAACTTCATGGTTCACAAACAAATTGGAACTTTGTTCCCGATTCCGCGCCGTGCAGACTGGAGAGCAACCCATGGAGCAAATTTCCAACGATGCGGCGGGCCTGTCCAAGGCTTAATGGAATTTCCTGACCATCCACGAACAACTGCAGTTCCTGGCCTTGCATCAAGAACTCAATCTTCTTTCCATCGGGCGCCTTGAGCGATCGCGCCACTGCGATTACGACGTTGCCTGTCATTGTTGACATGAATGGGTTCAGCGACAATTTGCTGCCATCCACCAGAACTGAAACGGAGGTCATTTTATTTTGCCCCTGCCTGGACCAGGATTTGATTCAGACCGGAACAGTTCTGGGCGTAAAGCCGTACTGTATTGCCAAAATTATCCTTCGCGTTGATATCAGCGCCGGCTTGAATCATGGATTCGACCGCTGCTTTCTGGCACGCCATCGCAGCCTGCATCAACGGCGTCATCCGGGTTGGCGTTCGCGCGTTGAGGTCCGCTCCGGCATTCACCATGGCAACCACGATCTCGCTGAATTGCGGCGCGCTTCCTTGCAGACTCAGCAGGGCGAGCTGAAACATCGTCATCGCTTCGTTGTTCGCCATTTTCATGTTCGGCGACATGCCTGCCTTAAGAAAGAGCTTTACCAGATCGGGCTGACCTCGTGCCACAGCGGACTGAAAGTTGTCCACGTCGAATTCCACTCCCCGACCCTGCAGGGCGGCTTTCGCAACCTGCTGTGAACTGGTACCTGACGATTCGCTGTCCAGCCAGGACATCGCTTCCGGTACCGGGTCGGTTGTTGGATTGATGTCCCACATTTGCGAAAATAACTTCCAGCCGCCATCCTGCGCAATCATCTTGATCGTGCCCACAACTGGCGCCGTCTTTCCGGATGAGTCCGTGACCCCTTCGGCCCCCGCATCTATTACCAGAACTGCTTTGCCTTCTTTGATTTTCGATTTCACGATCTTCACATCGCTGATAGAAAGCGCGTTCAGATCGGACAACATCTCCTGATCGCTGTGATACGTCTTCAGCTTGCCTTTCAGAACATACTTCCTGGCGGTTGCTGCATCAGACCGTTCAATTGCGCTCATCAAATCGCGGAATCCGGCTTCCGGACTGCCTCGCACAACGCCGGTGTGAGGAAGCGGCTCCTCTTCTGCGCCGGGTATGTCCTGTTCAGTCTTCGTGACGGGCAGAC
>CAZDDB010000016.1:0-18355 GCA_964504105.1 uncultured Acidobacteriota bacterium
TGCAATGGCATCCCGCAACCAGATCCTCCGGCGCACAGATCCCGGTCTTTACAAACTCATCTTGAAAATAGCGCGACGGGTTCGAAGGATATTCTCCATCAAAGCTGATAAAACCTCCCTTGCTGGAAATCAGAAGCTCGTCACGGTAGATCGCCCCGGCTTTCAAGGCACGCTGGAAGGCTATGCCCACGTTCCGCTCACTTCGTTGAAAGCGGTAATTGATCGCTGTATCAATCATGTTGCAGCCGCGTTCAAGCGCGGCAAAAATCGCTTCCTCGTATGCCCTGTCCGTGTCCGCATCCGCTTCTCCCAGATACGTTCCCAAACCAATGGACGAAACCGCAAGGTCCCGGATTTCAACAAAGTGACTTCCGGAAATCTTTTTCTCAAATCGCCGTCTGTAACGTTCTGTGCCTTCCGCTGTCGCTTTCTCCGCTTGCATCGCGCCTCCGTTTGCATCCCAATAATAAGACACGCAAAACCAGGCTGCAATTCACCGAAAAATTTGACTGCAGAACCGCGTTTTTTTCTCACTCCTGTAAGCCCCTTCATTGACACTACTTAACCGTGTACGATACAATCCAAATGGCAGTAGATTTGTGTCGATGCCCGAAAAAAAGAACACCATCGGTAGGTTTGAGATCCTTGAAAAGATCGGGGAAGGGCCTATTGGCGCAGTTTATAAGGCGCTGGATCCGGTCATCCGCAGGACCGTAGCAATCAAGGTCATCAAGCTGTACGCGCTCGAAGAAACCACGACATTTGCAGAAGTATTTGAAAAAATTTACCGGGTCGTGCGGACTTCCACTTCTCTGAACCATCCGAACATCTGCATCATCTACGATCTCAGCGAAGAGAAAAAAATTCCCTACATCACAATGGAGTATGTGGAAGGGCACGACCTTGATTCCCTTCTTCAGAAGAATCACCAGTTCAAGAGAGCCGAGCTTTTGAACGTCTTGATTCAGGTGTGCGACGCGCTGGATTTTGCGCACAAAAAGAACGTCATCCATCAGGATCTTAAAACAACAAACATTCTGTTGACGGCGGACCTCCAGGTGAAGATCACAGATTTTGGTATCGCCGGCCTGGATGAGATTGCAGCGGCGCAAACCAAAAAGCTCCTGAGTATTCCTTACTATATTTCTCCGGAACAAGCGCTGGGAGAAAAGGTTTCCGCATCCAGTGATCTGTTTTCGCTGGGAGTCATTCTTTATCATCTGCTTTCAGGAGAGCTTCCGTTTCGGGGAACAACCGCCGCGAATGTGATCATGACGATCGCGCGGGATCAGCCTGCGATCCCGGTTGATTTGGAGGAGTCCGGTATCCGGAAAGATGATTGGAACGCATTTTTTGAAACCGCCCTGGCCAAGTCTCCGGATCATCGCTTCCGGAGCGCCGGAGAGATGTACAATGCCCTTCAAGAGATGCTCCCCCCTTCGGAGCACACCTACTATCCCTACGGAGTCCCGGGCGCACTGGGCGAAAATACCGGCAGATTTGAAAAAGACCTGATCAGCGAGGACATCTCCCCACCTACAGTGATGATCGATCCTTCTAAACTATTCGAAGACAAAGAAAAATCGAAGACCGGCGGGCCCGAAGCGACGCCTCCGGTGGATCGGCCCACCGGTGGTATTTGTTCCTTCCCCGGCTGCGTCTCCAGTTCAGGAAGCGCCGCCCCACGTTCCGGAGGAGAGAAGCTTGCCGGAGACGCTGGTTTTTCGAGACCGGGCTGCTGACACGATCCCGCCCGAATCAGCGCCCACCGCGATGCTTTCCATGCCTGCGCAGGTCGTGGAACAGGTTTCTGAACCACCCGAGGAAAGCTACGACACAAATCCAAGGATGATTCCGGAACTTCTGGGTGGCCTGCCCACTTCCGCCCCCACACAGTTGATTCAAATCCCGGAAGACGTAGAGCCCCTGATGCCTGAAATGGCAGAACCGGAAATGAATCCGGAGTTGCCGGAAATTCCGGAACTCCCGCAAATTCTGGAACAACCGCGAACTCAGCTCTTGACGCAGATTCCCGCTTTGCAGCCGGAATTTCCCGACGTTGACGGTCTTGGCTCCACAGTTACAACGCAACCGGCAGAATCCCCCGAGCCCGAATCATTCGAAGCGCCCGCAACTGTTATGGTTCCCGTGCCGCAAGCGCCGGCAACGATTATCTCTGCTCCGATCCCCGAGCCGCCTCCCGCTGCTGCAACAGTGATTACAACAATGCCGGACTTGCCCCAGGCAGCAGTTCAGCCTTCCATGGCGCCGGCTACCATAATTTCCGCTCCATTTGAGTTGGCGCCGGCTCCACTGCAACCTTCAGCGCCGCCGCCTCCACCTGTGGTTTCTGCGCCACCGCCCGCGCCTGCGGAGCCGCCGCCTGCGGCGCCCACCGTCATGATGACCTCACCTGTACGTCCCGCGCCTGCGGAGCCGTCGCCTGTGGCGCCCACCGTCATGATGACTTCACCTCCGATTCCAAAACCGGCGGAAGCTCAGAGGGCGCAGATTCCGGTATCGAAAATAGTTGGACCTCCAAATCTTAGACGGTATCTGATCGGCGCCATTGTGATTGCAGTACTGGTCGCGCTGGCGGGAACAATCTTCTTCTTCTGGCCGGGCGAAAAAGACAAACAAGTGAATCAACAGCAAACTACAACGACGACGACGGCGCCTGTTGGAACTTCAACAACCAGTGCACCTCCCTCCAATCAGTTGCCTGGAACCCGGAAATTGAGCATTACCTCCGACCCGGTGGGAGCAAAGGTGTTCCTGCAAGGAGAAGAAAAAGGAGTAACGCCTCTCGAGCTATCGGATCTGGCTTTTGGAAAATATGCGCTGAAACTGCAGATGGAAGGATTCAAAGATGTGGAACAGGAGATCGAGGTCACTGCTGAAACTTCCTCTGCGAATATTCCTGTGACCCTCGAAAAATCGGCCCCTGTCGTGGGGACTCTCGTTGTGGAATCTGATCCGCCCAACGCATTCATTGTGATCGGGAACCGCGTACTCGGTGTTACTCCGAAAAAATTGCCGAACACAAAAGCCGGCAAATACAACATCACGCTGAAAAGGGATGGATACCAGGATTTCACGGGTACCGTTCGGGTTGCACAGGACAAGACGATTACGTTCACCGGACAACTCGTGGAGATTCCCAAACCGGCTCCGATCGTAGAGCAACCGGTTGTCAAAACGCCGGAAGTCGTACCCGGAACTCTGGTAACTCTGGGACCGGGCATCACGCCGCCGAAAGCAGTCAAGAAATCCTACGCAAAGTATCCAGACTCCTTGCGCAAACGCCGGGTTCAGGGCACTATCCAGATGAGCGTCCTGGTTTCAGAGACGGGAAAAGTTCTGGATGTGAAGATATTAAAATCAGCCCACCCGATCCTGGATGAAGTTTCAGTGAGCGCGGTCCGGGAATGGATCTTTGAACCGGCCACAAAAGAAGGTGTTCCCGTCAAGATCTGGATTCCTGTATCGATCACGTACCAGATCAAATAATACCGCGCCTAGGGTTCGCGCACTTCTCCGTACAGACGCCTGTATAACTCGTAGTTTGTTTTCACGATCATGACGTACTTCTTCGTTTCTTTCATGTCGATATTGGAAAAAAAATCGATTTCTTCATCGGTCGAAGTGCAGGCAAGCCAGCGGCGCAGATTGGATTCACCGCCATTGTATCCGGCAGCAAGAATCTCCACGGCATCTCCGAATTCATCTTTCATGTCCTGAATGTACTTCGTGCCCAGATTAATGTTGACTTCCGGCGTATACAATTGGTCCGGTGAAAAATCGTGCATACCGAGTGAAGACGCGACGCGGAATGCGGTTTGAGGAATCAACTGCATCAAACCTCGTGCAAAGGTTTGGGAACGCGCAAATCGTTTGAACTTGCTTTCCTGCCTCATGATCGCAAGCACCAGAAGCGGATCGACATTCCGTTCCGCCGAAAACCTGGAGATCTCATTCCGGTATGGCTGCGGGAAAAGAATCTCCATCACTTCCGGCGAAAGGGAATCCAGGGAAGCAGTCTTTGGCAGATTGTTCAAGAAGATTTCGGAGTAGTAAGTGGATTGGGAATAGTTCCGGCCCAAAAGATAGAGATGGGCCATCGCAAGATAACGCTGCGCGCGATTCTTCGGATCAACTTTCAGCAAATTCCAAGATTCCGCCCGTACGGACGGAAGAAGCTGAGCCGCCTCTTCGTACAAATGCAAATAGAGCAAAGCGGGAAGGATATCCCCTTCTTCCATGCGGGCGCCGACTTGCCCCTTTTCGGAATGTCCCGGAAGCCGGCAAAGAGAATAGGAAACGAGGGGCGCCGGATGCCTTCGCGCTTTTCCATCCGGATCAGACAATTTTTCCAGCGCATGGATCGCGTAGTAATCATAGCCGGTGGAGAGCGCTTCAAACACCGCACGGGCATCCCGGGGACGATCCAGTTTTTCCAGCGTGACCCCTTTCCACAACAATACCTCCTTGCGGTCCGGAAAAGTCCTGGATAGCAACACCTGATCAAAATCAGACAGTGCCTCCCGATAGCTGCCTTCCTGAAAGCGGATCCTGCCGCGAAGATACAACGCACGGCCCCGGCGCAATGGATCCCTGGAAACACACTGAGGGGAAATCACGCGAAGCGCCTCTTCGTACTTCGCTTGCGCCCGCAATGCCTGAACGATCCGGTACAGCGCGACTTCCTGCATCCCTGTGTCTGCGATGGTTCGGAGCTGCGAGTACAGATCGATCGCCTTCGCATAATCTCTGTCCTGGAGACAAACATAGGCATAGTGATAGATGCAATAGCGAATCATCCGGTCTTTGGGAAACAAAGCGATTGCTTGTTGAAACGCCTTCTTCGCGCCTGCATGGTCGCCCCGAAAGTAGAGAGTGCGGGCGTAATAATACAAGGACTCGATGTTCCGGGTGGCCACGGGCTCCAGATACTTAAGGGCAAGCTCAAAATTCCAAACCCTGAATGCGATTTCCCCTCGTTCAATCTGATCCTCTTCGCTCAACCGGTTCCCATCGATCTGGTCGAGATCCAGAAGAGCTTCACTAGCGACATCATCCAGCGTGGTTTTTCGGACCAGACTCAAAAGAAGACTGCGGGAAAGCTGTTCTTTGTTCAGGAGCCTGTAAGCGCGCGCCGTGTAGAGTTGCCCCAATCTCTTTGTAGAGGAGTTCTGCGCCACGATCGCCGCGGTGGCCAGCATGAAGTCAAACTTTTTCTGAACCTCGCAATACTGTAATACTTCCAGGGCAACTTGCCGGTAATCGGGAAAAAGCGGGTTTCGAAGATACTGTTGAGACAGCGCAATCGCCCTGTCCGCCTTCCCCTGTGTTGCGTTCAGGCGGGCCAGCGGCAATATCGCAAAACGCTCAATCCGCCGGTCCGTCATCACTTCTTCGTACAACTGCGCGGCGGGACCGGTATTTCCTGCAAGCAATAGTGATTTTGCATGAAGAAGGCGATACGGCAATGAAGTGTAGTGCTCCGGAAAATCCTTCTGCATTTCAGATAACCGCTGCGATGCCTCAGAGTATTTGCCGGCATCAAAACTTTGAAGAATCGACTGATTCAAAGAAGATTCACTCACTTCGCCGGCGCAAATGGACAACAACATCAAAGTAAACGGGAGGAAGAGAAGAAGAACAACGCGAACTTTCATACTCAAGGATACAATCTTAATTGGCGTTCCTGCATTCTGCAAAGTCTGTAGCGCGGGCTTCCAGCCTGCCAGATATGGCTGTGCACGAATTTTCTACGGCGGGCAGGGATGCCCGCGCTACGGTTTTCCCAGAAGGATCGTCACAGGACCATCATTGATGAGCGCCACTTTCATGTCTGCAGCAAACACACCGGTGGCAACGCGGACTCCTTCTTCGGCAAGTTTCCCCGCAAAGTACAGATACAGTTCGTTCGCCGTATCTGGAGGCGCCGCCCGTTCAAAGCTGGGGCGCCGCCCCTTCTCGGCATCCGCAGCGAGAGTGAACTGGGAAATCAGCAGAACTTCCCCGCCCGTCTCTTTGACGGAACGGTTCATCTTCCCCGCTTCATCGCTGAAAATGCGAAGTTCAACAGTCTTCTTTGCGTAGGTATCGGCCATCGTGCGGTCATCCCCTTTTTCGATGCACAGAAACACGGCCAGCCCCCGTCCGATGGAACCTCTTTTGTCTCCTCCGACCGTAACCGACGCTTCGCTGACCCGCTGCAGGACCAGCTTCATCGCGCCACGGCCTCCACCTGTTGACGCAGCTCCCGCGCATGTTGCAGCGCCGTCTCGGTGATTTCGCTTCCCGACAGCATCCGCGCCAGCTCGCGATCGCGCTGCTGGTCCGGCAGTTCTTCTACTATGGTTATAGTACGGTCTTCCTTGACCCGCTTCACAACCCGGAAGTGGTGGTCCGCAAAGGCGGCTACCTGCGGCAAATGAGTAACGCAAAGCACCTGTGAAATCCGTGACAATTGCCGAAGACGCTCCCCGATCTGGTAGGCGGCGCGCCCCCCGATTCCAGCATCAATTTCGTCAAAAATGAAGCTGTTCGTGTCCCGGTTCCGCTGGGTTACGATCTTCAATGCAAGCATCAAACGGGATAACTCGCCGCCCGACGCGATCCTGTCCAGCTCGCGAAACCCTTCGCCGGGATTGGGCTCAATTTCAAAAGATACAGACTCCCACCCATGCTGCGGAAAACGCATCCGGGTCGTCTCGACATCGTCCCGCATCTCTTCTGTCAACAACACTCGAAACCCGCAATTTTCCATCGCAACCTGTTTCAATTCGTGCTCTACCTTACCGGCAAACTCTTTTACCTCTGATTTGCGAGCCAGGGAAATTTCCTCTGCCAGTTTCTCGTACCTGTCTTTCGCGTGATCGAGTTGCTTCAAGAGGCTCTCTTCCCGTTCCTCAGCGTGCAAGTGTTTGTCCAGCTCTTCCTTGCAGCCTGCCAGATGTGAAAGCACGTCTCTGATGGTGGCGCCATATTTTTTCTTGAGCCGCTGCATCAGATCAAGACGGCTCTCCAGCTCATCGAGGGTTGTTTCCTCAAAGTCGAGACTTCGCCGTAAGGCATCCACGTTTCGAACAATTTCGTTCAAGTCCTCTTTCCATGTATCCACACTGGACGAATGTTGCGCGAAACTTTCGCGATACTTTTGTAGTTCTGTCAGGTTCCGGAAGACAGCGTCGAGCATGCCATGGAGATTTGGTTCACCTTCGAGGGCGGTCTGCAACAACGAATCGCAGAGCGTCATGATCCGCTCGCTGTTCTGGAGGATCGCGCGCTTCTCAAGCAGCTGTTGCTCCTCGGTTTCGGTCACAGCAGCTTGCTCGATTTCACGGATTTCATATTGCAGCAAATCAATCGCACGGCGCCGTTCCTGTTCGCGCCCCTGCAGCTCCTTCCATTGCCGCTGGTACTCATGAAGTTCCCCGGAGATTGCAGCCAGATGCTGCAACTGCGGCAGGATTCCGATCGAAGTGTCGTAAAGAGCCTGTTGCGAATTCGTATCCAGCAAACTCTGGTGCTCATGCTGTCCGAACACATCCATCAACAACGGAGCCAGCCGGCGGAGCTGCTGGAGGGTCACCGAGCAGTTATTGATCGTAGCGCGGCTCTTTCCGGAAGAGTAAATCTCTCTGCGGATGATCAGCGCATCTTCTTCAGAATCAATCTGCCATTCCCGCAGCAGATCGCTTCCTTGCCCGGACAGCGCCGCCGCCTCAAAAATAGCTTCCAGCATGCAGCGGCTCTCTCCGGCACGGACGTCATCTTGAGAGGATCTGGCTCCCAGAATTCGGCAAATTGCGTCGATTAGAATCGATTTTCCAGTGCCGGTTTCTCCGGTAAAAAAAGTGAGGCCTCTTCCAAACTCGATTTCGATTTCTTCCAAAAGCGCAAAGTTTAAAATCCGGAGATGGCTGATCATGACAAGGGGTTCACCGGGAAAAATGATGATAACATAAGTGCTCAGCACTCTTCATGCGAGAAATATATCAAAGATCAAATATCAAATAAACATAATGAAATAAAGTAAAGAACCGTTTTGGTGACTTATCCGCATGAAAGTTGCGCTGCCAGACCGTTTCATGCAATCGCACTTAACTTGGCGAACTTGACAGTGCTCCAATAGTGGTGCTTTGCTTATTTATTTTTGTTTATTTGATTTTTGATTTTTGATATTTGACATCATTTGACATGATCAATACGATCGAGTGGAAAGACGGAAAAGTAGTCATGCTGGACCAACGGTTGCTGCCAGGTGAAGAGATCTACCGGGAATACTCTGACTACGAGGAAGTGGCTCGTGCAATCGAAGACATGGTGATCCGTGGTGCACCGGCAATTGGTGTGGCCGCTGCGATGGGGATCGCCCTGGGCATGCAATCAACGGATTCAAACGGTGAGCAAGAGTTTGACCGCATCTGCGCCCGGATGTCCAAAACAAGACCGACTGCCGTTAATTTGTTTTGGGCGATCAAACGGATGAAGAATCGGTTCGAAGAGCTGAGGCACCTGCCACTGGATCAGATCCAGGCCGGGTTGGCGCTGGAGGCACAGCAGATTTATCTGGAAGACATTGAGGCCAATCGTAGAATGGGAGAACATGGCAATGAGCTGATTCCTGCGGAAGCGCAAATCCTGACGCACTGCAACGCGGGCGCTCTCGCCACCGCAGGATACGGAACAGCATTAGGGATCGTGCGGGCTGCGGTAGAACACGGGAAGCGAATTCACGTGTTTGCGGATGAAACACGCCCGTTCCTGCAAGGAGCGCGGTTGACTGCCTGGGAGCTCCACAAAGACAATATCCCGGTCACTCTGATCACCGACAACATGGCCGGTTATTTTATGAAACAACGCAAAGTGGATTTGGTGATCGTGGGCGCGGACCGCATTGCCGCAAACGGTGATGTGGCAAATAAAATCGGCACGTATTCCGTAGCGGTCCTGGCAAAAGCGAACCAGATTCCATTTTATGTTGCCGCGCCCATTTCCACGCTAGATCTGAGTCTGAGCAGCGGGGATCAAATCCCGATCGAGGAGCGTTCCGCAAAGGAAGTAGTCGAGATCCATGGAAAGCGAACGGCTCCCGAAGGGATCGATGTACGACATCCGGCATTCGATGTCACACCGAACGAACTGGTTACAGCCATCATTACGGAGCGTGGCATCGCGCGGGCGCCGTATACGGAGAGTCTGCGAAAATTTGTGAAATCGGGTTAACCACAAAGACACGAATACGCAATGTATCACGAAATTAATGCCTTTGGGTGTGAGATTGGAAGAACTCGCAAACGCGTTTTTCGAATTGATTCGGAAAACGCCCGAATGTGCCCGTATGCTGCGTACCCGGGACCTCCCACAACTGGACAAACTGAGGGTTTGCCTGAACCAGCCGCTGTGAGTGGTGAGGCGCGATGCTTGTGTCGTTCAGGCCGTGAATGAGTAGAATCGGAATTCTGCTTGCGACAACAGAATTGAGCGGAGAGGCCTGCTGCAGATCAACACCATACCGGAAACGCGCATAGAGAAGTCCCGACTCCACGAGGGGATAAGAGATCGTGTGGCCGATCCATCCTCCTCCCATACGATCAAACGCGATCGAGCGAAAATCGGAAAACGACGATTCGGCTACACCCGCACATAGTTGTGATTCGGGTCCCATCGATTCCAGCAATATTGCAGCACCCATGGATTCGCCGAGTCCGTAAACGCATCTTGTATTCTCCCTGCCATACAACCAATCGATCCAGCGCCGGACATCTTTCGCTTCCCGAACACCGTAGGTAACCAGTGTTCCCTCACTCGATCCGTGCGCGCGGCTGTCGGGAATCAGAACGTTGTAATGATGACGTAGCAACATTTCCCCGTAACCCAGCATTCCGGCGCGATTGTCCCCTTGACCATGCAGCAGGATCACCGCGTCTTGCCAGCGTTGATGATGAAATGACCAGGCGCGCAATTTCGTTCCATCCTGGCCCTGAATCTCAATGTCTTCAAGCGCACTGCCCGTCGTGGCTGCGTACTCAACTGCCATCATCCTTGCCCTATCCCGTACACGAAGGCGTGGAAAATGCACAACACCTTCTGACATGTAGATGCCAAGCCCCGCCATCGCCAGTAGCCAGACACACAGAAGTTTTGCAATCAGTTTCATCTGATCAGATAAGACGACTGCAGTTTAATCTGGTTCCGAGATTGAACGGACCTCTACAGTCCAAGAACCAGGCGCAGCGGCCGGCTTGTTCACGTCCTCTGGTTGGATTCAGATTGACAAAATAGATTTCACCACGGCTAAACATCGCCTGATCCATCGGCATCGGCAACTGAAAACTCCCGGGAGATCGTGGCACATTCTTTCCGGATACTCGGATCAGATGCCATCTTGCTCATTGCACTACTGAATTCTTCCGCCTGCTGGCGCTCCACAAATTCTGAAAGCGCGCGCGTGACCAGCCGGTTCATAGTTTGTTCCGGCCCATGCGAAAGAATCTCTTGAAGTTGCACAACGAGCTCTCGCGGTAACGCAATGCTGTGACGAACCGTTCGCGGTTTCTGCCTGGTTTTCATTGAACACCTCCGATCACACAAGTATGATTATTTTAGTGTTATGGATCTACGTCCCATTCTTGTTCTATTGGATTTCGCCAGTGATGATTCCGATGTTAGCTCCGGCGCTACGCAGCAAATCCATTGTAGAGACGGCTACACCGTAGTTCAAATCGTCCGCGCCGGTGAAAAAGACAGTTCGGTCCGTGCGGCCGATCAAGATTTCGTTGAGACGAATGGAAAGTTGATTTAACTTGATTTCCTGGTGATTGATCGTTAGAGTTCCATCTACCTTTTGCTGGATCACGATCTGACTCGGAGGCGCGATATCAACCGGAGATTCTTCCTCACGCGGGATGTTTACATAGAAACTCCCTGTCATAAGTGGACTTACAACCATGAATATGATCAGAAGCACCAGCGCAACATCTACCAAGGGTGTAACATTCATTTCGCATCTGGTTGATCCTGAATTTCCTGAAGTCATGCTTGTATAGACTCTTCGAAACATTCTTTGTTCCAGTTCAGACGACTTTGGACTTTGGACTTATAATTCATTTGTCATGATTATCCTGGGCATTGAAACATCATGTGACGATACCTCCGTTGCGGTGCTGGAGGGCAGGCGCATCCGCAGCAATTTAGTTTCCTCCCAGGTCAAGGTTCACGAAAAATACGGTGGCGTGGTTCCTGAATTAGCATCGAGACACCATCTGGACAATATCAGTTGGGTGCTGGAAGAAGCTGTCCGGCAAGCCGATCTGGGCGATTCCGCAGTAGACGGGATTGGGGTCACCTATGGTCCGGGGCTGGTCGGTTCGCTGCTGGTGGGCCTCAATGTCGCCAAAGGATTGGCGTTTTCATGGAATGTCCCATTTGTTGGCGTCAATCACCTGGAAGCGCACTTACATTCGGTGTTTCTGGAGCATCCGGATGTGGAACTTCCCATGTTGTGTGTCATTGCATCGGGAGGTCACACAAGTTTGTATCAGTTGAAAACAAAAGACGATTACGAATTGCTGGGTGAAACACGAGACGATGCGGTGGGAGAAGCTTTCGACAAAGTTGCAAAGATGCTGGGTCTGGGATATCCAGGAGGTCCTGTGATTGACCGCCTCGCCAACCGGCAGTCGAGCAACAAGGTCGGGCTCAGACGCGCGAACTTCGGAGCGGAGACATACGACTTCAGTTACAGCGGGATCAAGACTGCAGTGCTCTACTATATTAGTAGACAAGGTGTTCGGCCGCACGACGGAAGCGGGAATCCGTCCGATGAGATTGTAGAGGTTTGCCGTTCCTTCCAGACCGTTGCTATCGAAATGCTGCTGGATCCGCTCCAGAGAGCCGCCATGCGCCTGCGCCCTCGCTGTGTTTCTTTTTCAGGCGGTGTCGCGTGCAATTCCTATCTGCGGGAAGAGGCTGCGAAATGGGGCAAAGATACAGGCATTCCGGTGTATTTTCCTTCGCTCATCCTGTCCACCGACAACGCAGCGATGATCGCGGCCGTGGCTCAGCACAAACTCAGCCTGGGAATTCAAAGTTCGATGGCTTTAAACGCAGAGCCGAATTTGCGGTACTGAGGATTTCTCGCGAAGACGCTATCGAGTCATTGGCACGCTGGGCGATTTGAGGTGGTACTATTTCACGGCTCAATACAATCATTTTCCTCCAACAGTCATATACCACGTTTCGCAAATCCATCCAGCGGCACGGAAATATGAACGTTGTAATTCATCCTACTCAAAACTAATCCAGGACCAAAGATACATGCTTCCTCACGAAGATGAAAACAATGCAACCCGCCGATTCTTGTAAATTGCCGTGAACTTGCCGTCCTGAATCTCCAATGCCGATGCCTGGCCATTTGGCACGTAGCTTCTTAGCATGCCCGTATCGATCAAAAAGACCCCGTTGTTGAACCTGCTTCGTATCGACCCGTCTTGCTGGACCGTGTGTCCCACTACAAAATGTTTGACACCGTACGTCTTCAACAAGTTTTCCGTTTGCGGCGCCCCTTCTTCACCCGACCACTCCGCATAGCCACGGAACCAAAGGGGTCCATCCTTGTTGATCGATAGCCAACTACCGATGGCCAGGACGTCCTGCAATAGTTTCACATTTTTGGGTCCCACTTTCTGCCGGAACTCCAATTCCTCCTTCGCTGCCGCCGTCATTTCCTCCAGCGTAAAAAAGGGAAGGATCACTCCTTGATCTGTCAACTTACTCTTGTAGGAGTCGAAGAGTCTTGTCTCGTCTTTTATGCGTTGGTTGATTTGTTTTACGCTTAGGTTCGAGATAGCCGGACTGATTCCACCGTGCAAGAAAATGATGCTCTCCACTTCTGCTATTGCATCGTGTTTTCGAACCCATCTGCCGTACGTGCCTGCCGGACCGAACGCATCGCGGTGCTCCAGGAATCCCAGTGGATGCGTCTCTTCCCATTGATTCTTTTGCTCCGTTGTAATCACCGGCTCAGGCTGCTTCAATGCTTTCGCGCGGCGCTTCCGAAACTCAACGTATGCCTGATAGCCGGCTTCGCGGCGCTTTTCTGATCCGCTGCCGGCGTAGTTTGCGTATTCTTCTGCCGGAACGTACCGGAGGTCGCCCATCATGTTCATCATTTCGTGATTTCCAAGGAGCGGCAGCACGCGCCCGCCCTTCCTCGGGGCTTGTCGCTCCAGCAGGATCAGCAAATCCATCACAGCACGACTCTTGATCCCGCGGTCCAGGATATCCCCCGTCTGGATGAAGGTCGTCTTGCCGCCGGCCCAATTGTTTTGTGCATCGATGATTTCTGCTGTCTGCAAAATGGTAATAAAATCCTCAAAACCTCCGTGCACGTCCCCAATCGCCACAACTCTCTGCTGGACAACAGGGGCTGCACCAGTCGCGGTGAGCAGCACCGCTATCAGCAGCAAAGCAATTCTCTTTTTCATGCCTATCGAATTCTAAATTGTATGAGTGGGATTCGCAAACCCACAAACGATGGTGATATAATTCAATTGGATGCGATTGACGAAATTCTTGGCAGTTGCCATCCTAATCCTCATGACGGGCGGGTTGCGCTCACAAGATGCAACCGCACCACTGATTCCTCAATCACAACCTCAGACTCAGACTCAAATCCAGCCGGCTCTTTCTCTGGCAGAGACGGAGGAACTTCTGCGAACCGCAACGGTGATTAAAGAGAAGTGGCTAGGCACCGGAGTAACGAACCCTAGAAAGCTGACTCTTACCAATGGCAAGATCGAATTTCATGCCGTCTTTAAGACCATCGATGAACGCAAAACCGGTATGACCTCGATGACCAGCGGAGCGGAGATGGATTTCAAGGACTCCTGGAAGTTTGAGGTGGCTGCTTACGAACTGGACAAGATGCTTGGCTTGAACATGGTCCCTGTTACGGTGGAACGGATCTATGACGGGAAAAAAGGAGCGATCCAGTGGTGGGTGGAAAATGCCATGACGGAACGTGACAGATATAGAGATAATATTAAGCCTCCGAATCTCGAAGAGTACAATCGCGCCATTTTTAAGATAAGGGCGTTTGACAACCTGGTCTACAACTTCGATCGTAATCTGGGAAACTTCTTGTACGATCCGGCCTGGAAAGTGTGGATGATTGACCACAGCCGGTGTTTCAAAATCTTCGGTGAGTTGAAAGCTCCAGGAGATCTTACCCGGTTTTCACGATCGATGATGGAAGGATTGCGTAAACTTGACCAAAAGGAAGTCAAAAAACATTGCGGCAAGTACCTGACCGTCTTCGAAATTCAGGCGATGTTCAAAAGACGTGACGCCATCCTCAAGAGGTACGATCAGCTGGCTGCAGAGAAGGGCGAATCTATCCTGTTTCCCTAGGAACCGGAATGACCGGAGGCAGTGTTGAGGAAGACACCGGCAGCAGACGTCATCTCCCGCCCGCCGCTCGCGCCAAAATGAAAGGTTATTTTTGTGCAGGCCCTAACCGGGGAGGAGTTCGGAGTTGGGTATCCCGAAGGAGAAATGGGCCTGGAGGATTTTCCACTCTCCGTTTTCATGAACCAGTACGCCCGACATGCGGGCATCTTCGGCGATGCTGCTTTCCCGAAAACGCGCGGAAAGTTCAACTTCATCCGTAAAAACTGCCATATCTCCAACCTGGTGCACCACCAGATTCTTGCTCATGATGTTCCACTTGCCGTAAGTACGGAAATTTTCCCCAAGATTAGCTTTGATCTGATCAAATCCGTACCAGATCTCGGATGGATCGGTTCCGAAATAACCGGTACGCCCATCCTGCACAAAGAATTTCAGGAATTGCTCCACATGACCTTCCGATGCGGCGTAGTACCAATCGCGGATCAGAAGCGATAATTCATCTCTGGGAATAGCCATACCCTTTACATCGCAGGGATCCGGTTTCGGATCTGCTCAAGATGGTTTGTATCGTGCGCGGCAGCGTGAGGAATCATCTGCCCTACGGTAATCGTGCCGTATTCAGGATGTTTTGCGGGCTTGTCAAATAATTTTGGATCGACGGTTGTGAGCAATTCCAGATTTACACGGCGGATCGGAGTAAAGGCGCGGATCAACTGAGTAGCATCCAGGTCGCCATAGGTGAACTTACTGACCCACATCTCTTGATCAAAAGGAGTAATCACAGGATCCTTTTCTGCCATGATCAAGCGGTAGCGAAAACCGTACGCGTATTCCGTATCAATGAGGTGAATGAGCAACTGTCGGGGCGACCATTTATCGCCGCTTTCTGCAGAAATCGAATTCAGACTGACATTGTCCAAAAGAAGACGCAGAGTATCAGGGGTCTTTCGCAGGATATGAAAAGCTTCTTCACGATCAAAATCGTGCACCTTCTTACAAAACACGCAGGGGGCAGCACTCATGATCCACCTCTGGAACTATGATAGACCAAGTGCAGGAGATTTATCAAACAATAACACAGCCTACGGTTTCTGTACGCGTTTCATCATCGATTCGCGAATGATTCTTAGCGGCACGGAACCATAGCCAAGTACCGAATCGTGGAACTCCTGCAACGAAAACTTTTCACCAGTTTCTTTATGGATATCATCTCGCAATTGCTCAATCATCAGCATTCCCATTAAATAGGACAGTGGCTGCGTCGGGCTCTGTGTGTAGCGTCGAACCTCTCCTTCGGCGCCGCTCTTTTCGATTTTTGCATGATCCAGCATCATCTTCACGGCATCCTCATAGCTCATCCCATCGCAATGCAAACCCACATCGACCAGCACACGGACTGCGCGGATGAGAAGCCAGCGATACGCCTGCATGCTGTCGATCGGCGAGGAGTAAAAACCGTAGTCTTCTCCCAAGCGTTCGCAATACAGTCCCCATCCTTCGGACATGAGAGAGCTACCGCTCATGCGACGAATCGGGGAAAGCAGGTTCTGATGAATCAGTTGCAGATGATGCCCCGGAAAAGCTTCATGCACCGTCGTATTCTCTACATCGATATACATTTCTCCAAGTTTTCCCTCCTTGGCTTCGGGAGACAGATCCGCATCTACGGGGGTAACGAAATAATATCCCGTCTGTTGTTTCTCGAACGGCGCCGGGCTGAAATAGGCCGCGTACGGCGTCACAAATCGCATGAACAAAGGTGTTTCAATTACATCCAGTTTTTCTTCCGGAATAAAAGCCAGTTTTTTATCGATCACCCACTGCCGCGCGCGTTCCGTTACCTTCCTGTATCTGGGGAGTAGATCCTCTGCAGAACCATGTCTCTTTTTGGCATCATCCAGGATCTCCCACCAGTTCTTGTTTGGATCTATTTTCTTTGCCGCCGCTTCCATCTTCGCTTTTGTTTCATCCAACACCTTTTGCGCAACAGCTTTGATTTCTTCGGGAGACTGATCGATCAGATAAAAATTCTTCAACCGGTAGACAAAATTCTCGCGCCCATCGGCAAAATTTCCGTTTGAGCGGGGCATCAGGTCCTTTTCCAGGAATTGCTGGTAGGACTTCAACGAAGCAACAACCTTCGGATTTGCCGCTTCAAACCGCTTGCGCGCCTCGTTCTGTTCCGGGAGTTGTGTAATGGCCTGAGCCAGCACCTGCTCGTAAAGCCCCGCAGCGCCGGCCGTAGTCTCGATTGCAATCTGCGTCCACAGTTTGGGAGGATTGTTCAGGTTCTTCTTCCCTTCCTCCAGCAGCTGGGGCATTTTTTCCATCCGGCCGGCCAGACTTGCCATCCGCTCTTCAAACGGAGCGTATTCGCGGCTGAACATCAGAAACCCGATTCCTGCAACGATATTGGGATACGTCGAGGGTTCCCGCTCCAAATCGTGAGACCTTGTCAGCGAAAATTCCTGGGCTTTCAGCGAATCGTGAATCAGATCAAAATCAATCTGATTGCTCTCGTTGAGTTTCGCACGGTCAATCTCCGAATCGAATCGCCCAACAAACTGACGGTTCTTTTCCAGTTGCCCTTTCGCGGCCTCCAGAGAAAAACTTTCGATCCGGTCATCATACGCATGGATCCCATTAAACGAAGCGCTGAGCGGTGAGCTCTTCCACTGGAACTCAAGATATTCGTTTACCAGTTTCGAAAACTTGTCATCTTCACTTTGATTCGCGGAAAAGGAATTCCCTGCAACAAGTGCCGTGATCAGAAGAGAAAAAACCAAAATCAATCGCCTGATGTGCATTCAGCCTCCTGATGGAAAGGAATGATAATAATGGACAGGCTCTTCCGAAACAAGGTCAGTAGGGGGCGCAAGGCGTGCGCCCCAACAATCGCCGTGAGGGCGCACTGCCATGCGCCCCTACCATGTTATAATCCGGCGGGAGCCGTTTACAGGCTGTAGCGGCGCCGGATTGGTGCAGTTCGGGGAGGCGCCGGCGCTACGTCTTGTAGAGGTTGCATGACCGATCAGATTTCAGAGTCCTATTTCAGGGGCCTCGCAATCAAACTTGCCATCCCGGTGCTTGCGGGTGCAGGCGTTCTTTACCTGTATTACTGGAAGCTTCTTCAGCTCGATAGGGCGGTGATTCAAGAGACCCTCTACTTTATGACCATTCTTACTCTTGTGTCTATTTTGTGGCCCATTCCAATTAACCGCCGCCTGGTTCGTCCGATCATCGCCTACCTGAAAGAAAACGGCTCCGCAACCGAAGCGGAAGAAGCGGCAACAAAGTTTCCATCACGATCGGCTCTTGTCAGTTTGCTGAGCTGGACACTGGGCGGCATCACAATTGTGCTGTTCAGCATCCATATCTTGCATCTGCCGGAATCGTATCGCATCTATCTATTTACGGCTGCAGTTAGCGCGGGACTCGCAGCTTCCTTTATTCACTTTCATCTCGTGCACGATGCCATGGAACCGGTGCGGACGCGGATCGCATCCGCCACCGGATCGGTTTCGACGAAATTCCGGTACCCGATTCTTACGAAACTGCTCGGCGCTTTCACGATGCTGATAGCGCTTTCTCTCATCTTCTTTGCCCTCATGGAAAACATGCATACACAGACTGCGCTGCGGAACCAGCAGGAAGCGATTGCACGAAGCCAACTTCAGCACTGGAGCCATATGCTCGAAAGTGATGCGTCGGCCAAACAGTGGTTGCCGCCGGAGATTCGGTTTCAAGCAGAACAGCCGGGGAACGGATCTCTTTTCGCCAGAACCGCCGGAGGATTTCTAACCATTTCCCTCCCCGATTTGAAACAAAGTCCCATCCGTTTCGAAACGTCCGCCTTCATCTTTCTAACAGTCATCCTGGGAGCACTCATCTCCTACTTCGCGGCATCGGATATCACAAAACATGTGAACCG
>CAZDDB010000016.1:18365-24049 GCA_964504105.1 uncultured Acidobacteriota bacterium
CGAATCATCTACTACGAAGTGCGGGCCCGCCGTCATGTGAACCGGATCCGGGAAGCAACGAAGAGGATTGCCGCCGGTGACTTTGACTATAGTCTGCACATGGTCACGGATGATGAGATGGAGGAACTCGGGCAAAGTATTGACCGGATGGCTGCAGAGCTGCGCAGCAAAATGGAACTGCTGCAAAACGCCCGCGATACTGCGCAGGAAAAGAGCAAACTTCTGGAGGAAGCGAACCAGGAACTGATGAAACTGGATGAGCTCAAATCCAACTTTCTCGCCAATATCTCTCATGAATTGAAAGCGCCCCTGGTTTCCACCAAGGGCTACATCGATTTCATCTTGAGCGGCAAGCTTGGGCCGCTGAGCGAAAAGCAGGACCGCGGATTGTCCGTTTCCCGGGACAACCTGAACCATCTGTCCCGATTGATTTCCTCTCTTCTGGATTTTTCCAGAGTCACATCGGGGATACTGAAACTCCATATGGAATCGTGTTCTGTTCGCGAACTGATCGAATCGTGCGTTGAAAGTGTGAAAGTGGAAGCCCGACAAAACGAGAAGGAGCTGGGATTTGTGATCGAAATGCCGGCGGATCTACCGCTGCTTTACGCGGATGAAGACCGGATTCGAGAAGTGCTGATGAACCTGCTCACAAATGCAGAAAAGTTTACAGAAGACGGCGGACGAATCAAAGTGGCCGTACAGCCACATTCACCCGGCGATGAATTTCTGGTTGTAAATGTGATTGACAACGGAATTGGAATTCCCAAAGAGCATATCAACAAGATTTTTGGCCGCTTCTATCAGGTCGACAGCTCCTCCACGAGAAAATACGGGGGAACGGGGCTCGGGCTTGCCATTGTCAAAGAAATCCTCGAAGCTCATGGCTGCAAGATCCATGTAGAAAGCGAAGAGGGGCTCGGCAGCAAGTTCACTTTCACCCTTCCGGTGCACACACAGAGTGCGGAGGACCGGGTGATGCGCGTCGTCAAAGCGCGTCCCGGGAAACGTCATGCCGCAAAGCTGGTAGAAGTTGTGGAAGACGACGCAAACATCACAGCCATCGTGAAGATGCTGCTGGAAGAAGAAGGATTTTCGGTAATTCCGGCGCACACGGGAAAAGACGCAATCACGATCGCCCGGCAGCACAAGCCCGACCTGATTACCCTGGATATCTATTTGCCGGACATCAACGGTTTCGATCTCCTCACTCAGTTGCAGACCGATCCGGAGACGCGGGAGATTCCAGTAATCATCCTGTCCGTATTGATGGATAAGGAGAAAGGATTCCAGCTTGGCGCCGTCGATTACCTCGAAAAACCGATCGATACCGGAAAGCTTCGTCAAACACTGCACCGAATCAGTTCCGCTCTGGATGGTCTGAAAGGACCAATGAAGATCATGGTCGTAGATGATGACGATTCCACTCTGGAGTTTCTGCGAGATGCCCTGACAATCGAAGGATATGGGGTGGTGCCGCTGCAAAATGGAAAGAATGCGTTGGATGTCGCCAAGAGCGAAACCCCCAATTTGATCCTGCTGGATCTCGTCATGCCCGAAATCGGAGGGCTGGAGGTCCTTCAACTTTTGAAATCCGATCCCCGAACGCGCGAAATCCCGGTGATCATCCTGACCGGAAAAGGACGAATGGAAGACCGCGACGCTTCGATCCGGCTTGGCGCTGAAGAATTTTTTACAAAACCTCTCGAGCTGCGCGATATCGTAGCGCAAATCAAACGCTATTTTGGAGCATCAGCATGAACAAAGTTCTCATCGTAGATGATGATCCGGCGCTGGTAGAATTCCTGAAACTTCTACTGGATTCGGAAGGTTATGAAACGGAGGAGGCCTCCGATGGCGCCATGGCGTTGGACCAGGTAGCCGGGTTTGGTCCGGAAGTAGTCCTGCTGGACTACATGATGCCGAACATGGACGGCCTGGATGTACTCCGGAATGTAACAAAGAATTTCGGTGCGAGTTTCGTGGTAATGCTAACGGGAAAAGGAAGCGAAGAAGTGGCGGTAGAATGCATGAAGGCCGGAGCTGTCGATTACGTGGTCAAGCCATTCGATAATGACCGCCTCATTTCTGTAGTTCGAAACGCATTTCGTTTTCGCGAGGCGGAATTGCAGAAACGCGCAATCATGAAGGAAATAGGTGAGAAACGCGCCCACTGGCAATCGTTGATCAACCAGGCCACGGAGCTGCTGGATGAGCTGAAACCGGTTGATCCATCCAACCGCATTGCGGAAGCGATCTCACTCTTGACCCGCCTCCGCGATGATCTGGAATAACCACAAAGGCACAAATTCCTATTCCCCTTCGAGCCAGTTTACAAAGGCAACCAGGTTGGGCCCGTTAAACAACGGGTTCACTTTCGGGTCATTCGATATTTCCTTATTGCGGTTGACCCAGGCACAGTCAATTCCAAGACGGCTGCACGGCGTTATGTCATGGAAGTAACTCTGCGCTACGTGGATCCAGCGGGCATTCCCAATCTTGCGACGGGCTTCCTGAAAATGATTGTGCGCCGGCTTGTAAGCCGATACGCTTTCGGCCGTGATGATCAAATCAAAAGGCACAGCCAGATACTTCCGTGTTTGGTCAAACAGATCATTATCAATATTTGACAGGATACCCAGTTTGTGACTGCGCGACAGGCGTTGCAACGCAACAATGGTGTCGGGAAAAGGCCGCCACCGCGGCAGACTTTCCTCAATGAAATTATATTCACCGATGCGGTACCCCAACTCCATGCAAACGCGACGCGCAACGCGGTTCAAAACGTCGCGGTATTTCTTGTAGCTGATTTCTTCCAAAGCCTCGTACTTATTGAAGAGACTCATAACGTACCTTCTGTCAAAGGTTAAGTCCGAGGCTCGCGCAACTTTTTCAAAAGCGTTCGAAACACCCTGGTCCCAGTCGATCAGCGTGCCGTAGCAATCAAACGTAATCCATTCATAATCATTGCCTTTCATGCCCGTCGATTATATCAGGTTATAATAGGGGCTTGTGAAGAAGGGGGTATCTCGAACATGATTCCACATGAAGTCATCACCATTTCCCGCCACATCATGGAGCAGCAGCGAAAATTTCCAGATGCGAAAGGGGACTTCTCCGGCTTGCTGAGAGACATCACGCTGGCGGCAAAATTGATCGCGCGGGACGTGCGAAAAGCCGGACTGGTAAACATCCTTGGACTGACCGGCAGTGAGAATGTTCACGGAGAACGTGTCACAAAACTCGACGAATACGCAAACCGCGTTCTGTACGAAATCCTGGGACGCAGCGGTCATCTGTGCGTCATGGCATCGGAAGAAGAACACAGCGTGATGCAAATCCCGGAAGGATATCCACATGGAAAGTATGTGTTTCTGTTTGATCCACTGGATGGATCCAGCAACATCGATGCAAACGCGACGATTGGAACAATCTTTTCGGTCCATCGACGCGTGACCCCCTCCGGCCCCGGAACGATCGAAGATTGTCTGCAACCGGGATCACGCCAGGTCTGCGCGGGTTACCTTGTTTATGGCTCCAGCACCATGTTTGTCTACACGACCGGACATGGTGTGCACGGTTTCACCTACGATCCGAGTTGCGGAGAGTTCTTGCTTTCCCATGAAGATATCCGCATTCCACAGCGCGGTAAATACTACAGTGTCAACGAAGGGAACTATCACTCCTGGGAAGACGGAATGAAACGCTACATCGATTACTTAAAAGAACCGGACAAAGCCAGTGGACGTCCTTACGGGTTGCGATACATCGGATCACTGGTTGCAGATGCCCACCGGACACTTCTGTATGGCGGCGTGTTTCTGTACCCCGGTTCTTTGAAGAAGCCGGAGGGAAAACTTCGATTACTTTACGAAGCAAGCCCGTTTGCGATGGTCATCGAAGAAGCAGGCGGCAAGGCAAGCAACGGCAAACAGCGAATCCTGGATGTAGAACCCACCGAACTTCATCAACGGACCCCACTGATTATCGGAAGCCCGGAAGAGGTAGATCTCGCACACAGGTTTCTAACGGTAGGAAAACCCGATCTCCGGCGCTTGCCGGGCGAAACGCCGCCCCTACAAACCGATCTTAAATAACGAATCCAGCCACCGCAGGATCTGCGGCGCCGGAACCGAAGGCGGAAACCGGTGCGAGGAATCCGGCAACAGAGTATGACCGGCATTTTTTGGCGCACAACGCAGGATCTCCCGAGGACGCATCTGCGCCACTTCGTCTTTTCCAGCCTCGACAATCAAAACAGGACGACCATTTGCTTGCTGCAGTGATTCACATAAATCCAGCGAAACAGGAACGATCAACACCAGCCCGCGAACCTCCGGATCTGCCGCAAAGAGACGGGACGCCACTGCGGTTCCCCTGCTTGCTCCCATCAGAATGACCGGAATTCCGGCAACCTCCTTCCGTCCGCGCAAGGCAGCCAGAGCATACTGCCCTTCGCGTACTATATTTGTAGTATTACTAGCCGTGTATCCTGCCACGGCATATCCGCCCGGCCCCAGCAGTTTTGCCCACTCAAGGACAATGGAACGGTCTTCGATCGCCCGGTGAAAATACAGCACCACGGCGCGCGGTTTGCCCGAAGGCAGCTCCAGCAATCCTTCCTTCCCGCCTTCGAACGTAAATGTGAGGCCATGCAAAGAAGATGCCGTCAGAAGCAAGGCTGCGACAAGTGCTGAACGCAATTCAAGGCTCCTTTGATAAAGTCCGGATCAATGTTTCGATCTGTTCCGCCTGTGTATCTTCGGGATGAGTCTCTCCGGCAAAACTGCCGCGGATCGTTCCGTGTTTATCCACGACGTAAAACGCAGGCCAGTAGCGATTATTCAACCGGTCCCAGTAATCATGATCGTCATCGAGCACCTGCGGATACGTGACCTTGTATTGCGACATGGTTTCCCGCATCTGGTCCCGATTCTTTTCATAAGAAAACTCAGGACTGTGGATCCCGATGATCCGGAGATTCGGAAACTTCTTCTGCAAGGAAACGATCCAGGGAAGCGACCGGTACGAATTCCAACACGCAAACGTCCAGACGTTCACAAGCACCACTTTGCCCCGAAGGTCCCTCCACTGAAGGGCTTTGCCGTCCAGCCATTTCGAAGGGCTGTCCGGCAACGGTGGCGCCGGATCTGCCGCAAATAAGGACGCACACAGGAAAAATGCAAGAAAGCCAACGATCCAGAGTTTCATTCGATCACCTCGGTTATTAGCTTTGTTGCAGTCCACAGGAAAAATCTTAACAAGATTAAATATCAAAGATCAAAAAAACATAATACAATAGGCAAAGAACCTGGCGTTTATTTGTTTCTTTGCTTGTGTTTTTTTGATATTTGATTTTTGATATTTGATTATGTTTATCGTGATTTGGGAGTTTTACGCAAAAAGAGGGCGGGAGATCGAGTTCGAACAAGCGTACGGGCCTTCCGGTCTATGGGCGCGATTCTTCAGTCGAAGCCGTGAGTATCAGGGCACATATCTGCTGAGCGACACGACAGGCAGGTATTTGACTTTGGATCACTGGACCTCCAGAGAAGCGTATGAGGCGTTCTGCAAGGAAAATGCCGGCGAATACGAGACGATCGATCATGAGTGTGAAGCCTTGACGGAACAGGAAACGCAAGTTGGCAGTTTTCTAACCGTTAAGTAGATGCACTTCACAAATC
>CAZDDB010000016.1:24083-25011 GCA_964504105.1 uncultured Acidobacteriota bacterium
GGGCGCCATGACCTACGGCTCACCACAGTGGCGCCCATGGATACTGGACGAACAACAGAGCAGACCGTTTATCCAGCGGGCACTGGAACTCGGCATCAACTTTTTTGATACGTCAGACATGTATTCGTTGGGCGCCAGTGAAGAAATTCTGGGACGCGCCATCCGTGATTTTGCAAAACGCGAGCACGTGGGTATCGCCACGAAAGTATTTTTCCCGATGAGCGACGATCCCAACGATCGCGGCCTGTCGCGAAAACATATTTTCGACGCGATCGATGCTTCTCTTCGACGTCTGAGCACATCGTATGTGGATCTGTATCAGATTCACCGCTGGGATTACGAGACTCCGATCGAAGAAACACTGGAAGCACTCCACGATGTCGTGAAGTCCGGCAAGGCGCGCCACATCGGAGCTTCCAGCATGTTTGCCTGGCAGTTTGCGCGTACGCTTTCTCTGGCGGACCGTCACGGCTGGACCCGTTTTGTATCGATGCAAAACCACTACAACCTGGTCTACCGCGAAGAAGAACGTGAAATGATTCCGCTTTGCCGCGCGGAAGATGTTGCTCTGATTCCATGGAGTCCGATGGCACGCGGTTTTCTGGCGGGAAACAGAAATCGCCAGGATTGGGGCGATACACTGCGCGCAAAAACGGATGAGTACGGACAAAAGCTCTACTACTCGGACGTGGACTTTGACATCGCAGACCGTGTGGCAGAACTCGCTCGAAAGCGGGGCGTCTTCCCCGCTCAAATTGCCCTCGCCTGGATTCTGCATCAGCCAGGAGTCGCGGCGCCCATCATCGGCGCAAGTAAAATGGAGCAGCTTGAGCAAGCAGTCCAGGCACTGGAAATTTCACTGGATACCGACGAACGAAAATATCTGGAAGAGTTGTACCGTCCCCACGCTGTCCTCGGCCACCATTAA
>CAZDDB010000017.1:0-24330 GCA_964504105.1 uncultured Acidobacteriota bacterium
CTTCCTTATCGGGAAGTGATCATTCCTCCCTACCGGTTTTTCTACCGAATGCAGGCGAAGTTTGTCTGGATCGTGGCCGTCTGGCACGGCGCGCAGCTGCCAACCAGGCCGAAGTGAGCGAAATACCGCGTGAGTCACCAGAAACAAGTATCTTAGCATGCACGAAGTATCTTGCCTGACGGGAGAGGCTGTGAAAAAATGGAGCGCGGAGGTCCTGCCTGCTTTCGCATTTTGGAGACGCGGGCCTCCGTGCCCGCGAGTATGGGATCACTTCCTAAATGGCGGGCAGGGACGCCCGCCGCTCCAAGGAAGTCTGAAAAATGACGAACACATACGATGTTGCCGTGATTGGCGCGGGAACCATGGGAAGCGCCGCGGCATACCATCTCTCACGACGCGGCAAGCATGTCGTTGTCTTCGAGCAATTTGGTGTTGTGCATGAGATGGGGAGTCACAGCGGACAAACCCGCATTATCCGCCACGCCTATCATGAATCCCCGGACTATGTTCCACTTGTTCTGCGTGCCGATGATCTGTGGGTCGAGTTGGAAAATCAGACCGGGACCAAACTGCTGCACCGTACAGGAGGGCTTGTCCTTGGACCCCGGAAAGGTTTTCTCGTAAGAGATGCTCTTCTTGCATGCAGCCTCCATCATCTCCCCAACGAGCAGTTGGGGACGGAGGATATCCGGGAACGCTGGCCGCAATTTCACATTCCGGATCACTGGACAGGCTGTTACGATCCACGCGCCGGATTCCTGGTGGTGGATTCCTGCATTCGGAATCATTGTGAAGAGGCTGTACGTCACGGTGCGGTGCTCGTAACGGGCGAAACCGTTGACCGGATCGATGGCACCCGCATCCATGCAACGAAGGACACATATCACGCAGACCGTGTCGTAGTTTGCGCAGGTTCCTGGACGTCACGGATTCTTGCGGATCTGCATTTACCGATTGTCGTAAAACGAAAGACCGTTGCCTGGCTGCGCCCGAAAACACCAGAGACGTTTTCGATCGGGCGCTTCCCGATTTTTCTGGCGGAAGTAGAGGCCGGAATTCTATACGGGTTTCCAATTCACAATCACGAGGGAGTCAAGATCGCCAATCACAATTCGCTTGGTCCGGAAACAACCCCCGACCGCGCCGATCGGGCGTTTCAAGCGGAAGACGCAATGGATCTCCAGGCTTTCGTCCGAGAATATCTACCTGGTGTCAGCGAAGAAGTTCTGGATGGAAAAATCTGCATGTATGCGCTGACTCCGGATGAAGATTTCATTCTGGACTTTCACCCTTCGCATCCGGAAATCCTGATTGCTGCCGGCTTCTCCGGCCACGGGTTCAAGTTTGCTCCCGTGATTGGGGAAATCCTGGCAGATCTCTGCATCGATGGAAAAACCCGGCACGCAATCGAAAGATTCCGGATAGGGCGATTTTAAAATTTCGCCGCAGAGACGCGAAGAACGCGACTCTGTTATGCAAGGTTTTCTTCACCGAACACTTCGGCGGTAAAGATTTCAATTTTTGCTTCCGGATTCTTCCATGTATTCACCGAAAGGCCGGCTTTCCGGCAGGTGTGTTGTAAGAAAGTATCCCGATCCCATCCCTGCTCTATGGCGACTTGTGGTAAAAACAAACCCCGATGATATCCCAGAGATAAGACAACGCCGTGCTTCCCCACCTCAATTTCTTCCACCGAATGGATCCGATGAAACGTGGAAAGAACTGAAACTTCCAGATCGATTTGCGGGTACTCTTCCGCACGAAGCGGCGGGAAGCGTGGATCACGAAATGCTGCCGAAATGGCGCAAGAGATCACCGTTTCTCCCAAAGGCCGGCTCGCCTCGGTTGTGCCGATACATCCGCGAAGCTCGCTGCTGATCCGAATCGTGACAAAAGCGGCCGCAGGAGCACTCAAAAAATCATCGGGAGGGGAAGAAAGTTCCTCTGCCGATTGCAGGCGTTTCCGAATCGCCTCCCGGACCAGATTCAAAATGAGCTTTCGCTGGGAAGGATCAAAACGGTCCATCGCTACTCCCGTCTTGTCTGTCTGATTTCGAGTGTCCGCTGCTCCAATCCACTGTCTGAGGAAAGATACAGGTTTGCCTTCCACTGTTCCACTTCGGGCAACTGTCCCGTTTGAACGAGCGCGTAACCTGGAACCGAAGGGAGATTGTCCGGGGCGAGGAAGCCCAGAAGTTCCCAGTTTCTTTCAAACTGCCGCTCGCGCAACAACCTGTCGATTGTTTCCGGATTGATTTCCTCAGTTTCGAGTGCGGCATCGGGCGCAAAAAAAAACAGGTTCCGGTGTCCGATCAAGAAAGCTTTGAGTTCCGGTTTCCAGATCAATTTCACTCGCCGCAAGAAGGAGGACGACAGGAAGAGGACCATTTCAGTTTCGCGTCAGCGGAAATTCGCCTTCATTGACCTCGGTGAGAGATTCAATTTCGGGATAGTGGAGCATTTCCCGCACCACATAAATCGGCTTTCGCTGCGATTCGTGATAAGTCCGCGCCTGCATTTCGGCGTTCAAACCCAGCAGGACCAGCATCACCGAAAGCATGATCCCGGTAAAGGATGCATAGAGAAGAGGATTGCCGCTCATATCCACACCGGCAAAAATACGAAGTCCCAAAACAACCGCGAACGTCAACAGAGAAAGGAAAAAACAGAGCAGGCCCATTCCACCGAAAATCTGGATGGGCTGAGTCGAATAGGTCATTAAAAACTTCACGACAAAAAGATCGAGCAGGACGCGCAGCGTTCTGGAAATGCCGTATTTTGATTTTCCCTTCTTGCGAGCGTGATGCTTCACGACAACTTCGGTGACGGTTGCTCCCGCCCAACGTGCGAGTGCCGGAATAAACCGGTGCATTTCTCCGTAGAGGTCAATGTGGCGGATGATCTCTCTGCGATATGCCTTTAAAGTGCATCCGTAATCTCGAAGCTGAAGCCCGGTGATGTAGGAAATCAACCAGTTGGCAATTGTGGAAGGGAGTTTACGGGTCAAAAAACGGTCGAAACGGTTCTTTCGCCAGCCGCTTACGACATCAAAACCCTCATTGATTTTCTCAATGAGCAGCGGAATGTCCGTTGGGTCATTTTGGAGATCTGCATCCATGGTGATGATGATCTTGCCTTTCGCATGATGAAAGCCGGCCGACAATGCAGCCGTCTGACCATAATTGATGCCAAACCGGATGACCCGGATATGCGAATCCTGTTTGGCCTGCTCCTTCAGGATCGAAAACGAACCATCCGTGCTGCCGTCATCTACGAGCAGAATCTCGTAGGCGTCCAGAGTACCCCGCATCGCCTGTGTAATCACCTGAATCAGGTCCCGGACATTCTCTTCTTCGTTGTAGACGGGCACCACAATGGAAAGATCGACCTGGCTTTTTTCAATCATCGAAATGAAATCATCCCGCAGTACGCTTCAGTTTATATAAAAATCATCTCAAAATCCAATTTCACTGCTTCCCGGCCCCTCCGCGCTCGTCCATGCTACGATATCTGTCGTTGATCCCGAGATTGAATCCCTCGTGTTGCGGGTTCGGCGGTAAACCCCGATAGATGCTTTTGCAACGATAGCAAACCGTAATGACCGGCAGAAATTGATAGAGAAGCAGATCGATCAGCGCGCAGACGAGCAAACTAATCAGCTTTGTGAAGGGAGCAAGAACCGCGCCCACCGCGACGATAGCACATCCGATGGTGCGGTTGAAATCCTTCTGCGTATAAAGGTCCCTGCAGCCGCAGATCCCGCAGTGTTGCAACCCCATCTTTTCATCCAGGAAGGCGGAGGGTTCACCGAAATTCTTGCCACAGGAACTGCACCGGATCGCCAATTGAACGGAATCCGGCTCGAGTTCATTTCGACGGCTGCAATCAGGACACAGAAATTCCAATTCCATTAAGACAAGCACCAAATCTCAAATCCCAAATAAATCTTGATTTTCAATGTTCAAAAGTCTAGCGAATCGGGGTTTGGAGCATTTCAATTTGCGCTTTGGAGTTTGTTTGGAATTTGATGCTTGCAAATTTGGTATTTGAATTTCCAGAAATGAATACAAGGTACTCAAAACAAGAGACCGGTCTTTTGATGCAGATACGCGCCGATCAATTCTCCGATCAGACAAAACACCACCACGACGTACAGAATTCCCGTGGCTGATTGTGTCGAATAGATGCGGACACAAAAATATGTGAGCACGGAAAGGATCAACGTAAGCAGCAAGCCAAGAAAAATCCGCTGCAAGAAAAAGATTCCATAAATTTCGAAAAAATGACTGCTCAGCAGTCCTTCCCAGTGATTCATTAGCGTGAGTCCAAACAACACGGATCGCAGCAACAACGCTGCGATCAATCCCCCGGTGAGCACCTTCAAATAGGAAATCGACAGTTTTGGAGCCACCAGGTACCAGTGTCCCAAAAGCATGGCAACCGAGCTCGCGCCGAGAACAAGCACGGGCGGCATATGCGCGCCCAGCGAATTCCAGACTCCGATCCGGGGCACGTCCGCCAGAATCAAGAAATGAAAGGAAACGCCAAAAGACAAAAGAAGAAACGGATAATACAGTTGATCTTTCTCCCCAAGCAGTGCGGTCAGCAGCAAGAGTCCAGCCAGTATAAAAAACTCGGGCGGAAACTTCCCCCAGAGCGCCAGTCCCCAGAGAAGCAATGCCAGAAAAGTGTGAAACCGGCCAAAACCTTTTCCAATCCTGGAAGGAGGCACCAGAAAGATAAACAACAGAATGCCGGTAGCCAGCTGTCCGAGTGTGAGAAAGATGATCGATTCAATCATGAAGGGTGCAAAAAAAAACGCGGACCGAAGTCCGCATCCTCAACACCTCACGGATAATTCCAGTCCCGTAAGTTATACGCTAAAGGATGAACCGCAGCCGCAACTCGACTTGGCGTTCGGATTGTTGAACGTAAAACCGCGTCCAAGCATTGTATCTACAAAATCAAGCTGCGTCCCGTCCAGATGCTGATAGCTCCTCTCATCAATCATGATCTTCACACCATTGGCCTGGAATATCTTATCGTTCGACTGGCTCTGATCATCAAATGCAAGATCGTAAGAAAAACCTGAACAGCCGCCGGCAACAACCCGGACGCGAAGACCCAGTTCCGGATTGCTATATTGACTCATCAAATTCTGAATCTCTTTCGCTGCGGTTTCTGTAATCGTTAACATCAGATCCCTCCTTGAACAAAACTATCCCTAATATAACGGATTTTCACCCTGATCGCAAGCAGATTAAATATGGTTTCTGATCCGCAAACCATTGATTTTACAGGAATTGGCAGTACAATGACTATATGCTCCAAATTCAAGAGGGCGAAGTCTCGGCAGCCGGACTACGGTTCGGAATTGTGGTAAGCCGGTTCAATTCCTTCATCACAGAAAGATTGCTTTCGGGGGCGCTCGAAGCTCTTTTGGAAAAAGGAGCAGCGGAAAAGGATATCGAAGTGTATCGGGTTCCCGGTTCGTTTGAGATTCCTCAGATGGCACGAAGGGTTGCGGAGCTTCGAAAACAGGATGCAATTGTCTGCCTGGGAGCTTTGATCCGGGGCGAGACGTTACATTTTTCGCTGATTGCCGCCGAATGCGCCCGAGGTATCCAGCAGATTTCTGCGGATTTCGGGCTCCCGGTTGCTTTTGGCGTGATTACTGCCGAAACCATGGATCAAGCCATCGAACGCGCCGGATCAAAATCTGAAAACAGAGGCTGGGAATCCGCGATCGCCGCCATCGAAATGGCCAATGTGTACAGGAAAATGAAACCACAACAAGAAGAGAAGATGGAGGATTGAGGGTGGAGGATTGAGCGGTCTTTGCGGTTCATCATGAGAAGAAAGGCGCGCGAATATGCGGTGCAGATCCTGTATTCGCTCGATCTGAATCCCGTTCCGGCAAAGGAAGCGTTAACATTATTCTGGGAACAGAATCCGGCGAAGCCGGAAACCGTAGACTACGCGACCAAACTTGTCGAGGGGACGCTGGAGCGAAAAAAACAAATTGATGCGCTTTTATCCAAACACTCGAATCATTGGAAAGTGGAACGGATGCCTGTGACCGACCGGAATATTCTGAGGCTGGGGACGTATGAGCTTCTGGCCGAAGGAGTGCCTCCCAAGGTAGCTCTGAATGAAGCGATCGAGCTTGCAAAAAGATTTGGGACCACGGATTCGTCAACCTTTGTAAACGGCGTCCTCGACGGCATCTTGCAAGAGTTGGATCCCAAAAACATACAAACAGTTTCATGAGCCTGGTTGGAAAACTCGAAGACCTTTCTGTCGGGGATATCCTGCAGATCCTCAGTATGAGCAGAAGGACAGGAATCCTGACAATCGAAACATCCGAAGGCAAAAGTACGATTCTTTTCAAAAACGGCCTGATCCTGAACAGCACTTCTCCGTCACCATCGATCCCCAGCCTGGGACAGATCCTCGTGGAGCGCGGCCTGGTCACAGAAGACCGGCTGCAGCAGCTCCTGGAACTGCAAAAAAAACGGGGAAACGAACCACTTGGATCTATTTTATTAGAAGCTGAAATCATCGATGAGAACACTCTCCACGAGATCATCAAGGCCCGCATTCGCGAGACCATTGCGCATTTGATGAAATTCCGGGAAGGAAACTTCAGCTTTGATTTGAGGGAGGTGGTTCCCTTTGATGAAATCCACTTCAATCCGGCGGAGGTTCCGTTTGCCATGGGATGGAGTCCCCAGCATCTGCTGGGGGAGGAAGCGGAAAACAAAAGGAAGAGACACGGAAAACGGAAAAGCCGTACCCTCCTGTTTCACCCTCCCCCCGATCTGACCATCCGGATTCCACGAATCGAAGAAACGATTACTTATGAGCAAATCAGACCCGCAGAACCAAAAGAACCGTTGAGTCTGGACGATCTGAAGCTTCCGATAGTTGGAGAGTTGCCCGCTTTTGAACTCATTGCAGAGCAGATCGATTTCCCGACAGTCTCTGCGCCGCTGACGCTTTCCGCGGTTCCCGTCCGGAAAGAGACCGGGACGACACCGTTCAAAAATGTGCTTCTGGTGGAGGATGAGGCTCTCGTCCGGCAGGTGCTGTCGCGCCGTCTGCAGGAGCGGGGGTTCCGCACGCATCTGGCGGACAACCCGGCGGAAGCAATCAGAATTTTGCGCCGACTCACGGATAAAGGGGAACCATTCTGGATTATTACCGATCTTGTGATGCCCACTTCAGCGGGGGACGGTTTTCTTGGTGGGCTGGAGCTTGTGGAAGCATCCCGCAGGATCAACAGCGCAGCGCCGCTCTTTATCATTACAGATTATGATGACGCACGCGCTCAAACCAGGGCCTTCAGTCTGGGTGTGTTTCATCTCCACAAAAAACCGGTCCTGTCCCGCTCTTCCCTTCAGGAGGCAGAAGCCCAGCTTTATCGCTTCACCGACACACTCATCCACGCGCTCCGGCAACCGCCGTACAGGTTCGAGGATCCGGATACGGGCGAAGAATTCTGGGGTGACCTCAAATGGGAGTCGGTCCAGGACTCTGTCCCCACATCTGCCGCAAACCTGGTGTCACAGGTGGGCGAGCTGCACAGGATCTTTGACAAACTCAAGAGCCCAAAAGAAATTCCGGAGATTTCCTCTCTGCTTCTACGCTATGCGGCAGACTTTTTTGACCGTGGACTGCTGTTTGTCATTCGAAAAGAAGAAATTGTCGGCTGGAATGGATTCGGGGAAACTGGGGATACGGAAAGCATGCCACAGAAGGCACGGCGCATCCGCTTCTCTTTGAGTGAAGATTCAGTTTTCAGAAAAGTGGTCAAACTGAAACAGACGCACTCCGGCAAACTGGCCGATCAACCGGCAAACAGGCAATTCATCAGCCTCCTGGGACGTTTGATCCCGCCGGCAGTAGCCCTGCTGCCGATTCTCAGTAACAGAAATGTAATTGCCTTGCTCTACGGAGATCAGGCCGTAACCAAGAGACCGATCCGAAATCTAGAAGGCCTCGAGATTTTTCTGGCGCAGGCGGGAATCGCCCTGGAAAACGCCCTGCGGCAACGAAAAATGAAAAGTATCAGGTTCCGGTAAACTTTGTGAAGACTGCACTGGTTGTTGAGGATTCCGCCATGATGCGGGAATTCATTATTTCTTCCCTGTCCACGTTTTCCGGAATCCATTCCGTCGAAGCTGCCAACGGTTTTGAAGCGCTCAAACTTCTTCCCCAAACAGCATTTGACATCATTTTGACGGACATTAACATGCCGGACATTAATGGGTTGGAGCTGCTCAGCTATTTGAAGAACCATCCGAGTTACCGGACGATCCCGGTTGTTATCATTTCTACGGAAAAGAGCGAGCAGGATCGAAGACGTGGCCTGGCACTCGGTGCGATCGACTATGTGACAAAGCCTTTTCAACCCGAGGATCTGCAGTCCGTCATCCGCAACGTCTTAAATCTGTAGCGCTCCGATGGAAAAAGAAAGCGCAAAACGGGATTTCATATCGGAAGCGGAAGAAATTCTGGAAGAACTGACCGGAGACATCCAGAGTCTCGAAACTTCCATCCGGCGCAACAACGTCCGTCCCGATCTCATCAACAAGATCTTCCGGCAATTCCATTCCCTGAAGGGAATCTCGGGAATGCTTGGTTTTGAAAAGATCTCCGGATTTACTCATGAGCTGGAAAACATGCTGGACAATCTGCGGCTTGGAAAGATTGCTGTCTCCCAAAAAGTAGTGGATGTCCTGTTTCAATCGATGGATCTGATGCACGGCATGATTGCAGAGCTCATCGATGAAAAAACGGACGGCATCGATCCGGGTCCCGTTCTCCGGAAAGTAAATGAGCTCATTCAGGAAGAAGAATCTTCGGCGCAACGGAACACCTTCCCGGAACTCGATCTGGATCAGCAGACGCTTCAGTCCCTCACGGAGTACGAGGAACACCGCCTTCATGAAAACGTGATCCAGGGAGCGCAGCTATACAATGTTCGCCTGGTTCTGGACAACGCTACATTCGATCTGGAGCTTCGGGAAATCAGCGATCTATTGAATCAGCACGGGGAAGTGATCTCCACTCTCCCTTCTTTTGAAATTAGCGCAGGCCCCGGCAAGATGGTTTTCCGTCTTCTCTACGGTACAGGACTGACGGCGGAAGCCATCCTGCGAAAATTGGGACGAACAGAGATTACAGCCAGCAGTATTCGGAAAGGGACAAATCAGACGGGTAGAGTGGAAACACTCGAAGAAGAACAGGAACCGGAAAAGGCGCTGGAAACGAGCTTGAAAAGCTTATCGCGCACGGTGCGTGTGGATATACAGAAGCTCGATGAAGTGATCAACGTCATCGGCGAGCTCGTGATCACGCGGGCCATGGTCGCAAACGTCAGTCGCGAATTGATCGCTGCGGAAGGCCACTCGCGTTTGGGAATCACCTTATCCCGTGTAGCGGTAGATCTGGAAAAAAAACTGAACGAGCTGCAGCGCAACGTCATTGAAACGCGGCTGGTGCCGGTGGGACAGATCTATCACAAGCTGGGACGCATGGTACGAAAACTGTCCCGGGAAACAAACAAGCAGGTCGATCTTCGTTTTTCCGGTGAAGACACGGAGCTGGACAAGATCATGATCGAAGAGCTGTCCGACCCTCTGATGCATATTATCCGGAATGCGATCGATCACGGAATCGAAAGCGGCGACGAGCGAAAAAAAGCGGGCAAACCGGACCGCGGAACGATTCGATTGAGCGCCTTCCAGAGAGGAAACAACGTAGTGATCCAGGTTCAAGATGACGGACGAGGCATCCAGATCAAAAAAGTACAGGAGCAGGCGCGCAAACGCGGACTGCTTCCGGCAGATCGCGTTCCGGACATAAAGGAATGCATCGACATCCTTTTCAGCCCGGGATTTTCCTCTTCCGATGAAGTCACGGAACTTTCGGGCCGCGGTGTTGGTCTGGACGTGGTAAAGAAAAATATTTCGGGACTCAAAGGATTCATCAGCGTTTCCACGGAAGAAGGAAGAGGCACGATGTTTGAAATCACTCTTCCCATCACGCTGGCCATCATCCAGGCGCTGATTGTAAAAACCGGTGAAACCAAGTACGCCGTTCCCATGAGCTCCGTTTCCGAGACCGTACAAATCGAGAACAGCAATATTCATACGGTGGACCGCAAAGAGGTTTATTGCCTTCGCGACCGCACCATTCCCTTGATCCGGATCAGCGAAGTTTTCCAACTCCCCCAAAACGTGCGGGGCGAAAGACAATATCTTGTGATCGTAAACGTAGGGGAGCACTCTGCGGGGCTCGTTGTGGATGAACTCGCCGGACAGCAGGAAATTGTAATCAAATCCATGGGAGAAAAATTAAAAAACATTCCAGGGATTGCCGGAGCTACCGAAATCGGAGAAAGCAAACCCGTGCTGGTCATCGATGCCGAATCCATGGTGGAAGAAGCGACTCATGGAAGGATACGAGCGGGTTGAAGATGAACGGAAACGAATCGAAATTACCCGTGCGGTCCTATCCGCAGGAGGGCAAACAAACAGAGCTGCTGCAGCGTCTCCTGGCCGAAGACTCTGATCAGGAAGAGTCTCTCCCAACCGAGGTTGCGATTCCGGAAGAGCAGCTGGATGTGCTGGTGTTTCAACTCGGCGGAGAACATTATGGAATTGACATCCACTACGTTGCGGAAATCGTCCGGTATAAAGAGCCGGCAGCTGTGCCACATACCGTTGATTTTCTGGACGGCATCATCTCGGTACGCGGCCGCATGATTCCGGTGATCAATGGGAGAAGACGTCTGGGTCACGAACCGGCGCAGCCTGATAAGAAAACTCGCATCGTGGTGCTGCAAGACGGAACAGAGTTTCAGGGGATCATCGTAGATTCCACTTCCCAGGTTGTTCCCCTGCTGAAAAAAGATATTGAACCAACGCCGCCCGTCGTGACCGGTTTTAAAGCGGAGTTCCTGGAAGGCGTGTTCCGGAATAGAAATCAGCTCATCATCTTATTGAATCTGCAGCGATTTCTACAATATGTGTAAAACTTGTGAAAAGATTAAATCGGGCGCTCCATGTAGCGCGGGCTTCCAGCCCGCCGGACAGGGAGGCGCACAGCGGGCAGGGACGCCCGTCCTCCTGAGTGGAGAATGTTGACGTTGCAGCAACATATTCTGAATCTGATGTCTTCCGCCGATCCGGATCAGCGTGAAGAGGCGGCTCGTGAGCTGCAGGCTTTTCTTCCGGAGGAAGCTGTGATCGATGCGTTGATCGAGTTGCTGGGTGATGCTGATTGGCGTGTCCGCCGCGCCTCGGTGGAATCGATCCTCACAGTCGTTCCGCAACTCGTGATGCCCCGCATTCTGCAGTGCCTGTATGACGAGGACAACGCCGGAAGAAGAAACGCTGCAATCGATCTTCTGAACCGTTTCGGAAAAACGATTGTTCCTCATATCGAGCTTCATCTGAAATCCCGGAATCGCGATGTGCAAATGTTTCTGATTCAGCTTCTGGGGGATCTCCGAGACCGCACGTATCTCGATGAGATCACGCGCGCCGTGGAGGACAAAGAAGACAACGTTGCCTCGGCTGCAATTCTTGCCCTCGGAAAGATCGGAGATCCCGTCTCGCTTCCAATCATTTTGCGACTGCTGCAAAACGACGATCCCTGGATACAGTTTCAGGCAATCGAAGCAGCCGGCGAGATGAGAGATCCCGGAATCCTTCCTGAATTGATCCGGCTGCGCGATTCGCCATACTGCCGCAAACAGATCCTCAAGGCGCTTGGAAAGTTTCAGGATCCGGAAGCGTACCGTACGCTGATCCGTTCCTTGTTCGCGGAGAAACGGCTGAACCCTGATGCGCTTGAAGCGCTCTTCTGTTCCTATTCTGAGTTCCAACCGGCGCCTCTCAAGAACGCGCGGCAAAAACAAATCCGTAAGGAGTTCAGGGAACAAACAGGAGAGGAACAAGTTCAAGTCCTGATTCGTGAATTCGAGAACGCTTCGCCCGGACAAAAGAAACGGATCCTGGAGATGCTTGGCTGGTCCCGTTCCACAACCGGTATTCCTCTGCTCATGGAACATCTGTCCGATCCCGAGTTCCAGGAAAGCGCGGCCGGGGGGCTGGCAGATTGCGGAGAAGCAGCCGCGGAGATTCTTCTCATGCGACTGCGCGCGGATCCTGCGGGAGAAGAGCTTGCAGTCCTCCTGGTCCTTCTAAATGAAATGCAGATCGCCGTAAGACCTGAAGAACTTGAGAAGCTGCTGGGGCATCCCTCGGCAGAGGTCCGGCTTCACGCATACCGGCTCTTGATCCGTTCGGCCGCAGATTTGCCTGAGGGCTTTCTTCTCCGCGGAGTCCTGGACGCGAATTCATCAGTTCATGATGCCTGTCTGCAGCCGCTTCTGGCACGATGCCTCGATCACGAAGAAGTGCGCGCACGGATCCTGGAAGAGATGGGTGTGCGGTTGCACGCGAAGATTGCATCGGAACGGGAGGCAGCGCTGGAGTTTGTTTCGTTGTTGGAACGCGGGAAGTCCGGAACGTGGCTGGTTCCGGCGCTGAAAGACCCGAACCCGGTGGTCCGGCGGAAGGCGGCCGCCGTGATGCAGTCCGTGTATGATGTTTCTTTTCGACGTCCGCTGATCGCAGCGCTCACGGATGAAGATGGGCGGGTCCGGGAGCTTGCGGTGCGCGCCATGGGTCAGGATCTCTCGGAGGAGGCGGGGGATGCGTTGTTGTCCGCAACGCGTGATGAATCCCTGTGGGTGCGCCTTGCCGCCTATGAAAGTCTTGCCGCAAATCCGTCCGGAAACCGGATAGCGGCCGCTTTACGGGAGCGCTTGCACTCCGAAAATCCGGCTGCCTGCGCTGTCCTTCTGCGCTGTCTGGCCGCGATCCCCGGCTCAATTTCTAATACATTCATACTACAATATACACAATCCGGCGATCCCGAAATCCGGAAAAGCGCCTGTGAAGCCCTGTCTTCTTCCGCAGATGCAGTGGCGGATTCGGGCATCGAACAGGCTCTGCTTGAGATTGCGGAACGGGATCCGGACTGGAAAGTCCGGGCCGCGGCGCTGCAGACCTTTCTGAGGATCCGTCCCGCACGCGCCATCCAGATCCTTCACTCACGGTGGAACACCGAACGCCACCCCTACGTACGAAAACATGTTCTGCGTTTCTTGCGGGAAGCAAAAACAGCTTCTCTCCCGTCCGATCTGTTGAGTTGCCTGCTGGACCCCGATCTGGCAGACGATGCATACGAGTTCCTGCTTTCTAGCAGGGACCAGTTTAGAGGAATACTCCGGGAGGCCTCGCTTTCCCAGCCCCCCGCAATCCGGCGAATCCTCCAGTCCATTGCCCCCTGAAGCCGACCATGTTGTTCCCTTCCAACAGTTTTGAATTGAATGAGAAAACGCACAGGATGCTGGCCGATCACATTTACGCCAACAGCGGGTTGCGTTTTGACGATTCCTCACGTCCGATTCTGCAACGGCGCCTCTCTGCGCGGATCCGCGAACTGAACCTGAATTCCTTTGAAAACTACTATACCTACCTTGTGTATCACCCGGGCCACCAGTCGGAAATGGAAATCCTGTTTGATCTCATTACAACCAACGAAACATACTTCTTCCGTGAGGAACGACAGCTTCGCGCGTTTACGGAAGAAATCGTTCCGCAATTCGCATCTCAAAAAGAGCGGTTGCGCTCGCTGCGCATCTGGAGCGCCGGTTGTTCAACGGGAGAAGAACCCTATACCGTTGCCATGCTGTGCCGGGATTCCGTTCCGTTACTCGGGTGGAACATTGACATCTTTGCGAGTGATCTTTCTCAAAAAGTGATCCAGACCGCCCGCCGCGGCATCTATCGCGAGTCTTCTTTTCGATCTACTCCCCCCGACTTTCGAGAACGTTACTTCGAAAAGATCGCGAACAACCAGTATCAGATCCATGAAGAAATCCGGAGGATGGTTACGTTTGGTAAACTCAACTTTCTGGATGACCGCAAGACAGGAATCCTTGGCGAGTTTGATCTCATTTTTTGCAGAAATGTCATTATTTATTTCGATCAGGAAGCAAAAAAGAAAGCAGTGGAGATCTTGTACCGCTGTTTGAAGAAAGGCGCCTACCTTCTTCTCGGCCACGCGGAATCGCTCCTCGGTCTTTCGACCCGATTTAAGCTTGTACATCTGACAAATGACATGGTCTACCAGAAATGAAAATGATTCATGTTCTTGTTGTAGATGACTCCGCGTTCAGCCGGAAGATCATTACAAACATTTTGGAAAGCATCCCGGATGTCCGGGTTGTCGACACGGCAAGCGACGGAGCCGAGGCATTGAAAAAGACAATGCGGCTTCGTCCCGATTTGATCACGCTGGATTTGAAAATGCCGCACATGGACGGATTTACATTTCTGCGCTGGCTGATGAGCAGCATGCCCACACCTGTGATAGTTATATCCGCACAGGAGGAGGACGACAACGTGTTTCGGGCGATGGATCTGGGGGCAATCGATTTTGTGGCGAAACCAGTGCGGCGGGCTTCGACACAATTAGAAGATATCCGAAAAGACCTTCTGGAGAAAGTCCTGGCAGTCCCGCTCCTCAGCATGTCCCTGGTAAAGGAAAGGATGCAGCCCCTCCCGCCGCATCCACATCAGACAAAAACGTTCTCCGGAGGCGTTCCCCGAATGATCGGCATCGCCGCTTCCACAGGCGGACCTCCTGCCATTCAGAGGATCCTGGAAGGCCTTCCAACGGATTTCGACGTGCCGGTCCTGATTGCGCAACATATGCCTGCCGGTTTCACAACCATGTTTGCTCTCCGGTTGAACAAGTACACTTCCATGAACGTGCGGGAGGCACAGCACGGCGATCTGATCGAACCGGGAAACGTCTTCGTTGCCCCCGGCGGAAAGCATTTGACCGTGGAGAACCGGAACCAGCAGCTCTTTGCGTGTGTGAAGAACTCCGATCCGGAAATGAAATACAGTCCTTCCGCTGATCTTTTGTTGACATCCATGGCAGCCCAATTGCAAACGCCTTCGCTTGGAGCGATCCTGACGGGCATGGGAGATGACGGAAAAGAAGGATTGAAGAGGATCAAAGAAAAGGGAGGAATTACCATAGCCGAAAGCGATCAAACAGCGATTATTTTTGGAATGCCCCAGGAAGCCATCAAAGCAGGAATCGTGGATTACATCCTCCCGCTTTCCGAGATTGCAGAAGCCATCTCCGTCCTCTGCAAGGCTTAACCTGTTGATCCAGTCAACGTACGTTTCTTCGGTCCGGATGCTATAATGTTTGAGGCGAATGCGTTCACGGACTCTTTGCAGGAGACTTTGAACGTGGGATTGGTTTAGGCGGTCGGAATCGGGCATCATATACGTATACCTCTTACTATCTGGCGTCCATTCAGCTTGCCTTTCAGGTAATCGCGATTATTGCTCTTCTCCCTCTCTTGATTGTCAAAGGAGCGTCGGCTTACAAACACGTACTGATTTGGATTGCGATATTTAACTTCATACTGCTTTTGTGGGGATGCATCGGCAGGGCAGGTCTTGCGTCCGCGGTTTGGGCGCTATCCTATTTGACATACAAAAAGGTAAAACAACTTGCCGCCTAACGTTTCTGCAGCCGACGCCTCCTGCGCCTCGCTCAGTCGTCTGCTTTGCATTGGCTTAATTCCTCCTTTGCGAAAGACATGTCAATCGGCTATCATCGTTTGTGCTGGAAAAAGCTCAGCAAAGCAGCCGCCTTCGCTCGTCGCAGTCGACGCCGCTGAGCTCGAGCGTTAGACAACATAAGAAAACGGATTCATTTTCGAGGAGACACGCCACATGGTCAAAAAACTGCCACCGCCAGCCGTCATGCTAAACCTCACTATCGGGCACTGGGTTGCACGCCTCACCCACATCGCCGCGAAACTCAAACTGGCCGACCTGCTCAAGGACGGTCCGCGAACGGCCGCCCATTTGGCGACAGCCGCGGGCGTTCACGCGCCGGCGCTCTACCGTGTCCTCCGTGCGCTGGCGAGTGTCGGCGTCTTCGCTGAGACCAAAGGCGGGCGGTTTAAACTCACCCCGCTAGCCGCCACACTCCAGACGGGCGTCCCCGCCTCCCTGCGCGGCTGGGCGCTCATGATCAACGAGAAGTACACCTGGGAAGCCTGGGAGGAACTGCTTTATGGAGTGAAGACCGGCGAGATACCGTTCCTTAAAGCCCACGGCGTTCCGTCCTTCGAGTATCTCGAAAAACACCCAGAGGACCTCGAGGTCTTCGGCGAATCGATGACCAGCCTCTCCGGGACCGAGAACCCCACGATTGCGACCGCATATAAGTTCTCCGCGGTCCGGACGCTCGTGGATGTCGGCGGGGGACACGGCAGCCTCCTGGCAACGATCCTCAAAGCGAACCCGAAGCTGAAGGGCGTGCTGTTCGACCAGCCCTCGGTCATCGCCCGCGCCCAGACAGACCAGCACATGACCACAAAAGGCATCGCTGAACGCTGCACGCTCGAATCAGGAAGCTTCTTCGAGGCCGTGCCAGCCGGCGGCGATGCCTATATTATGAAGTACATTCTCCACGACTGGAACGATGAGCAGTGCGTGAAGATCCTCGAGAACTGCCGCGCCGCCATGAACGAGAAGGGGAGGGTCCTCGTCGTCGACAACGTCATTCCTCCTGGCAACGACCCGAATTGGGGCAAGCTCCTCGACATTCAAATGCTCATCATCGGAGGACGTGAGCGCACGAAGAAGGAATTCGCAGCGATGTTCGCGCAGGCCGGGTTGAAGATGACCCGTGTTGTGCCGACCAAGTGCCCCCTCAGCATCGTCGAAGGCGTCCGAGCGTGACGGTCCGCAACGGTCGTCGGCCCACAGCCGATCTTGCTGCGTAATTGCGGAACTGCTGGGCCTAAACCGCCTAAACCGCAAAGACCGCATCGATTCCGGTGCGGCGTGGTAAGATTCTCATTCCTATGAAAGCACAGCGGATACTTGTAAACGGCGTCATCTACAACGGTCACAGCGAAAAACCGTTCCGCTACCTCGCGCTTTCGGCGGACAGGATTCTCGCAACGGGGAGGGGGAGCGGCAAACAGTGGATCGGGCGAAAAACGGAGGTCATCGATCTGCGGGGCCTCTCTGTAACACCTGGCCTGGTCGACTCCCACCTGCATTTTCTTGATTACGCCTTGAGTGCCGGCCGCGTGAACCTGGATGGATGCAGATCCCGGCAAGACATTACTAACGTATTAGGAGACCGGGCATCACATCTGGTTCCCGGCGAATGGATTCTGGGGAGGGGGTGGCGCAAAACGCATTTTGCCGGATTTCCGCACCGGAGGATTCTCGATGAGCTTTTCCCTAAGAATCCGGTTGTACTGAATAGTCACGATGAGCATTTTCTGTGGCTGAATTCACGGGCGATTCACACTGCCGGAATTACCGGCAAGGAGCAGGTACCCGGCGGACATATTGGCCTTGACACAGATGGAACCCCGGATGGAATCATCGGTGAAAACGCGATCCCGCTGGTGCGAAGACACATTCCACCGCCGGAAAAGGAAGCCCGCAAAAATGCGCTTCTCTCTGCCCAGAACAAGCTCCACGCGCTTGGAATTGTTGGACTCCACAATACGGACGGCAACCAGGCTTTCGGGGATCTGCAGGAACCGCATTCCGAATCGCGATTGAAGTTGCGGATTTTTCACTCGATCCCGCTTCGCCATCTCGAAGATGCGGTCAGGATGCAGATCAAGACGGGGCTTGGCGATTCGTGGTTCCGTTTCGGCTTTGTAAAAATCTTTAGTGACGGCGCTCTCGGGTCGCAAACCGCCCGGATGCTCGATCCGTACAACGAAGCAGGCGGAACCGGGATAGAAACAATCCCGGAGCCGGAGCTCACAGAAAAAATCGGACTCGCCCTGCAAAATGGAATTGCCGTTGGTGTCCATGCAATTGGGGACAGGGCGAACCGGCAGGCTCTGAACGCGTTCGAAAAGAACGCAGCCTGGCTGGACGTCCCCCGCGCAAAGTCCAGGATTGAGCACGCCCAGTTGCTGCATCCCGACGATATCCCGCGTTTCCGGAAAATCGGAATCGTAGCTTCCATGCAGCCGTATCATGCGATCTCCGATTGCGAAAATGCCGAACGCTTCTGGGGAGAACGCGCCCGTTATTCCTACGCCTGGCGATCCTTATTAACAACGAAAGCTCTGTTAATTTTCGGATCCGACGCTCCCGTGGAAGATCCTGATCCATTACCAGGGCTGGATGCCGCCGTTCACCGGTCGAACTGGAAGGATCGCGGTCAGACCATCCGCCCGTTTGATGCGCTCCGGGGATACACGTGGACTCCCGTCCTGGCATCGGGAGAAGGACACGAACGCGGGTCACTTGAGCCTGGAAAATTGGCCGATTTCGTACTATTTTCCGAAGATCCTTACAAAGCATCTTTCCTGGAAAACAAGGTGGTCGGAACGGCCATTCAAGGAGAATTTGTTACCCGTGAATTCTAACGGATACAAGGGAGTCTTTTTTGACGCGGGAAACACGCTGCTGCGCGTTCATCCCTCCATTGGCGCAATCTATTCGGAAGCGGCCAGACAGTTTGGCGCCGATTTGGAACCTCAGGCGATTGAAGCGTCCTTTCAGGCTCTCTGGCACAAGACGGCCCCGCTTGTCGGAAACGAAGGACATCGTCTCACTTATGAAAAGGAACGGGATTGGTGGAAGCACATCGTTCGGCAAGTATTTCAGAATTTGATTCAGTTCGAAGATTTCGACCGTTTCTTTGATTTTCTTTATTTTCGATTTGAACGAGCCGATTCCTGGCGGCTTTACGATGACGCGTTGCATGTGCTGGAATATTTGAAAGCAAACAATTTCAAACTGGCGATTGTTTCCAATTGGGATTCGCGTCTTCCGTCCCTTGTGGATCAACTTGGAATTTCACACTACTTCGAAACGCTTGTGGTCTCAGCAATTGCCGGCTACGAGAAACCACACCCCGCCATCTTTCAAATTGCGTTGCAGCAAACAGGCCTTGCATCGCAGGAAGTATTGTACATTGGAGATGATCCGTTTCTCGATTATCAGGCTGCAAAAAAGGCAGGCATGCGCGCGTTGCACCTCGACCGTAATGCCCGCTTTCCAGACCATCCGGAAAAGATTGCGTCACTGAGCGAGTTGATCGATTTCCTTTAATCTCAAAATCTCGCACGGAGAGAAGTTAAGAACTCATCCTCGTTCACCTGGCTCGAAGCGGTAATATCGTGAAACGAATATTCCGCAGTGATATCAATCCCCTGAAAGATCCCCATCCGCAAACCGAGATCATATTTCTTCCAATCCCAGAATGTGCTGGGCGCCACAAACAACGGGCTCCCTTTGAACTTGTTGTCGATGACGCTGAAGCGGACTACAGGTTGGAGAAATGTGAAGAGCTGTTTTCCGCCGGTGGCGAACTTTAGAGGCAGAGAAATTCGCCAGGCCCCTTCCACTTCAAATCCGTCCCGCTTGAGACCCGCAAGTTCCTGGTGCACGCCCTGTGCGAAGATACGCAAACCGCTCCAGTGAAATTCGGCGTTTCCGCCGTACTCCTTTTTTTTATTTCCGCTGATCGGAAGTGTGATTCCCCCTGTTCCATCCAGCAGATCAAGGTCACCACCGTAGAATGTGCCGCGCAAATCCACATGTTCTGCAAGATCGCGTCTATAGATAAAGCCAAAAAGGTCCAATCCGTTCTCCAGAGATTCGGACTGAAAGCGCACGCCGGCTCCCGCCCCCACTTCAACCTTGTCCTGAAAACTGAACTCCTCCGCTTCCGCATCGTAAAGGATCGGAAACCCGGAGTTCAGATGCAGCTCAGGGTTGGGAAAACGGAAATCGTCGTTGCCGTTATCGCCGGCCAGCGCGTTTGGATCGCGGAAAAACACGGGGTTGCCGTTTGAAATTTGCGCGCGCCAGTAGAAATGGGATCCGAAATTTCCACCGGCCTGCAATTGCAAATCCTCAAACCGGTTGAAGGCAGTTGAGACCAGACCGTAGCTCTCCAGATTCCGGTCCGGCTGACGCTCAAATTTTGGAGCCTTGCCAAACAGGACGTAAACGCGACTCCCTTCTACGACCTGCAGAAATTCGGTGCGCTTTCCAAACTGGACCCACGCCTCTTTCACATTGACTGTCTGATCCGTGCTGGTAGGATTCCTGTTATACAAATCGATAAAATTGATTCGAATTCTTCCCATCACTGACTCGGCAGGTTGAATATCAAGCAGAACCGAAGCAACACTGACTTCGAAAGAGGATCCCGGAGAAACCGTGCGCTCAAATACCGCAGTCTGCCCGCGCGGTATGAACTCCGGCGGAAATGGGAATTTCAACAAAAACCGGGAATCCTCTGACCACCGGTAGTGCGCCTTCAACTCTCCATGAATCGTAAACAGATTCGGCTTCCCCCCATCCGTTTCTTGCGCGCGCAACGCAACCGGCATCAGAATGATCAACAAAAGTGCTGCCAATCCCCATTTCATGGGCCCTCCAAAATAGATGATCCAGGGCAGACCACACCCTACCCTAGTATACGAAACATTGGGAGTATCCGGATGCAGAGCAGTGCGAGGATAGAAGAATCCTCCATCATCCATCCTCTCATTGCCAGCTTGCGGGGAGAACAGAATCTTGATATGTTGCATCCCTATGATCCGAAGTCTGATGCATGGCTGGGAACAACGACTTTCCAAACGAGATACAAACCGCACAACCTTGCCGTTTGAGTGGGGATTTGAATTCCTCAATCACGGTTTTATCCCAGGGAACAAACCGGAAGAATCGCTTCTCCGCTTTAATGATTCGGCGCTGAACGAGAGCGATCGATTCTTCAGTCCTTCTCCGCTTCATGATTTCCGGCTTGATGGAAGTCTTCTTTCATTCCCCAGTGCGGTCGAAAGCCCGTATCCCGTGAACAACACTGCAACCTGCCGGTTTTTTCCTTCCACATCCCGCAAACATGCGGTCCTTGTATTGCCGCAATGGAACGCGAATGAACGAAGCCATGTGGGCTTGTGCAGGCTGTTCAACAGACTGGGAATCGCGGCACTGCGTTTGACACTGCCGTATCATGAACAACGCAATCCTTCCGGTCCGCGCGCAGATTTCCTGGTGAGTCCGAATGTGGGACGAACCATCCAGGCGATCCAGCAGGCTGTTCAAGATGCGCGAAGAGCGGCGGACTGGCTTCAGCTTCAAGGTTTTGAAACTCTTGGAATCATGGGGTCCAGCATCGGTTCGTGCATCAGTTATCTGACCTTTGTTCACGAGGAGCGGTTCCAGGTTGGAGTATTCAATCATGTCTCCAGCTTCTTTGGTGACGTGGTCTGGAACGGCATCAGCACGCAACATGTGAGGCGCGGACTCGAACCGTATGTTTCACAGCAGGAACTACGGTATTTCTGGAGCATCATCAGTCCGAACTCATTTGTTCGAAAAATGCAGAAAATGTCTGTCCGCAAGAGTCTCTTCATCAGTGCGCGCTACGATCTGACTTTTCCCCCGGATCTGGCACAACAACTGTTCGAGGAACACGGACGTTGGAAGATTCCTTACGATGTTGCCCACCTCCCTTGTGGTCACTATACAAGCGCCCTGGCGCCATTCAAGTATCTCGACGGCTACCTGATCGGAAACTATTTCCGCAAACACCTGCTCAAAACACAGGCGTAGGGGGAGCACGGGCTTCCAGCCCGCTAGTGTAGTGCGTCCAACAGATCTTTACTTATTCTTACCGCAGAGACGCAGAGGCCGCAGAGAATAGCTCAGTGTGAATCGGTATGAAAATCAACGAACTCAGTGAAAGCGAAACTCCAGAGGGCGCACACCGTGCGCGCCCCTACAGGATAGCGAGCCGAAGGGGACGATCTGTTTTCAGAACACCGTATTCACTGGTATTGATCAGCGGGACATCTTCGTAGCACTTTTCTTTCAAGTCGTAGACTTCACACGTATCAAACGGCAATGAATAGATATGGAGCGAAACGGCGCGGGAATTGAAAGAGGAAACGTTGAGCACCTGGTGGATCGGTTCCGCCGGATCGACTTCCTGGGGGTTGTCCGGATCCAGCACAAACTGTCCGCTTGATTTCAATTCACAAAACCGGGTTCCTGGATTCTTCTGAATCAACTTGAAATTGTGGACCTGCAGTTTTCCATGAGGGACGGCCATCCAGCAACTCTGATCGCGGTGGTTGTGGATCGGACTTTTTTGACCAATGTCCCAGCAAATCGCAATCAGCTCAAATAGTTGGGTCTTGTGGATCAAGTTGCGCGTGTAGTGGTCTTCAGCAAAGTACAGATACGGAGCCAGACTCGACCTGTCGACAGGATTTTCCCGCAGAAAGTTCAGGACCTTCTCATGCGTAAATTCATTTTCGGGAATTGAGGACAAACGACGCGCAAACTCGTCGATGGGAATCATGCCTGGAACTCCGCGATATTGGCAAAATATTTTGCAAACGCCCTCATTCCACCCGAGGCTTGCATCCAGTCAAAATTCTCGTTTGGCGCATGGTAACCATGTTCCGGCAAAGAAAGTCCGATAAAAATGATGGGAACTTTGAGATATTTTTCCATCGTAACCACAGCACCGATGGAACCCCCTTCCCGAATAAAGGCGGGCGATTTAGAAAATGCATAGCGTACTGCATCGACAGCAGCATCCACATAATCTCCGGAAAAGCTGCCCAGGTAGGGATCGAGCTTTGCATCCATGTGCACTCTTACGTCAGAATTCAATTTCTTCACATATTTCTGAATCAACTTGAATACCTTTTCCGGCTTCTGATTCGGAACAAGCCGTGTGCTGAACTTCAGTTCCCCGCGAGGCGGGACGACAGTCTTGACTCCCGGTCCGGAATATCCGCCGGTTAAGCCATGCACTTCGAAAGTGGGCAGGCACCAGATGCGCTTGAGGACTTCCGCGGTGTTTTCGGTGCGAAGACTTTTGAAGCTGTATACAGATTTCCAGCGCTTCACATTGAAACCTGATGAAAGAAAACTGGCGATCTCTTTCTTGCTCGCCGGTTTTACATCATCGTAAAATCCGGGAATTTTCACTTTGCCTGTTCTGGCGTCATAACACTGAGCGACAATCTGTGCAAGCTCTCCGAGCGGATTGCGTGCCGCGCCTCCGGTGACTCCTGAATGCGTGTCTTTTGTGCCGGTCTCAAGTTGCATCAAGCCGGTGATCATGCCTCGAAGTCCGTATGGGATCGCCGGCTTATCGCGCGAGATCCACATCGTGTCCGATACAAGAACCGAATCTGTTTTCAAGGAAGACGCATTCGCCTTCATGAATTCTTCAAAATGCGTACTGCCAATTTCTTCCTCCAGCTCCCAAATAAACTGAATATTCAGCGGAATTCCATTTTCCACAGCATAGCGTGCACCAAAAAGCGCGGTCAATGCAGGGCCCTTGTCATCGGTGGTTCCGCGACCGAGGTATTTTCCGTCGGTCTTTACAAAGATAAACGGCTCACGCGTCCATTCCGGCTCCTGCGCAGGCTGCACATCGATGTGGTTGTATATGGTAACAGTACGCTTTGCATTTGGAACGCGGTAACGCCCCACCACAACCGGACTGCCGGACGTTTCGTGGACCTCCGCTTCAGCGCCAAAAGTGCGCAAATACTCCGCGGCCAAATTGGCGCCGCGGCGAATCTCCGCCTTCTTTTCCGGATCCATGCTGACTGTGGGAATCTCCACGATCTGCCCCAGCATATCCTCAAACCGGGCGCGGCTCTCATTTACATAAGTGCTGAGTGAATTCAGGGTATTCGATGCCATATCTCTCCTTTTTCAACGCGGAGCACGCGGAGATCAAGCGAAACGGCTCTTCCCACAACATCCGGTGCACCAAAAGAAAAGAATACATTACCACAAAAAATCGCGAGTACTAGGATGAGAAATTAGAAACGTACCGGAGGATAACGCAATCAAAGGCCGCAAAACGATTCTGTGTTTCAGATTTGAAAACTGCGGAGGCCTGAAAAAGAAATCACCGCAGGGACCTTGAGGGGGGAGGTATAAGGGCTTCAGGGTCTCTTGAGTTTCCCTAATCCCCCTTCCTATCACATATTAAGAGTGCAGGTCACCTGCGGTTATGCATATTATAAACAAAGTAGAAATAGAAAGACAAGCCCCCCTTTTTTTGATTGGTGGGGGGGGTGGGTGCTTGCCAATCGGAGAGGTTGTATATAGAATTTGGGTGCTTTACAGGACGGGGCGTAGCGCAGCCTGGATAGCGCACCTGCCTTGGGCGCAGGGG
>CAZDDB010000018.1:0-24307 GCA_964504105.1 uncultured Acidobacteriota bacterium
CAGGTCGATGCGGCGGATCCGCATCAAAGATCTCAGAAACCTGCCCGACTCCTGCTTCGGACAGATGAGTCTCGAATCCTGCAAGCATTTGAGCCATGGCATCCCGGACCACTTTGCGGTTTCCGTTCACCTTCTTGTAAGCTGTCAGAAACGGTCCCATCAGCCAGGCCCATACCGTTCCCTGATGATACGCTCCATCACGGCTCATCGGATTACCCTCGTAGCGCGGCTTGTATTGCGGATCTCCGGAAGCCAAGCTTCGCAATCCAACCGGAGTCAGAAGCTCGCGCTGCACTACATCCATCACACTCTTCGCACGATCCCCGATCAGAATCGCGTTTGTCAGACTGATGGCCAGCACCTGATTTGGACGAATCGAACCGTCGCGAAAATCTCCGTTCACGACATCGAACAGACATCCTGCCGCCCCATTCCAGAAAAGATCCTGAAAACTGACGTACGCTTTGTCGGCAAGTGCGCCATACTCCTTCTTTTTTTCACGATCGCCAAATTTTCCAGCCAGGTGCTCCAGGACGCGCAATGCGTTGTACCAGAGCGCCTGGATCTCTACCGGTTTGCCATGACGCGGGGTTACCACCCAGTCTCCCACTTTGGCATCCATCCACGTAAGCTGCACTCCGGGAACACCGGAAAGCAAGAGACCGTCCTGATCCATGCGGATTCCGTACCTTGTCCCACGTACATGCCAGGAGACAATGTCCTGGAGAACTTCGTATATATTAGCTCTAACAAATTCGTAATCCTGAGTGTATTGCAACAGGGCACGGACGGCCTCAAAAAACCAGAGGGTGGCATCCACGGTGTTGTATTCCGGCGTCTCTCCGGCATCGGGAAAACGGTTGGGAAGCATGCCCTGGTCGACGTGTTTTGCAAACTCCAGAAGGATGCTTCGCGCAATATCAGCGCGGCCGGTTACCAGTGTCAATCCCGGCAGCGCGATCATGGTATCTCGTCCCCAATCACTGAACCAGTGATAGCCTGCGATTACAGTTTTTTGATCGCCGCGGCTCACGATATATTGATCCGCAGCTGCCACCAGCGCGCTCAAAAGTAGGCTGTCAGAGTGAAAGGGCGCCAGAGTTGCAACGCTTCGGCGTCGCTCGCGCTCAGCCTGTTCGTATTTCGGAACGTTCGCAACATCGTGAGGCCCAGTAGATGTGATAAGCGCCGCAGTCGAGCCGCCGGACAGTTCAAACTTCAAGGCGAATGGACTGAACAGGTCTTCATTGAAATCCAGTCCTCTCTCCCGCTCCACCTGATATTCGAAATTGCGGTACCAAAAATGAACAGGATCAAGTGCTGCCGGTGTATGTGCCAGATATAAGGAGGGCAAATCACCATAAGGCTTGATCGTCTTTTGAGACGACTGATCCTCTACCTCCGCATTGATCGATCCGTTTTCATGAGTCGTGCTGTGATAGTCGCGAAACGCAATCAACGGACGCAGTTCCAGGCTCACACCTTCTGGCGCCTTTCCCAGGAGCCGGTACTGGACGATCGTGCTATTTTCGCCGTAGATCATGAATACCGATTTTTCAATCTCCAGACCCTCCACCTCGTACGTGAAGACAGGAAACGGGTCCAGCCGGAAACGCTTCAAGTACTGATAACCTTGAGGATGAACCGCCCCGGGATACTGATTGACCGAGATCTCAAATCTTCTTCCGTTGAAGATGAGGGTTTCTTCGAACTTGGAAAGCATGACAATCCGGCCAACCGGCGGCTTCGTTGCAGCCGTCAAGAGCCCGTGATAACGGCGCGTGTTGAGCCCGATGATGGTAGAAGACGAAAAGCCGCCAAGACCATTCGTCTCCAGCCACTCGCGACCTGCAGCCGATTCCAGATTCCCGCAAATATCAGAACCAAATTCAATCATGGGTGTGCCCTCCTCCGGCGAAACACCGGTCTATGCAGAGTCGAATCGCCCGTTTCATTCTATCGCGTGATTCAGCAGAAAGAGAAACGTCTCTGTGTTACTAACGTTGAGTTTCTTCTCCTTTTGGCAAGAATTCTGTGAACCATGGTAGCGCGGGCATCCTGCCCGCAGTAGAAAATTCGTGCACAGTCATATCTGGCGGGCTGGCTTCATCCTTCATCCTTCTGCCTTCATCCTTGGTTGCGGCCGTCAGGGCCGCGCTGTGTTCTCTGTGGCAGACATCTCTGTGTTCTCCGACTATGGGCGGATGCCGGGGATATTGAGCTTGATCCGGTAAAGCGTTGAGCGGGCTGTCAGATATAGAGTCTTGCCGTCCTCGTCTCCCCAGGCGAAATTGGCGGCAAGTTTGGGCGCCTGAATCGTACCAAGGTGCTTTCCTTCAGCAGAAATGATCCACAGTCCACCAGGCCCCGAGACATACAAATTTCCTTGTTGATCCACTTTCAGTCCATCCAGTGCCTCTTCTCCGGGCGCATTGGTCATATCGAAAAATACTTTCCCGTTGACAAGCGAACCATCGGTTTTTACCTCATAGCGTAGAATGACCTTTTTCTTTTCATCCCAGTTGTCCACGTACAGATATTTTTCATCTGGCGAGAAGGCGAGACCATTCGGGCCCTTGAGATCGGTGCTCAACAATTTCACTTTTCCATTCTTCAAGCAGAAGATGCCGCTATAGGGAAGTTCTTTGCGCGGATCGTCATAAAATTTCGGCAAACCAAATGGAGGATCGGTAAAATACAGTACTCCATCCGACCGGTAAACCAGATCGTTGGGACTGTTCAGCCGTTTCCCTTTATAGCGGTCCGCCAGGACGGTTTCGGTTCCATCCTTTTCAAGTCTGATCACGCGATGGTTGCCATGCTGATCGATCGTGAGCCGGCCTTCGCGGTCGAGAGTCAACCCGTTCGACCCCGGTTGTCCGTATTCCGCAATGTCCGCGCCTGCGTAGCCGCTCTTATCGCGAAAAACAGAAAGCTGCCCGTCAGAGGTGTACTTGTAGATGGTGTTGTGATTTGGATCGCTGAAGAGCAGGTAATTTCCATCGCGCACCCAGAGCGGACCTTCTGTGAACATGAATCCTTCCGCCAGTTTATAAATTTTTGGATTCGGGGGAACGATGCTATCGATGGCCGGATCCAAACGTATCACTTCAACATTCACTTCACGCGGTGTGATAGCAACAGGGACCGGCAATCCTTTGTAAAACTCAAGTTTTGCAAAACGCATCCAGATAAAATTTGTAGGCGGATTAGAAAGCGGGCCATTGTCCCGGCTTACCATTGCGGCCGATCACAAGCCGGTTTGATGCATTCCATCCACGCACGACGGATCCACCACTCTGACCGGCAGCGCGCGGCAGTTCACCGTCCACCCAGATTTCAGCATAGTCATCCAGGGATGTCTCAAATACAACTGCCGATCCGGTCGGATCGTAACTACCGATTCGATCAGGAATCGTGACGTTGATCCTGTACCAATTCAATGAGATGCGGCCGTATCCGCGCCGCTTGTTCAGTGTGGTTGGATCAAGAGTCTCCCAGGCGGAATCGTCGTAATTGACACCGCCTGCATGCGGTGAGTAATCATAAGTCTTTACCGCTGCCCCGGTGGGCTGGCCGTCCGGGCCGGCTGCTTTGAAGTCGACTTCTGTGATCTTCGTATCGCTGTAGCGCCACTGCCCTTTTGCTAACTGGACGCCTTCAGCCGTAGCCAGATCGATCGTCGCTTCGGGTTGTCCACTTGGAACTTCATCCGAACTTTGACCGAAAGCAACCAGCGCCGTTAGCGCCATTATTAGAAGCGCTGCAAGCGTGAGAAGAAAATTAGCATGCTTCATGGCTGATCTCCCTATCTGGCAACTTTTACGACGTAGTAGTTAAACGGTTTGGTGACTTTCTTGAACCAGTGCGGAACTCCACTGGGTACGATCATCACATCACCTTTACCCAACTGTCGTGTTTCGCCGCCGCTGATTTCCTTTCCGCGAATCTCGTCCTGCGCCGTGGTCTTTCCGTCGATTACTGTCCCACCGGTTACAAATGTGGCTTTCCCATCCAGCACATAAATGATGTCGGTATCTTTCCCATGCACTTCCGCCATTCCGGCTTCATCGCGGTGGCTTGCGTGCACTTTGTAGTTTTCAATTTCGATCAGCGGCATCCCCTTTTCAAAAGCCTTCGAGACCGCATCGTGTTCAAAGAACTGAACGGCCGCGGAATTGGCGGAGCTTGTGACCGCGTTTGCGCCTGCGATCGCCAGTTGTTCATCCTGCTCTGCGCTGGCGGCGCCGCTGACGCCCACAGCCCCCACAATCTGACCATCAAACTGGATCGGAATACCGCCCTGTAAAGGTGTAAAGTCGTTGAGCGCAACCATCGGTGTACGCCCTTTCTTGATGATCTCTTCAAACACGCTTGTTGGACGTTTGAACAGCGCCGCCGTCCGGGCCTTGCCGATCGAAATATTCGCGCCCGCAGCAAACGTATTATCGATTCTTTCGAGCGCCATCAGGTTTCCGCCATCATCTACAACAGCAATCACCCCGCCGGGAGCGCCAAGCTTTTTCGCTTCTGCGATCGCGCCTGCAATCACCTGTTTCGCACCATCGAGGTTTAATGATTTCTTTTCTATGACCTGCGCATTCGCAGTCGCAGTGAGAACAGCAAACATGAGAACAAGACTAATTTTCTTTATCCAGATCATTGGTTTTCTCCTACGCTTGTTGGTCGAAACGAAGGGAAAGATCTTACAATCCGGACGGGCGCAAGCCATGCGCCCTTTTTCAACCTGCGGGGGCGCATGGCGCCCCTGCAATCACCGTCTGCCCCCCTGTATATAGTAAGTGCAAGCACATATTACACTTGTAATATGATTGTCTGTGATATAATATTTCGCCAATGGAGTACCTGGGTATCCGGATTTTGCAGAAGTCCCGTTTTTACTACGTTGCAATTTACTGCGGACTCCTTGGAGCAGCGCTTCTGGTGTATCGATGGCACAAGACAGCATAAAGCGGGAAGTGCGCGGATTGATGCTTTTCGCGCTTTCGGTGTTTCTGTTTCTGTCTCTTTTTTCATATGACCGGCTGGATCCTTCTTTCAATGTGAGCTCTGACCGGATCCGCGTGGAAAACTATACGGGACCGGTGGGCGCCTATACGGCGGATCTGCTCTTCCTTTTTTTTGGACTCGTCTCGTACGCGCTTGCGGGAACCGTGATGGTTGCGGCATTTGCCGATTTCTTGCAGCGGCAGGTGGACGCCGTCTATACCAAGATCCTGGGAAGCGCGTTGCTTCTTCTGTCTCTTTGCGGCTTTCTGGATCTCTTTGTGGGACACTGGCAGACCGCATCGACGCTTCCTGACGGAACCCGGAATACGTTTACGTTGGAAGCGGGAGGGTGGATCGGTAGTTCACTCAACGGAACGCTCCAGAACAATGCCGGTCATGCGGGCGCCGTTCTCATCTTTGGGACCGCCCTGATTCTATCTCTGCTGCTTCTGGTCCGTTTATCTCTGGGGGAGATTGCCGGAGGAATTGCCGGACGCCTGCAGAACGCAATCAGAAGTCTTCGCACCGGATTTCGCAAGAAAGTAGACTCCGAAATTAAGATCCGGGAACGACGAAAGGTCATCCAGAAGCACATCGAACGCATTGAACAACAATCCGAGATCACCGTTCCGAAGGCCAGGAAAGAGAAAACAGATCAGCAAAAGGAAGCAGTTGTCAGCGCCCCGGCGCACACGGCGCCTGCAAAACCAAAGCAGGAAGGCCAACCGGTACAGCTTGATTTTCGCGATATGAGCGAAAATTTTGTTCTGCCTCCGCTGACCCTTCTGGAAACCCCTTCAAACGAATCAACCATCGACAAGAAAGAGCTGGTGGAGAAATCCAAAGTGATCACCGGCAAGCTTGGAGAATTTGCCATTGCAGGCACCGTCTCTGAAATTCATCCCGGCCCTATCGTCACTACGTTTGAATTCAAGCCGGAAGCAGGGATCAAATACAGCAAGATCGTAAGCATGTGCAACGATCTTTCGATGGCGCTCAAAGCGGAATCCATCCGGATTGACCGCCTTGCAGGTCAGGCTTCGATCGGCATCGAGGTGCCAAACAAAGTTCGGGAAACTATTTTTCTTCGCGAGATCATCGGCAATCCGGCCTTTCAGCATTCGACCTCTCCTCTCACGCTTGGTCTGGGAAAATTGATTCACGGTGAAGTGTATGTCACCGACCTGATGCGAATGCCGCACCTTCTCATTGCCGGATCGACAAACTCTGGAAAAAGCGTTGCAATCAATTCCATGCTTTGCAGCATTTTGTACAAGGCCACTCCTGAGGAAGTAAAATTCATTTTAATTGATCCCAAGAGGCTGGAATTGAGTTTCTACGAGGATATTCCGCACCTCATCGTCCCCGTTGTAGTGGAACCCAAATTGGCAAACAACGCGCTCCGGTGGGCTGTTTTTGAAATGGAAGAGCGTTACCGGCAGCTTGCCAGTTTCAATGTGCGGAACATTGCGCAGTTCAATCAGATCTTCCTGGATGAAGATCTGCAGGCGGGTCTGACCGATGAGCAAAGGAAACAGTTGAAGCCGCTTTCTTACATTGTGATCGTTGTGGATGAATTGGCGGATCTGATGATGACGAGCGGCAGCGAAGTGGAAGAATCGATTCAGCGGTTGGCGCAAATGGCGCGCGCGGTCGGAATCCATTTGATTGTTGCCACACAGCGTCCATCGGTGGATGTGGTCACCGGAATCATCAAAGCCAATTTCCCATGCCGGATCGCTTTTCGCATGCCGTCCGGTCATGACTCAAAGACGATCCTGGACACAAAAGGCGCCGAACAGTTGCTGGGCATGGGAGACATGCTGTTCATCCCACCGATGAGCTCGCGGTTAACCAGGATCCATGGGGCATATGTTTCCGAAAAAGAAATCCAGCGGCTCACAAAGTTCTGGATCCGTCAAAGCAAGCCACAGTACAACGAGGCGATCCTGAAGGAACCGGTCAGCAAAATTGAGATCGAGGATTTCCATGATGAACTTTACAGCGAGGCGGTACGGGTAGTGGTAACATCCGGACAGGCTTCCATTTCTCATTTACAGCGCCGGCTGCGGCTCGGATATGGAAGAGCGGCCAGAATGATCGACCGCATGGAATCAGAAGGAATCGTTGGACCGGCAGACGGCGCGCGCCCCCGGGATATACTGGTCAACGAAACCTACCTTCGGCAAATGCAGGTCTAGTTGATTGGGCGCAAGCCATGCGCCCCTACTTCAGCGCGCGTTCCAGTTTTTTACATTCGATTATTTCAAATCGCGTTATAATACCGGTATTCTCACGCAATCTCCGATGAAGTATCGTTGGCCTGCTCTGCTTGCTTTGTATCTTTTGTATCCAGTCTTGTTTTGTGCGGCATTGAATCCGGAGAAAGCAATGACGCAATACTTGCTGGAAACCTGGACAACAAACAATGGTCTGCCGGAAAACAGCGTCTTCGCAATCCGGCAAACGCGCGACGGCTATCTGTGGCTTGGAACCGAGGAAGGGCTGGTTCGCTTTGATGGCGTGAGGTTTACGGTTTTTGATAGGAGTAATACACCGGAATTCCGGGATAACGCTATCATGTCGCTTCTAGAAGACGGTCAGGGAAGTCTTTGGATCGGCTCTTATGGAGGCGGGTTGACGCAACTGAAGGATGGAAAGTTCAAGAACTATTCGACCAAAGATGGTCTATCCAATGATTATGTCTATTCGCTGGTGACCGACCCCGATGGCAGTATCTGGGTTGGCACTTCCGGTGGGGGTCTGAACCGGCTCAGCAAGGGGAAACTCGAAAGTTATTCTGTGAAAGACGGTCTGATAGACGACGTCGTCTCGTCGCTCTACATGGACCGGCGTGGCACACTTTGGATCGGAACAAGGAAAGGACTGAGCTCGCTAAAGGATAGGAAATTCATTGGTTACACAACCAAAGATGGGTTATCCAATGACACGATTCGTTCGATCGCCGAAGATGCAGAGGGGAACCTTTGGATAGGAACCGGTGGTGGGTTGAACCGGTTGAAGGATGGAAAATTTGAGGTGTTTACGGGTAAAGATGGTCTTACGAATAATGTGATTTACTCCCTTTTTTCGGACTCTGCAGGAACGCTCTGGATTGGCACATACGGCGGAGGGCTGATCCGTTTCAAGAACGGCGGTTTTGCAAGTTATACCACGAAAGATGGATTATCCAATGATCTGATCTGGTCTCTCTACGGTGATCCTGAAGGAAGCCTTTGGATCGGCACATACGGTGGAGGATTGGACAGACTGAAGGATGGGAAATTTACAAGCTATTCCACACGGGAAGGATTGTCGGATGACAATGTTTCCTGTTTTCTTCAGGAAAAGGATAGCATTTGGATCGGCACCAGAGGCGGTGGGGTGAATCACTGGAGGGACGGAAAATGGAGCACACTCACTACAAAGGATGGATTGTCCAGCGATGTAGTTCATTCGATCTACGAAGACCGGGCCGGACGCTTCTGGATCGCAACCAGACAGGGTCTCAACATGTACAGGGACGGCAAGATTACGGTCTACACGCAGCGCGATGGATTGGTGAGTGATATCGTACATTCCATCCTGGAAGATCACGAAGGAAATATTTGGGTCGGATCGCGAGAAGGTGGTTTGATGCGGCTTCAAGAGAACCGCTTCGTGCGATATACGGAAGCGGATGGACTATCCAATGATTTTGTATACTCGCTTTATGAAGACAGCCGCCAGAATCTCTGGATCGGCACCAGAGGCGGATTGATCCGATACAAGGACAACAAATTTACTGCCCTGGACGCCAAAGAGGGCTTGTCGAGTCCTTTTGTTTACGCTTTGTATGAGGATTCCGCCGGGACACTTTGGATTGCGACCAGGGGTGGATTGAATCGACTGAAGAATGGGAGGCTTACCTCTTACACTACCAGACAGGGTCTTTTTCATGATTCCATCTTCTTCATTCTGGAGGATGACCGGAATCATCTTTGGATGAGCTGCAACAGAGGCATCTTTCGAGTCGGCAAGAATGACCTTAACGATTTTGCCGAAGGAAAGATAAAAATGGTTCGGTCCATTTCCTATGGAAAAGCGGATGGCTTGAAGAGCGAAGAGTGCAACGGTGGACAATTTGCGGGCTTGAAGACAGCGGACGGCAAGCTGTGGTTTGCTACCGTAAAGGGCGCCGCGATGGTAGATCCCAAACAGATAAGAATGAACACAACTCCTCCCCGGGTTCTCATGGAGCAAGTGATCGTTGATGGAGAAAACGTTTTCAGCTCCAAGGCGGTTGTGCCGTTGGCGTCCGGCAAAAGAAGATTTGAATTTCATTACACAGGCCTCGACTTCTTAGCCCCCGATCAGGTGACCTTCAAATACAAGCTGGACGGCTTTGATGAATCCTGGATTGACGCAGGCACTCACCGGATTGCGTACTACACAAATGTGCCTCCCGGCGACTACCGTTTTCATGTGATGGCCGGCAATAGTGACGGCGTCTGGAGCCAAAACAGCGCTTCTTTTGCGTTTGATTTAATGCCGTATTTCTATCAAACAATCTGGTTTTATGCATTCGTAGCGGTGGGATTTATTTTGATTGGATTCAGCGCGCATTACTTACGGATGGGTCAAGTCCGGGCTCGCTTTTCAGCCGTGCTGGCGGAACGGGCGCGGATCGCGCGGGAGATACACGATACATTGGCGCAAGGGTTGATGGGGATCGTGCTTCAATTGGAAGCGGCCGGGGAGGTGGCTCCGGATCAGTCTGAAAATCATAGAATGAAAGCGCTCGATCTGGCGCGGTTAAGTCTGGAGGAAGCAAGACGCAGCGTAGGCGCGTTGCGGCCTCAGGCGCTGGAAGGGGCCGATTTTCTTGGAGCGCTGACAAGCTTGACCAGAGAACTCATCACGGATACAGGGCTGCCGGTCGAGCTTCATGTAAATGGGAAAGCCAGGCAATTGCCTCCGTTTGTCGAAGAAAATCTATTGCGAATCGCGCAAGAGGCTGTCCTGAATGCAGTCAAACATGCAAAAGCACATTCCGTTTGTATTGAGTTGAGTTTTGACGTTCGATCGATTCGGTTGTCTGTGGCGGATGATGGCGCAGGTTTCCTTCCCGAAAGTGGCTCTGCACAACCACCCGGGCACTTCGGACTGATCGGAATGCGCGAGCGAGTGGATCAGATGAAAGGCGCTCTCCAAATTCAGAGCGAGCCGGGAAAAGGGACTCAAATTTTCGTTGAAATATCCGTTTGAGCCATGGCGAACGAAAAGCGGATTCGAATTCTAGTCGCAGAAGACCATGCGATTGTGCGGGAAGGTTTGGTCGCTATCCTCAGTGTGCAGCCGGATATGCTGGTTGTGGCGGAAGCTGCAAACGGTAAGGAAGCAGTGGCGGCTTTCCGAATTCATCACCCGGATATTGTTTTGATGGATCTGGTCATGCCGGAAATGAACGGCCACGAGGCCACTGCGTCCATCCGCCGGGATTTTCCGAACGCTCGCATTCTGGTGCTTACTACCTTCCACGGTGACGCAGATATTCATCATGCGTTGAGAGCCGGCGCACGCGGTTATCTGTTGAAGGACACTCCCAAGAAAGAGTTTCTCCAGGCCATCCGGGCCGTTCATGCAGGGCAGCGCTGCATTCCCCCCGAAGTGGCGAAAGAGCTCGCTGAACATATGCCTGCATCTGACTTAACCACACGTGAATTGGATGTCCTGAAGCTGATCGTGAAAGGGCTCGGCAATAAGGAAATCGCCGGCGCACTGAGTCTCACCGAAGGCACCGTGAAGAGCTACATTCATACGATCTTCTCCAAGCTGGGGGCGGACGATCGCACTCAGGCGGCCGCCCTGGCCCTTCAACGCGGAATCATCCATCTCGATTAGCCTCCTATCGAAAGTTAGTATCAAAAGCCCATCCACCGATGATTCCCGGGAAGTCTGTCCCAGCTTATCTTTGCGTAAGGAATTAGGAGGCAGACATGAGACATACAGGCTTTCTTGGTTGGGTCGCGATTCTTATTTTGACGGCGTTAGCCGGTATTGCAGGAGGCGCCACCACCATCGACGTTTCTAATACTGTAGTAGTCCCTTCGGTCAAACATTTCGGGATCAATCTGGGGTGGGTCAATTACTTTGATTCCGGGCAAATCATGAAGCAGCTCGTGTTTCGGAATCCCGGTTTTGAGGGGCAGATTTTCCAATCCATCGTCCGTTGCGCCTCAGGGACCGCGAGCTCGTGCACGGACGATCTGCCCTACACGCCTGCGAATCCGCCTCCAGCGGGGATTTCGCCTGCCATTACTGTTTGGCCGGACGGATTTTGGAATGGCGCCACTTACGAATTCATCTGGGGCGCCGCAAGCGGTCGCATAGGGACTGTTTCTTCTTCCACCGCGCCATCAGGCGGAAATGGAACGCTGTTCCAGTTCGCGGATTCCGCAATCATTCCGGCTGCCGGCGACTACATGATTGTTCGCAAGACCTCCTTCGGAACTGACTGCCAGGTTCAACCGCCGCAGCCCGGGTGCGCCGCTACCGGATGGATTTCCTATACCTCAGGCGGCGCCTCCATCACCACCGAAGCTGCCGACCTGGCTCCCGATACCATCGGCCATCAGGCTGTACGCATCTCCGCAACGGGGCAGGGACAATCCGCAACCTTATCTGCCGTTTTTGAAACAAGCACTTTCGGCACTTTTCTGCAGCTCAACGGAAGTTACCGTTTGAGTTTCAAAGCAAGAGCCGCCGCAGGATCCGGAAGATTGACCGTTAATCTGCGAAGGCAATCCCCTTCCAATACGATCTTCATGAACCAGATAATCAATCTTTCCAATTCCTGGAACACTTACAGCATCGATTTCAGCGCAACGGAAAACGGCAGCGCCAGTGGAGCTGTGCAACTGCAATTTAGTCCGGGAAATCAAACTGCCGTCTTGCTGGATGATGTCAGCCTGATCCAAACGGACGGTGATTCCGCCAATACTACGGCATTTAGGGATCCGGCAGTGGACGCTTTGCTGGATCTCCATCCCGGAATTCTACGCTATTCGAGCAGACAATTTGGTGATTCACTTGACAACCAAATCGCGCCACTCCTGGCCAGACTTCGGCCGGATTTCGTCACGCGAGCCACCACGGCCAATGATATCCAGCTTGGCCTGCACGAATTTCTGGAACTTAGTGAGTACATTGGCGCCGAGCCCTGGTACTGCTTTCCCTCAACTTTTTCTACACAGGAAGCGGCAAACCTCATGGAGTATCTGGCCGGATCGAGCGCCACTCCCTACGGAGCGCGCAGGGCCGCGCGTGGACGGATCGCTCCGTGGACGGACACTTTTTCCAGAATCCATCTGGAATTCGGTAATGAAGTGTGGAATCACGGCGACTTTGCCGGGGAAGCGATTTTTTATGCCGAACCGCATGGAAACCGCGCAAGCGAAATTTTTGGCACGATGAAGAGCTCCCCGTACTACAACAGCTCTCAGTTCGATTTGATACTGGGAGGGCAAGCCAGTTACGTAAGCCGAAACGCAGCCATTCACAACGCGAGCGTGAATCACGACACTTTTGCCGTCGGACCTTACCTTGCCTATATCGTAGATAATTATGCCAACAATGAGGAACTGTTCGGACCGCTATTTGCGGAACCGGAAATGTTATCGCAGACCGGCTACCTGCGACAAGACTACGATACGCTGCAAGCCTCCGCCAGGCCCGTGCCGATGGCCGTATACGAAGTAAATGTGCACCCCACACAAGGCGCCATCTCCCAGGATGCATTGAACTCCTTCACCCCTTCTGTGGGGGCGGGAATTGCCGTTGCGAACCACATGCTGATGATGCTTCGCGATCTGGGAATCAAAGATCAGCTTTTGTATTCTTTCACACAGTACGCGAATCCGACCGACGATGGGGGGTATGTTTTACTTTGGGGAGCAGAACGGGATCTCGGAGTGACCAACCGGAAACGCCCGCAATATCTCGCTCTTCAGCTTGCCAACGAAGCTCTGACCGGGGACCTGTTGCAAACCAATCACTCGGGCGACAATCCGACCTGGAACCAACCTTTTGTGAATTATGTGCAGTATGACAATGCGCACTTCCTGCAATCCTATGGCTTTGCTAACGGCAACAACCGCTCACTGGTTCTGTTTAATTTCAGCCGCACCGGCAGCTTGACGGTCAATTTCACAGGTAGTAGCGCGCCGGGGGGAACCGTTACCCTCAGACAGCTTACGGCTGCCGCCATTACCGACAACAATGAAAACGCAGAAAATGTAATTGTTTCTTCGCAAACCTTGAATAACTTCGATCCGAATCTACCTCTTTCGCTACTACCGTATTCGATGACGCTCCTGCAGTGGCAGGCTGATACCATCGTGCCGGCAGTTGCGATCACATCTCCTGCCAACGGGGCTTCGATCAGCGGGACAGTTCCCGTTAGCGCGGATGCTTCGGACAATGCCGGTGTGGCGCGTGTGGAATTCTACCGGGACAACGCTGTGTCTTTAGGCACGGATACCTTCGCGCCATACAGTGTAGATTGGGATTCCAGCGGTTCTCCCGGCGCCCATACCATTTACGCAACAGCTTATGACACCTCGGCGAATGCCGGCACATCGACAACGATTACGGTTTCCGTTTTGGACGTAGTCCCGCCTTCCGTAACGCTCACCAATCCAACAAACGGAGGGACAGTGTCCGGCAACACAACTGTTACGATCAGCGCCACGGCATCGGATACTGTTGGAGTAACAAGAGTCGATTTTTATGTGAATAATGCGGTGAGGTGTTCCGACACCACGGCAGCCTACAGTTGTAAGTGGCGGGTACCCAAGAAAGCCGGTGGTACTTACACGCTTCAGGCGCGCGCGTACGATGCTGCCGGGAATTCCGCAACTTCGGTGGTTACGGTCACTTCTCGTTAGGAGGGAGCTTGTAGCTACCGGTTGATGCGGACCCGGAACAAATAAAGTTAGGAGCTGGCATGGATAGAAATTTTTCTAGCCGGCACATTTATTCATCAACCGGGTTTGCCCAACCGCTGCAAACACTTCCTCCAGCGAATTTCCTATTGAGGATTCCACGGCCGCAACCACGGTTCCTTCTACCAGAGGAGCATCGCTTAAACGCAGACGCTCGCGTTGTTCCATTGGAAGCATTTCTATCGCCATTTGAGTGCTCAAAAGAGCGCTGCCAAGATCAAATAAAACAATGACGCCTTCTTCTGAATATGCTTCCTGGATGGCTTGATGAATCCTGTCCGCATTCGTGCCGAGGATCACTTCATCGACTCCTCCGGCGGAAGCGATTCTGACTCCACCTCTGGAAAGTTCCATCGCCATCTGTTTCAAGCCTTCTGCCAGCATATAACTGTGGGAGACAACGACGATTCCAACCATTGCTATTTCCACAACCGCGCCGCTTCCCGCAGCATATAAAAGGTGGACGTTGCGCCCGGGTCCTGATGCCCAATGGCCCGCTCCCCCAGATAACTTGCCCGGCCCTTTCTCGCAATCAAGGGGATGGTATTCCTCATGCCCTCTTCTGCCGCGGCTTCCCCTTCCTTCATAATCTGCTCCAAAGATGCCCCGTTTTGGAGCGCTACTTTCATGGCTTTTACAGCAGGTGTCCACGCATCTACCATGGTTTTATCCAACGGCTGCGCGTTGCCGCGATGCACGACTCCATCGAGACCTTCTTCGAACAACTTGACAACATCCGCAGATTCGAGTTCCATCTTTCCGGAACAGATAGCGCTCGCTCTCAGGAACAAAGTGCCATAGAGAGGACCTGACGCTCCGCCCACTGTTTTAATCAATGTCATCGCAACAGTTTTCAGAAAGCTGCCGATATCCGGGAAATTTTTTGTTTTGCCCAGTTCCGTTAGAACTGCGGTGAAACCGCGATCCATGTTGATTCCATGATCCGCGTCTCCAATGGCTGAATCCAATTGAATCAAATAATCCCTCTTTTCAGCGTAAATTCGCTGCAGTGCTTCCACCCAGTGAAGTAGATCCACAGATGTAAGCGCCATGATACGCATCAAATGCCCCAGCGTAGAGCTGGTGTATGCACAGGATCATCCCACAAAGACGTGAGTGTTTCATCCGTTTTCATCAGTGTGATCGAGCAGCCTGCCATTTCCAGGGACGTAATGTAATTCCCGACCAGTCGCCGCGCGATGTGAATTCCCCGGGCACGGCACAGATTCGCCAACTCATTGTACACGAGATACAACTCGATTAAGGGAGTTCCACCCATGCCATTTACCATAGCAATGACCTCATCTCCGCTCTTTAGGGAGAGATCGGAGACAACGGATTCTGCCAGCAATGCAGTGATATCGCACGCGCTCTTCATGTTCATCCGGGTCCGGCCGGGCTCCCCGTGAATGCCGATGCCGATTTCCATTTCGTCATCGCCGATTTGAAAGGTTTGCTTTCCTGCTGTGGGAACGGTGCAGGAAGTGAGCGCCATTCCCATCGAACGTCCCTGATCATTCACGCTACGGCAAATGCCGGCCAACTCTTGGAGCGGCATCCCACGTTCAGCAGCCGCGCCTGCGATCTTCTCGGCAAACACAGTGATCCCGACCCCTCTTCGGCCTGCGGTGTACAGACTGTCGTTAACGGCCACATCGTCATTTGTGATGACGGACACAGTCTCGATGCCGTCCGCCAGAAGAAGTTCCGCAGCCATCTCAAAATTCATGATGTCCCCGGTATAGTTTTTAACTATGAAAAGAACGCCGGCTCCTCCGTTCACTGCTTTTGCCGCTGCCTCCATTTGATCTGGAGTGGGTGAGGTGAACACGTTCCCCGGGCATGCCGCATCGAGCATGCCCTTTCCGACATATCCTGCATGCAGCGGTTCGTGTCCGCTTCCTCCTCCCGACACCAGAGCTACCTTGCCGGTCACCGGAGCATCCGAACGCGTTATGTAATTCGGATCATAGTGAACTTTCAGTAAATCCGGGTGAGCGCAGGCAAGACCGGCCATGGATTCAATGACAACAGCTTCAGGCTTGTTGATAAGTTTCTTCATATTGAGGCAGCATCCCTTGCAGGCGATTCAGTTTCCCGGACAGAAATGGGGACGAGTCTATGACCCTCCCTTACAAACTCTAGAAGAGGTATTCAAACGGTACTTCCACTCATACAGTTGCGAAGTGTAATTTACCTGATCATCAACCTCGTATTCCGACCCGTTCCCTGCTGTGAGAGTTCTATTCTGGAGATCAAATCATCATTTCTTAGAACTCTTCTTCCAGTTATTTTGCCTTTCTCTTGTCCTATCCTAGCATTATCTAGCCTCCTAATTTGAAATGCGTTTCATTATCGTCGATGTTGATTACAGTAGCAATGTCGCTCTGCACAAGTGGGTCCGACGGAAGCGCCCATTTGACGTCGCCGGTAAGAATAGCGTATCTTTAGAAGTACTTTCAGCATACGATAAAAAAACTGAAAACAGGAGGATGAAATGAAACTAAGTCTTGCGGACGATGTTACGCCACTTACCGATTTTCGAACGAGGTCTGCCCAATTACTCGAAAAGATCAAGAAGACCCGCAGGCCGATCATCCTCACTCGAAGAGGCCGCACGGCAGCAGTAGTGGAGGATATCCGGGAATACGAGAATCGTTTGGATCGTATCAGCTTGTTGGAATCAATTGTCCGGGGTCTTCAGGCGGCGGAGCTAGGGAAAGTCGTGAAACACACGGAAGTAATGCGGCAGATGGATAAACTGTTGAATGAATAGAAAGCGGCACACACTGGTTTGGACAATGCCAGCTCAAGAAGACTTGCTATCGATTGTTCACTTTATTAAGAAGGATAATCCTCATGCTGCGCGGATATTCGGAAAAGAAATCAAGGACAGAGCCAAACGATTGCTCTATTTTCCGTTTTCCGGTCGGATGGTTCCTGAGTTTGCGATTTTCGAGCTTCGTGAGATCATTGTTGGAAACTACAGAATCATCTATCGAGTCCTCACCCGCAAGAGGCGAGTCGAAGTCTTATCTGTTGTTCACGGGGCTCGAGACCTTCCCGATGGTACTCCGGCTCGAGAAACCGATTCCCTGGAATGAAACAACACTAAGGGCCTGGGTATTTTTCAAGCCACTTGCTTTTGAATCGCCGCGAATCTGGAATCAATCCCTGAGTTTCGTATTCCCTCATCGGGACGAAATAGCGCCCCTGCCCGCCCTATTCGACCCGGAGACGTTATGGCGACCCTCGCAGGAGCGACGATTACATCGAGATCGTCCATGGCCTCAGCCCCCATTCCTGTTCCGTCTCAACGGGTTACCCCCAATCACCATCTTTTCGACCATGGTGGCATGAAGCTTGGCTAAAGTAGAAGGATCAACCGAGAAAAAATACCGGATATAATAACTTAACTTAAATCGAAGGAGAGAAAAGTTATGACTAAAACGAAAACACTGATCGCAACAGTTGCAATTGTTCTTCTGGCCGGCCATGCAGTTTTTGCAGAAGACAAAACGCAAATGAAAGAGACCTACTATGCCAACGCGTTTGCTTTGGGCCAAGGCCTTGCTTCGCAACTACAGGTCACGATCACGCGCTGGACAACAGATGAAGAGAGAGAAACTTTGTTGAAGGCGCTTACAGAACAAGGCCAAGAGGCCATGATCAAGATTCTTGAAAAGCAACAGGAGACCGGGTTTCTCCGGCTACCGAACACACTCGGCTATCGTTTATATTATGCCCATCAGTTTCAGGATGGAAAAAATCGTCGCATTGTACTCGCAACAGATCGTCCGGTCTCTATGGCGGAGGCCTGGCGAAGCGGTCGTTCACTGGATTACGCGATGACGCTGGTGCAACTGCAACTGGACGAAAACAACATAGGTGAGGGCTGGATGGGATTTGCTGTAAAACTGAAAGTGGACCCGGAAAAGAAAACATTGGGAATCGAAAATTACGGCACAGATCCGGTTCAACTCAAAGCCGTTAGGAAGAAGGATTGAGTAAACTGGAACGCCATGGTGCGATCGGCGATTTTGAATTCAGCCCGTACGGACAAGCCGAATTCTATTACGCTGGGTGCAACATCGGGCAGACAGCGCAGACAGCGCGCGCCTCTACTTCAGCGCGCGTTCCAGTTTTTTCACATCGATGCGATATTTGAACAGCTTGCGGTCTTCCAAAAAGATAACCGGAATTTCATGCTGGTACTTCTCAAAAGCATCCGGGTCCTGATCGATATCCACTTCTTCAATCATCAGCGGATACCTTTTGGAAAACTCCCGCAACAACTCCTTCGCCTCGTCACAAAGATGACAATCCTTCCTGGAATAGATCCGGACGCGGCGGGATTTCAAGAGCTAAATCTTGGCGACGACTTCAACGTAATTGGAAGCGTTGTAGAACTGAACATACGTATAGCGGTAAGCAAGCTCCCACCCGGAGGCCAGCAAAGACAGCAGCACAACTGCGTATACGTACGGCGCCCACATAGCCAGTGACGGCGGCGGATCTTCCTTCCGAATGCTCGGAAAGACTTCCACAAACGTGGATCGCGGCAGCCGGAATTCCCGAATGGAATCGGGAAGGCACTCCTCACGAAACTCGACCAGGATGGAAAGGGTCTTGCAAAAATCGTCAAGGTGATCGCTGCAGGATGGACAGAACTTGAGGTGATCATGGACACAAATCCGTTCTTCTTCCGAAAGAATTCCGTCCACGTACTCTGAGAATCTTTCCCGGATTTCATTGCACTCCGAAAGAGTTCTAAATGAGGTCTTGAATCGCATCTTTCATCTCCTGTCTGGCACGGGCAAGACGGGATTTCACTGTGCCCAGTGCCAGACCGAGGGCATCGGAGATCTGCTGGTAGCTCAACCCTTCGAGATCGCGCATCACCAGAATCGCCCTTTGATCAGGCCGCATCTTTCGCAGCGCAAGACTCACACTCCGGCACCGGTCGCTCATGGTCAACGACAACGCCGGGTCGGGAATGGAATCATAACGTGTACGGGAAATCGCTTCGAGGGGTACGAACCGGTCCTTCAACCGTTGATACCAGCGGCGCTTCTCATTCAAGACAGTGTTGAGCGTAATCCGGTAAATCCAGGTCTTGAGCGAGCAGTTGTTGTGAAACGAATTGATTCCGCGGAAGATCTTCACAAAAACATCCTGACAGACTTCCTTCGCTTCTTCCGAATTCCCTAAATAGCGATACAGAAACCGGGCGATCGGCCGCTCGTACTGAGCGACCAGTTGCTCAAATGCCCTTTCGTCTCCGGACTGCAACTCGCCCACAAATCGGGTCTGCGCTTCTGTGATCGCCGTTTCCTGATCTGTCTCGAGAACCGGCATCGAAATCGATACAGCCTTACTCCAGGGGGTCACCGTCGCCTCCCAAATCAAATCCATTAGACACACGGTCCATCCGAAAGTTCCCAACCTCTATTATATAAGAACGCACGAACGGTATCCTGGATTTATGGTGTAAGGGCCTGCGCTCAGTTCACGGTGGGATCATCGGGCCGGAGAGGCGAAAACTTCCGTGCCCACTCATTCATGGACACCCGTTTGCGCAGCAGTTTCTGCAACAATCGCGCGCGGACAAAGACATCGTCCTTTTGAAGCAGCTCCATCTTCAGATCCACATCCAGATCCAAACTCGACGCGATCGAGTTTACAATCTGGGAAAACTCCAGAGAAGAATCGATGTTCTCCAGATCAGACATCAGTTTTGCAACATCTGCCAGAAGACTCATCTGCATTTGCCGGATCAATTTTGGACTCTCTGAAAGAGTCTCGGGAAGGATTTGAACACGGACTTTCCGGTACGGGTACTCCTGAACCGTTTCCAGCGCACGCGCGCGGTAGAGCCCCCGCAACACGATGTTATAACGCTGATCCGCAAGCGACTCCACATACGCCAGTTCTCCCGCGCAACCAACAGAGTAAATGGGAGGATTTCCATAATAATCGTCGTGCCAGCCCGGTCTCAGCAAAAACATGCCGATCAGCTGATGGTTTGCCTGCGTTTCCCGGATCATTTGCGAATACCGCGGCTCAAATATATGAAGCGGGAGATTTGTCTGGGGAAAGAAAACGACGTTGGGCAGAGGAAAAACAGAAATGATGTCTTCTTGAGTCATCGGGTGAGCAGGTACCCAAATACCATCAGAATTGAGAGCCCCGCAACAGTAAGCAGCGTCAATGCGATCACTGTCCCGATCAACGTATCCGGAACGTCTTCCATCGCCCCGGCCGCTTTTTCGCGAATCTCCGAAATCTTTGAAAGGATTTGAGCCATATTCAATGCTCCCAATTCGAGATTGTGATTATAGTTTTCCATTCTCAAAAAATCAACAAGGAGATGATCGATCCCAACGTGGTAGGGGCGACCCTTGTGGTCGCCCCAGTGAATTGACTTCTCACGTTTCTTTCGCTCCGTGGTTATAATCTGATTGGTCACCTATGAACAGGCGTGTCTGGATCTTGCTCCTTTTCGCAGTTGGTGCGCTGCTTGATCGCGGCTTTGCTGTCTATGAGTATTTTCTAGCCCCTACGCGTTCCCGGGTGCCTCCATTTTCCTACAAGATTGAAGGGAAATACCTGACGGTAGAATCCATTCAAGAAAAGGAACTTTTTCAAGCCGGCCTGCGGGAAGAAGATCGCGTAATCGAAGCCTACAACATTCACGGAGAGGGCAAGCGCATTTCAGGCTTGTTCGATCTTGGCACTGTGATGCGAACTATACGCAGAGATGAGTCGTGGATTCTGGTAGTGAAGCGCGCAGGCATGGAAATGGGGTTGAGTGTGCCGCCCCAGCCCGCCTCAAACATCGTGACGGCCAATAGCTTCCTTTTGATTTGGATCAGTTTGTTATTGCCGGTCGTGATCGTTTTTGCCGGGCTCTTCATGGGTTTTTCACGGCCGCAAGACGATCATGCGTTCCTGGCCTGCCTCCTCTTCCTGGGCTTCTCTGCAGTTATCTCCTCCACCGGCGCCATCCCCCTGTACCCTCCCGGAGTGCGAGAGCTCAGTTTATTTTTCCACCTTGCGCAAAGCTGTTTCGCGAGTTACCTATTTCTCCGTTTTTTTCTTCTTTTTCCTTCACCATCTCATCTGGAACGAAGAGCCCCATGGCTGAAAAACGCAATGCTTGTAGTTTCTCTTCTAGGCTTTGCGCAAACTCTCGCGTTGGAGTTCACAAAGTCCGTTTCCTTTGAGAATTACTGGCATCTGAGAGACAGTGTGTCCATCCCGGTCAGGATTTCTTCAGGATTCGATCTGATGATGGTTCTCGCCGGTCTGGCTTCGCTCTTTATGAATACGTTCAAAGCGCCGGCTTTAGACGAAAAACGAAGAATCACGATCCTGCTGGCGGGAATCACCAGTGGTGTTCTGATTCCTGCCTCTGTGGTCGCCTATGCATTTTGGGAGTCGAAAGGAACAGATCTTTCCTGGTGGTTGATCGCTACGGTGATTGTTCTATCAGCCGGCTTTCCTGCTTCTTTCATCTACGTTGTGCTCAAGCATCGGGTTTCTGAAATTCGCATGATCCTCCGGCGTGGACTGCAGTATCTACTTGTATCTCGCGGGTTTTACATCATGGAAGCGGTTCTGATTTTTACGGCCCTGTACCTGACCATCGGTACCACCACGTTTCATCTTCAGGTTTCGGCAGACCCGGGTTTCGGCTGGCGTCTGGCGGTCCTTGCAGCCCTGGCATTCGGTCTTGCCATGGCCCTGCCAACGATGAATCGCCGTGTGATGCCCTACATTGACCGAAAATTTTTCCGTGAAACGTACAACGCTCAAAAGATTCTGGGCGACCTGACCCGCGCGATCCAGCAACAGCCGGAAGAACCGGAACAACTCATTGACCTGGCAATCACTCAAATCAGTCACGCATTAATTGTTGATCGCGTGGCCGTCTTTCTGCGCGGAGCAAGAGTCGTAGACGCGGCTCAAGACCCGGAACAAGTCCGCGAATCTTCCATCGTTTGGGTTCATCGAAAAGCCGGTGACTTTCAGTGCTGTGGAATTCGCGCTCGATCGGAATCAGAGATCCATGGAATCGTTTTTCCCAAAACACTTGAGCATCTCTTGCTGCCCGCCGGCGGTCTTGTCGCCAGGAAACTTCGGGAAACAATTGCCGCGCCTCGAGCCGTCGAAATTTACTGGGATCATCCCGATTCCTGGATTCGTGAATTAACCCTGATCGATTCTCCATCCGATCAGAGGAATCGTGAAAGGAGTGTACTGGAGCGGCTCAATACACGGCTCATCGTGCCGCTGGTCACCAATGAGCAGCTCCTCGGGTTTCTGAGTCTGGGAGAAAAGCTATCCGAAGAACCTTACTCCAGAGAAGATAAAGAGCTTCTTCTGGCCGTAGCCAATCAAATGGCGATAGCGCTCCATTACATTCTGCTCATTGATCAGGTTACCGAACAGGAGAAGCTGAGAAGTGAAATCGAAATCGCAAAACAAATGCAGGCGCAATTGTTCCCTCAACGAATCCCCGCAATGAAAACGCTGGATTACACGGGGATCTGCAAGGCCGCGCGGGAAGTCGGAGGCGACTATTACGACTTCCTGGAGATCGGTCCCGGGCGCCTTGGATTGGTGGTAGCGGATATTTCCGGCAAGGGAATTTCTGCGGCGCTTCTGATGGCAAGCCTCCAGGCACTTCTTCGCAGTCATGCGCATTTGCACGGGGATCGAGCGGAGCTGCTGGTTTGGGATATCAATCGCTTGATGTATTCCTCCACCACCGAAGGAAAATACGCGTCGCTCTTTTATGGCTTTTACGATGATTTGAGCAGGCTTCTTGTTTACGTGAATGCAGGCCATCTTCCCCCCATCCTGTGCCGAAAAGATGGTTCCATTCAGCGCCTCAAGACCGGTGGTATGGTGGTGGGAATGATGCCCGACACCACCTACCGGCAAGAAGCCGTGCAGCTGCAACCGGGAGACATTCTGCTGCTTTTCAGCGATGGGATCACAGAAGCCATGAATACGAAGGAGCAAGAGTTTGGAGAAGAGCGTCTTCTGCCCTTGATTTCTTCTCTTGCAGACCTACCGGCAGCTTCCCTCTCGGATGCCATCCTGGATCGTATCGCCGACTATGTGGGAACAGCTCCGCAACATGATGATTCAACGCTCGTGGTCATCAAGGTACTCTGAGGGCCTAACGGACAATTTCGATACGGTTGCGCCCGTATGCCTTGGCACGATAGAGGGCTTCATCTGCTTTCTGAAGGAGCTCATCCACTTTCGTCGCGGCGATGTGCGGATAGGTGCCAACTCCCGCACTCGCGGTGATTTTTATGGCCTGGGTTGCGCCCGGAAACTCGAAATTCTCAATTTGAGTCCTGATCCGCTCGGCCAGAAGAAGAGCGCCCTCCAAATCGGTCTGAGGAAGAAGAACGATCAGCTCATCTCCGCCATAGCGACCAATGATGTCGCTCAACCGGATGCTCTTTTCGATCATCCGGACAATCTGCACCAGAACAGCGTCTCCCACCAGATGTCCGAAACGGTCATTGATCTGTTTGAAGAAGTCCACGTCAAAAATAGCAAAGGACAATTCGTTTCGATGACGCCTGGAACGGAAAAATTCCCGGTCAAAAAACTCCATGAAGCGGCGGCGGTTGGAGACTCCGGTTAACTGATCAATTCCGGATAACTCTTGCAATTCGGCATTTTTCTTTTTCAATTCATCCTGAAGAAATTTCAGCTTCAGATGAACTTTCACCCGGGCCAGCAGTTCCCCTTCGTCAAAGGGCTTCACAATGTAATCGCTTGCTCCCTGTTCGAGACTCTTGATCTTCAGGGTCACATCTTCCTGGGAAGTCAGCATCAGAACGGGGATCTCATTCATTTGCGGGCGCTGCGCCTTCGCAACCAGGAACTTGAAACCATCAAGCTCCGGCATGACGATATCGCAAATCACCAGATCAACTTTCTCTTCCACGAGTACCTTGAGCGCTTCCAGTCCTGTTCGCGCTTCAAAACAAGACTCCACCAGGCCTGACTCAGTCAGGATCATTATTATGGTTTTGCGCAGCGCCTCGGTGTCATCCGCTACCAGGATGTTGGCTTTTGGAAATGGTGAAAGATCCTCGATCTTGCCCGTCATACGGATTCATGGGAAAAATGTTCGGAACAAGAATACCACAGCGCGCCCCTAGCGGGCCGCGACCAAAGGATGAAGGCAGAAGGATGAAGGATGAACGGAGTGCCGGAAGCAGTTTTATAGCGCCGGCGTCCCGCCGGCCGGTGATTGAAGTGCACTTTTTTGTCTGGCCGGC